>CALWPP010000004.1 GCA_944383455.1 uncultured Peptostreptococcaceae bacterium
AGTTTGATTAGCTTTAGGACTTTCCAGCAATTCGAGTAGTATTGGATAGCTTTTGCTATCTCTACATACAAGTTTCCCTATATGCTGACTATTTTAGCTACTAACTCGACTAAAATCGAGTGTGCGTAGCTATTTTTAATCAATTTATAATTTTCATTAAGTAAAAACGCCGATAAATCAAGGTCTATATCAGATACCCCAAAGCTAAAAAGTCCTTTTTTGGCAATATCCCAACCACAAGCCAGTACTATATTGTTAAGTTCTGGTTCTTTTTTGGTCAAGTCCAAAGTATCATTTTTATTCAGATTTAAAAGGTTCACTCAAAACACCTCCTTATATATTTTTCTTTAAGTTTAACTTTATATGTTCTAGTTTTAAAGTATTCTCTTTTCTTTTTGCTTTATTCTGTTCTTGAATAGCTTTAGTTTCTTCAATCCCTTTTGTAATTGTTTGGTATGATTTTTCTAAAGTTTCAATAGATATTACACTTCCAGTTGCAAGTTTTGCTATTTTAACTGATTGAGAGGCTATATTTTGTGCATTTCTAAGAAGAAGTTCATTAGTCTTATCATCTAATTGCTTTAAGGATTTTGCTTGTATTTCCTGTCTTTTAAGCATTATTGCTTGAGCTAAACATTGCTTAAATATTGGTAAAGTTATTATAAAAGAAGTATTAATCTTTCTTATTAGGTTAAAGTTTGACATTTGCATTGTTTGAATCATTGGAGCCGCTTGTATAGAAACATTTTCTGCAACTTTTAAATCATAAAGTCTTTGTTCTAACATTTCTTTACAAACTTGTAATTTTTGAATCATCATATTTCTTTCATCTATATTGATAGTATTATCTTTTGAAAACTTATCTATATAATCATCTATCTCTTCACTTGCCAATTCACCTGCTACAATGTATTTTTCAAGCTCTTTAAAGTACTCTAAATTACCATCATAAAGTATTTTAAGTTTATCATTAGCAACTTTAATATCATTTTCATACTTTTTTAAAAGTACATATACTTTTTCTATCTCATATCCCATTGTATCATATTTTTGGAATAATTTTTCTATTGTTTCTTGTGCACTTTTAAATATCTTTGAAAATATACCTTTTTTTTGTTCTGTATTTTCAAGCTCCTTAATATCAAACTTGTCCATTATTTTAGTTAGTGCAATTAGCATCTCACTAGCTTCTTCTGATTTAACCTCTCTCATTGATGATAATAAATCGTCTGAAATTCTTGATATATTTTCACTAGCAGTTTGTCCAAATTGAATTATTGAATTTACATTTTGAACTTCTATTTCATTAGTCAATTCCTGAACTTCTCTTAAATTTCTTAGATTTTTTTTATAAATATCGTTTTGTTCTATAATATCAAGTTCTAAACTCATATAATTCTCCCTACTTAAAACCATTAAAAAAATTCTTTATTTTATTTTGAGTAGACATAAGTCCTAACATATTATAATTTGATTTATAATTAATATCTTCTAATCTAAAATTTATAAATCTAGTATTTTTTATTGTATCTGATATATTACAAAGTGATGATGGATTAAAAATAATAATATCAAATCCAATATTAGCTAAGTATCCAAGTAAAAGTTTAGTAGAATTACTTAAAACTTCTTCATTGTTTAAGTATATTACTATCTTAGGAATTTTATCTACAAAATCAAAACTATCAACAAGCTTTAGTATTTCATCATTCATATTTAGAATAAGGCTTAACAATTTTAGCTTTTCTTCTTTTTGTAAATTATTAACATAAATATCTCTTTTAATTATTATCTCATTAAATTTATTTAGTAAAAAATTCTGAGTTTCTTCACTATATCTATTTAAAGTATATATACTTAACCTTTTTATATCTTCAATATCAAATGTACCATCACTTAATTCATAAAACATAATTTTGTATATTTCATTCCCAAAAGATGCCTCTAATGAAATATTAGGACTATTAAAAAATACAGTTTTTGGAGAAGATTTTATAGTATATTTTACTAATTTTTGATATTGATTTTTATCAAAATACTCACCATCTATCTTAAAGAAAAAACAAGGAACACTAACACACTTTTTATTAACTTCAAACCCATCTCTAAGCCTTGCTGGCTCTTTATAATAAATATAAATATCATCTAAAATAGTATCTAGTAATATACTTTTTGTAAAACCATTTCTAAATTGCCAAGGCTTAAAAAGACCTGTGTTGTTAAAAAGTTCCTCGTGTACTTCAGTTTGTATTTTTTTTGTTAATGTCTCTACAACATCCATCACTTCTCCCTTTTCACATCTTGTAAAAAATGAATCTATACTACCTATTTTCATATAATTTTTAAGTATAGTTATTTTATTTATATCTATTTCCTCAAAAAACTCCTCTTTTAATGGATTAATGTATAAAACATCAAAATTCATATAATAAAGTAAAAACAAGAAATAAATTTCGTGCCTTTCTATTTGCCCATAATAAACAACTTTTGGGTTGATATCATTATGAAAATCAATATCTTTTAAGTATGTAAATGCCCACACTATTATTTTTGTTATAAAATTGTTTCTAGTATTTTCATTAAAAAAATTCTCATTTATAATTGATAAATTCACAACTTGTTGTAATGAATTTATAAAAATATTATTTATATTTTTGTCTTCAAATAATATTATCTCGTAATCTTTTAAGCTATGTATATCAATAGTTTCAAGTTCTTTATAAACATATTCTATTAACTCTATTTCAGCTTTTAGCTTTATTTCCCCATCAAATATGAGATAGTTATCTTTAAATTTTTCATAGATAGTTTTTAGATCATTATTATATGTTTCTGAGTTTTCAATTCCTATTAATCTATAAAAATAATTTTTATTCTTTTTTAAAAATAAACTGTTAATTAAATTTCTCACAGTATAACTCCTTTATTATTATATCATACAAATTTATATGTATAAATTAGAAGTAAATTAAAAATAAATATGCATTTATTAACAACCTTAATTCTAAGGATAGTATATTTCTAATGAATATTTTAGTCAACAAAAATAAAGTATAAAAACTTAATAGTTTTAATATATTATTTATTTAGTAGGTATAACGTTAGTTTTCTTATTTTGTAATAAAAATCATATTATATGTTAAAATATAGTATATATTTTTTATATTTTTAGTATCAAAAGTTAATTATTGTAATTTTTTTATAAATATAGTATATTTTTATTTATATAATTTTAATTATAATTTAAACAATAAATTATTAAAAAGAAGGTATAATTATGTTAAACTATATAAAGTTTGCGATATTTCAGGTAATAAATTTTTCACTAATAGTTTTTCATATTAAAGAATTGAAAAAAGAACCTCATAATATAAAGGTCGCTCATAGATTTTTATATAATCATGCAAAAAAATCATTAAGATTGGTTAATATTAATGTTAATGTAGAAGGAATGGAAAAAATACCAAAAGAACCTGTTTTGTTTATATCTAATCACTCTAGTATGTTAGATAGCTTTATTTTGCTATCTACTATAAATGTTCCTTGCGGATATGTTATAGCTGATGAACCAGTTTGGAGAAATATGCCAGTTATAAATAGATTAGCAAAAATATTAAAATCTGTTTATATAGATAGAAAAAATCCTAAAAAAGGTATGGAAGCTATAAATGAAGCTAGTAAAAATATAATTGATGGTCAAAATATGGTTGTTTTTCCAGAAGGAGATTTAACTTGGGTAAAAGACCCCGATGCAAAAATTTCAAAATTCAGAAGTGGTGCTTTAAAAATAGCTTATAAAGCAAAATGTATGATAGTTCCAATAGTAATAAAAAATTCATATGGTACTTATGAGGGATTTAATGCTGTAGGAAAAATTAATTCAAAAGATGTTGATGTTGAATTTTTAGATCCTATTAGTATTCACCTTGAAGATCCCAAAATAAAAACTACTGAACTTGGAGAATTTCTTAGACAAAAAATGATAGATAAAATGCATTAAAAAATTAAACATCTATTACTAGTAATAGATGTTTAATTTTATATTATATTATTAAAATCATTTATTGTTGGCTCAAATACTTTTTTATTGTTCTTTTCGTGTCTAAAGTTTGATAAAACTTTGTATATTTTAACTCTAGCTCTGTTTATACCACCAATAGGTTTATGAATTTTTAGACTATGAGCAGGTGCAAATGATAAATCTTCTGCAAAATCGATACGACTTTTAGTATTAATATCTTGCCTTTTAATTTTTATTGTTGCAAGTTTAATATAAGGTGACTTTTCTTTATCCCACTTAATTGATGCATCTTCTGTTGGCATATCTTTTTCGTTAGTTTGTATTTGAATACAAAAATCAAAACTAGCTTCGTTATTTTTCAGATGATTACCCATATTTTCAGTTAGATAGTTTTTAGTTAATTTTCTTGGTAATTCACTTTTATACTCTGATGTTGGTAATAATACATATTTAACATTTTTATCACCAAATTTATAAGGTGTAGTACTAAAATAACTAATATCAAGAGGACTAGTATGATTTTTTCTTGATTTTGCAAGGTCTATTAAAATCTTTCCTTTTCCTGATAGAATAAGTTTTGCTCCAAAAAGTGCAATATTTTTTTTGACTAGATAATAAATAGAATCATGAAAAAGTTTAACAGTTCCAAGTGGCATAGTCTCAGTACTTAAAAACAAAAAATCTTGAGTATTTTTTTCATCACTTTCTTCAATTTTATTACCATAAACATCTAAAAGTTTTATAGCAAAACCTCTTATATCTTTTTTTGAATCGTCTTCTGAAATAGAATTTGAAATCCTAATTAAAGATTTATATGTTTTTGGATATTCAAATAAACCTATTTTTAAACTTTGATCAATATCATCAGAAACTATAAACTCAGCTTTTAAAAGTCCTAAAGATTTTGGATGAGCATCTCTTTTCATAGTTTTTCCAGAATAGTCTTTTATCATTTTTTCTTTAAGTAAATTTATCATATCATTTATTAGCTCATTTTCATTCATTAAAAACCTCCAACTATTTATAGTTATATAAGTTTATATAATATTTCATCAATAGACTTATAATTATAACCAGATGTATTATAATAAAGAAGAATTGTTTCTTCCATCTCAAGAATACTTACTTCTTCTTTTCCTAAGTTGTAAATATTAGAAATTTGCTCATATACCTTTTTTATAATATCCTCTTTGTTTATTAACACCATATATTTTCCTTTCTTATTTAGATTATTAATGTTTAAGAAAATATTATACCATAAATTTAATGTTTTTATAAATATTCTCTAAAACACTTAAATATTACAAAAAAATAAGTACTCAACAAAAAATTGAGTACTTATTTAGGATTTGGGGAAATAATTATTTTAGGTACTGTAATATTTTATAAATATATTCTACATTTTATATATGAATTTAATATGATTTAAAAAAGAATATTTAATGAATTTTAATTTTTTATTTCTATAGTAAAAATAACTGAATTATTACTATTTTTTATATTATGACTATACCCATGACTCTTTAAAATTTGACTTGTCAAATAAAGACCAAGCCCACTACCTCCAGTTTTTCTAGAACGAGATTTTTCTAATCTAAAAAATGGTTCAAAAATTTCTTTTAAATATTTATCATCTATTTTTACACCTGTATTTTCAATTACTAAGTATATTTTTTCTCCACTATTTATAATATTATTTCTATTGTTTTTTTTGTACAGTCTAACTATTAAACTTTCATTATTTGGAGAATATTTAATTGCATTATTTATTATATTATTTATCGCTTTTTCAATTCTTTCCACATCACATTCAACATAAATATTATCATCTATATCAAAAATTGTTTTTAATGATTTTTCCTCTATTAAAAAATTTTGTCTTTTTACCAATTTTTTTAATAATTCACTAAAATTAACTTTTTCCATTCTCAAATCTGTTGTAAGAATTTCTGATTTTGATACTTCAACCATTTCATCTACTAGCTTTTTAAGTTCTTGAATTGAGTCATATGACTTTTTAAGATATGTATCTCTATCTTTAAATTTACCTATATTATAAATCATTCCTTCAACTTGACCGCTAATTATAGTTATCGGTGTTTTAAGTTCGTGAGAAATAGTTGCTATAAAATCTTTTCGCTTATTTTCTGCTTCTCTTTCTTTTTCTATTATCTCAACTAATGGTTTTGTTATTGCATTTAAATAGATATATGCTCCTATTAATCCTATTATAATACATAAAATAAGTATTGTAGGCATCAATTTTTTTATAACATCGGTTGCTTCATCTATTGGTTGAAGCGGCATGGTAATATTTAAAATATATGGATATATCGAATCTCTTGTGTAAAGTAACATTTGAATATTATATTCATCATATATATTATTTTTTATTATGTAATTTCCATTTCTAATTATTAGGTCATTATTACCATATACAACTCTACCTTCATGATTTCTAAGTGTTATTGATAGATTATGTTTTTTTCTCATATAGTAAAGTTCTTCTTTTAGACTTTCTAAGTCTTTTGTGTTAGACTCTTTTGCTATAAAATCAACACTTTCTTGTAGAGTTTCTATTTTATATTTGTGATAAAAACTAGGAAGTAAAGAATATAAAATAAAATATATGAGAATAGACATAATTATCAATAATCCACTAGTTATTAAAAATAGCTTATAAGTTATACTTAAGTTTTTCCACTTTTTAATAATATTACTCTGAAATATTTTCAAGTGTATAACCAATTCCTTTCACAGTCTTTATATATGAATATTTTATTTT
Organism: uncultured Peptostreptococcaceae bacterium; assembly: GCA_944383455.1. Taxonomy (GTDB): domain Bacteria; phylum Bacillota; class Clostridia; order Peptostreptococcales; family Peptostreptococcaceae; genus JAGHEK01. Next base: position 6,807 of record CALWPP010000004.1, read on the forward strand.
TTTTCTTATATTTTTTATATGTGCATCAACTATTCTAGTATCACCATAATAGTCATATCCCCAAATAGAATCTAATAAACTCTCTCTTGTTATTACTTGTGGATACTTTTCAATTAGCATTTTTAATATATTAAATTCCTTTAATGTAAGTTCAAATACATCTTCATCGACTTCTACTGTGTAAGTTTTTAAATTTAATCTTAGTTTTTCAAAACTAAGATACTCATCATTTCTATAACTTTTGCTTCTTCTAAGCACAGCCTCTACTCTTTTTATAAGTAAATTAAAAGAAAAAGGCTTAGTTATATAATCATCACACTCAAATTCAAACCCCTTTAATTGATTTTCTTCTGTATTAAGCGCAGTTAGAAATATTATTGGTACTGTTGAGTTTTGTCTTATCATTTTACAAACTCCATAACCATCTAAGTTAGGCATCATAACATCAAGTATTATTAAATCATATTTTTCTTTTTTGAATTTTTGAATACCTTCAACTCCGTCACTCGCAAAATCAACATTGTAACCTTGAGAACTTAAAAATTCCACTATAAGTTCTTGTATACTGTTATCGTCTTCTATAACTAATATCGACTCCATTTTTCCTCCGTAGTAAACTTTTTAATATATTTTTTATGTAAAATTCATAATTAATTCATAAAGATTGGTTATAATAAAACAAAAAGGAGTTTTTTATGGGTATAATAATAATAACATCTTTAATGATTATTATAATGTATTTATTAGCAACTGTATCTTATATTTCAGAGAATAATATTTTAGACTAAATTTAATATATATCAAAAATGGAGCAATACTGCTCCATTTTTACTTATTAGCTTGTCTTGATTTGTTATATCTTAATCTATCGTGTTCGTTTAAGAATTTTTTTCTAAGTCTTATTGCATCTGGAGTTATTTCAACAAGTTCATCATCATCTATAAACTCAAGAGCTTCTTCTAGTGTGAATACTCTTGCTGGTTGAAGCTTTATAGCATCATCACTTCCTGATGCACGAACGTTAGTTAATTTTTTATTCTTGCAAGGATTAACAGTCATATCTTCTTTTCTTGAATTCATTCCGATTATCATACCTTCATAAACTTCAACAGAAGGTTCAACAAACATTTGAGCTCTCTCACTTAAAGAATTAAGTGCATAAGCCATAGTAGTTCCGTTTGATTGCGCAATTAATACTCCATTGGTTCTTCCTGGTATTTCACCTTTGTGTTCTTCGTATCTTTCAAAACTTCTAACTAAAGAACCTTCACCACGAGTATCATTTATAAATTCACTTCTATATCCTAAAAGACCACGAGTTGGAGCTATAAAAGTTATTTTTACATAATCTCCTTCAATCTCCATAGCTTCCATCATAGCTTTTCTTAAATTTAATTTATTTATAACAGTCCCTGAATAAACTTCTGGACAATTTACTATAACTTTTTCCATAGGTTCTAAAAGTTTTCCATTTTCGTCTTTTATAAATAAAACCTCAGGCTTTGAAACTCCTATTTCATATCCTTCTCTTCTCATATTCTCAAGAAGTATTGATAAGTGAAGCTCTCCACGACCAGAAACCTTATATCCATCAGTAGTATCCATTGATTCTACTCTAAGCCCAACATTTACTTCAAGTTCTTTATCTAATCTATCTTTTAGATGTCTTGTAGTAACAAACTTTCCACTCTTTCCTGCAAATGGAGAATCATTAACTAAAAAGTTCATAGATAAAGTAGGCTCTTCTATATGAATCATCTCCATTGGAATAGGATTATCTACACTACATATAGTCTCTCCTATTGATATATCAGATATACCTGCAACAACAACTATATCACCACTATAAGCTTCATCTTTTTCAACTTGCTTTAATCCTTCATAAACTGTAAGTTTTGATATTTTTCCTCTTACTACAGTATCATCAGCTTTACAAATAGAAACTTGTGAATTATTTTTGATTGTTCCTTTGTATATTCTACCTATACCAAGTCTTCCAACATAATCATCGTAAGCAAGTGCTGATATTTGAAGTTGTAAAGGTTCATTTGAATAATCAGGATAAGCTTTTACGTGATTTATAATAGTTTCAAATAAAGGAGATAAATCAGAGCTATCATCATCCATTTCTTTTTTAGCTATTCCTTGCTTTGCTATTCCATATATTATAGGGAATTCACATTGTTCATCAGTTGCATTTAAATCAACAAATAAATCGAATACTTCATCAACTACTTCTTCCGCTCTTTGGTCTTGCTTATCTATTTTATTTATAAAAAGTATTGGTCTAAGTCCTGCTTCAAGTGACTTTTGAAGAACAAATCTAGTTTGTGGCATAGGACCTTCACTAGCATCAACTAAAAGTATAACTGTATCAACAGTTTTTATAACACGTTCAACTTCCGAAGAAAAATCACTATGACCTGGAGTATCAACTATATTTATTTTATAGTCTTTATAATTAATTGCACAGTTTTTTGAGTAAATAGTTATTCCTCTTTCTTTTTCAAGGTCGTTACTATCCATTACACAATCTTTAACAACTTCATTTTCTCTAAAAGTTCCAGATTGATGTAAAAATGCATCAACTAAAGTTGACTTCCCAGCATCAACGTGTGCTATAACAGCAATATTGATTATTTTATTTTTCATAAAATTTCTCCTTATCTAAAAAATGACTAAGTAATTATACCATATATAACAAAAATTATATACCCATTACTTAAAAAGTAACATCAAAAATATTAATTTATAATTAAAAATTAAGTTTAAAAACCTATTTAACTGGTATAATTTTATTGTAATAAATATTAATGGAGGTAGCAAATATGGTTAAAGTTTGTCCTTATTGCTCACACGTAAATGTTACTGAGCTTAAAAATATTATTGGAGAAGAAAACGTAAAAACAGGATGTATAGGAGCTTGTAGACGTTTTCAAACAGAATCTGTAGGTGTAGTTAATAACGAATTTATAATAAAGCAAACAGAACAAGAATTTTTAGATTTTTGTAAATCTTCAAAATAAGAAAGTCTTCTATTACGAAGACTTTTATTATTTTATAACATCTTTTATAACTCTTAAACTATTTTTATAAAAAATTTTTTCTATATCGTATTCAGTAAAACTTTCTTTTTGCAATCTATGATATAATTTGTTGATTCTAGATATATCTTCTATTTCAACTTTTGAATCTATCCCATCAAAATCAGTCCCAATTGATAAACATTCAATACCACCTATATTTTTAATATGTTTTATATGATTTATAATATCATCAATTCTACTATAATTATCAAATCTATCATTTAAAAAATAACTACAAAAATTAATTCCTATTACTCCACCACAATTGGATAGTTTTTTTATCATATCATCAGTTAAATTTCTTTTATGATTAGTTATAATTCTTGAATTTGAATGAGTAGCTATAAAAGGTTTTTTAGAGTATTTTAAAACATCATAAAACCCTCCATCACTTAAGTGAGATACATCTATTAGTACTCCTAGTTCATTCATTTTTTCAACAACTTCTATACCAAAACTTTTAAGCCCTTTATCTTTAGTTTCTTCAAAAAAATTTGGATAACCTAGTTCATTTTCATAATTCCAAGTAAGGGTTATAATCCTAACACCCAAATCGTAAAACTTTTTTAATTTTTTTATATCACCTTCTAATACTGCCCCTTCTTCAATAGACAAAAGTGCTGATATTTTGTTATCTTCTTTATTTTTTATTATATCGTTATAATTTTTTACCAAAGATATATCACTTTTATTTAAGTTTATTTCTTTCAAAAACGTTTCATACATTCTCATACAATGCTCGTATGGACTATTGACAGTTTTTAAATCTACAAAAAGAGCAAAAGTTTGACACAAAGAGTTAGCCTTTTTTAATTTTTCAATATCAATGCATAAACTATTTGACTTTAAGCTTTGATTATTATTCATAATTAAATCAATAGTATCACAATGTAAATCTATAAGTTTCACAATTTACCTCCTTTTATTCATTTTTCAAAGTAAATACACAAAATTTATATGTTATAATATCTATAAAGTATATTATAATTGTGAGGATATTATATGTTTATAAAATATGAAAATATAAAAGATGAAATTTTAATTGACTGTAGAACTAAAGAAGAGTTTGAACTTATGCCACTATTTGATAAAAATATACCAATAATAGATAAAAATAAATATATGATTATAAAAAAATTCTATCCTTGTGCTTTTTTTGTTATAATATATGGACTATTAAAAAATAAGTATGAAATAAAAGAAAAATTGATAAAATACTCGAATAATAAAAAATCAAAAATCGTTGTTGGTTGTTCAAAAGGAAGGCTTAGAAGCCCTATTATGTATTTTTATGCAAAAAGTTTAGGTATAAATGCTAAAATATTATACAAAGGTATAAAAAGGTTTTATTATAAATAAAAGTATGATTTAAATCATACTTTTATTTATAATTTGGAATTTCAAACCTTAAATTACTTGAATCATCGTACATTTTAATTATTTCAAGCATTATTTTTGAAATACCATTTGCCCAATTTACATCAGTAGCATATTGATGCCAAGTATAATCATAATTAAATCTCATCTTATATATTGTGTTTTGATTGTACTTTGAGTTTTTTATGTAGTTTTCAGATATCCACTTTGCCGCTCCATCAATAGCTTTTTCCACACTAGTCCATCCATTTGAATAAGCAGCTTCAGCACCACTAACATTAGCACTTTTATCAATAGCTCCTATTCCAAAGAAATTATAAACTGTAGTTTTTGGGATTTTTTTACCTTTATAGCTAGTTATAGTTTGTCCTTTTGCTAATGATGATGTTCCATATCCTGTCTCCCACATAGCGTGAGATACTAAATAAACAACATCTATATTATACTTCTTAGCAGAATTTAAAAAAGCACTAGCTTTATTATAAAAAACATTAGTCTTGGAAGAAGATTTAGGAAGATTATTTAGGTAATTATTAAGTTCTGACTCTGTTATTCCATCTTTGAAATTATCAATTCTTAAAAACTGCATCATTCCCTGATTTGAAGCAGTAAAATTACTTGGATTTAAATAGTATCTTATCTGTTCTTTACTAGCTGGTACAAATCCAGATGACGCACGACTTAAATTATTTTCAGAAACTTCATTTAAATATACTGTAGCTTCAGTAGTAACTTCTTCAACTTGTCTTAAGGATGCAACTTCTACTTCACCAGCCGATCTATTTCCTATTGATGAATGAATCATATTTCCACCAACCGAACTTCTTTTATATTGAGCTTCAACATGTTGCTCCAAAGTATAGTTAAGACTTTTATAATTTATTACATATTTACTATTTGATTCAATAGATGAGTCTTCTTTTGGAGGCTCAATACTTGGTTTATTAATAGAGTTTTCGTTTATTGACTTTAAATATTTACTAGAAACATAAGCTTCTTTATTATTATATTTTATCTTGGACCAACCATTAGTTTCAGATAAAACGACAACTATTTCATTTCTTTTTAAACTTCCAACAACACCATTAGAAGTTGATGGCCCACTTCGTACATTTAAAGAGCTTGCATGTACCTGCTTTTTTATATTTATTTGATTAGTATTTTGATTATTATTTGATATATTTTGATCTAAATTATTAAGATATTTTGTTGCAACGTATCCAAGTCTTCCATCACTTTTTATCTTGCTCCAACCTTTAAATTCTGATATAACTTCAACTTCATGATTAATTTCTAAAACTTTAATAACTCTATAACTCGTGGAAGGTCCACTTCTCATATTAAGTCCATCAACATTAACCTTCTTTTTTAAGGATAATTGTTCTTTATTATCTATATCTATATACTTTCCAGATGCCCATCCATACTTATTATTGCTGGTTTTTATTTTATACCATCCATTAGAACTTTCTAAAATATGTACTTTTTCTCCTTTTTTAACAGTAAAAAGAACGCTATCACTTGTTGATGGTCCACTTCTTACATTCAGTGAATTTGCTTTTATTATTCCTACACTCTCATCTGATGCAAGTGATATACTTGCTGTCATAGGTAAAATAGCAAAAGTAGCTATTGCTAACTTTCTTCTCATAAAATGTCCCCCGTTCTTATTTTATCTATATAATTATTCGTATAATATTATAATCTATTTATATATTTTTTTCTATACAATAAAAGCTTTCCATTTTAAGGAAAGCTCTTTTTCTACTTTTGTGCACCACTGTTTTGCATATTTATATATTTATTTGGTAAAAGAGTTGAAACTGCGTGCTTATAAATCATACTTTGTTGTTTTTTATCATCTTCAACTAATATAACATAACTGTCAAATCCTTTTACTTGACCTTTTATTTGAACACCATTCATTAAGTATATAGTAACCGGTGCTTTTTCTTTTCTTGCGTTATTTAAAATAACGTCTTGTATATTCACATTATTATTTTTCATTTTAAAATCCTCCCTAAATTTTATTTATAATAAAAATTATTTACACACAAAAGTATATCCTTTTTTAATGTTTCATAATCTTTATATTCGTCTAAGTTAAACCATTTTCCTTCTTTATATTTTCTAAACCAAGTAAGTTGTCTTTTTGCGTATCTTCTTGAGTCTCTTTTTATAATTTCAGTTGCTTCTTGTAACGAATATTCATTTTCTAAATATTTTATCACTTCTTTATATCCAATTCCTTGCATAGAAGTTAAATCTTTGGTGTATCCCATACTTAAAAGTTTTTTTACTTCATCAATAAGACCACTTTCAAACATTTTGTCTACTCTTTCGTTTATTCTTTGATATAGATGTTGTCTATCTCTATCTAGTATAATAATTTCTATATCATAGTCTTTATTTAACTTTAAATCATTTGAAAAATCATTCATTTTATTTCCACTAAGAGAAACTTCTATTGCCCTTATTACTCTTTTTGTATTATTTTTATGAATTCTATTAGCACTATCAGGGTCTAACTCTCTTAATTTATTGTGCATATAATCTATGCCTTTTTCATATAACTCTTTTTGAAGCTTATCTCTTAAGTGATTATTTGAATTTGAATTTGCAAAATCCATTTCATATATTAAAGAGTTCAAGTAAAGTCCCGTTCCACCTGTTATTATAACATTTTTATTACTATTTTGTATCTCTTTTATATAATTTTTTGCTCTTTTTTGAAATTCAGAAACAGAAAAAGAAAAGTCTGGCTTTACTTCATCAATCATATAATGTTTAATATTTTGCATTTCTTCTTTATTGATTTTTGCACTTCCAATATCCATATACTCATATATCTGCATTGAATCTGCTGAAATAATACTTGCATTAATTTCTTTTGCAATATCTATTGATAAACTTGTTTTTCCAACTGCTGTTGGACCTGTAAGTATTACTAATTTCATAAAGTTCCCTCATATAATTTACATAATTCTTTTAAACATTTTTTCAATATCTGTCTTTTTTATCTCTATAATAATTGGTCTACCATGTGGACAAGTAAATGGATTTTCACATTCATTTAAGTCACTAAGTAATTTTTTTATCTCCATGTTTTTAATGCTATCATTTGCTTTTATTGCTTTTTTGCAAGCCATAGATATAATCTTTGACTCTTTTAATTCGTATATATTATCTATTTTATCTAAGTTATCTATTATTTCTAAGATAAATTTTTCTGATTCATTACTTTCAAATAAAACAGGTACACTTCTTACCATTATATGATTTTTACCAAATAAATCTATTTCAAAACCAAACACTTTAAATAAATCGATATTTTTCTCAATTCTTTCCATATCTAATCTACTTAATTGAATTACTATAGGGTTTAGTAAAATTTGAGTCTGAATTTGTTTATTAGTAAAGCTTTTTATATACTTCTCATAAATTATTTTTTCGTGAGAAGCATGTTGGTCAAGTAAATACATATTTTCTTTATTTGACAAAATTATATAAGTATCAAATAACGTTCCAATTATGTTATAATCCAAAAAATTTACCCTTTTATCATCTTTTTTCTCAAAAAAACTCTCTTGTAAAGTTTCTTTTATGAGTTCTTTATTATCCACTTTACTATTTAAACTACTATCATAAGTATTTTTAACTAATTTAGAGCTACTTAAATAATTTTTAGTGTTATCTAAACTATCTTTATTTATTATGTTATTATTGTTTTCATCATTAAATAAATTAAATTCACTAACTTTTTCTTTTTCTATATCAATATTTTTTATATTATCTATATTTACTTTTTCGTATTTTGGAATTATAAATTTATTTTCTTTATTACCTTTAAAATGTTTTATTTCTTTTTTTAGGTTATTTTCAATATTTAATAAATCATTTTTTTCTTTTAATTCTATATTAAAATTACTTTTTAATTTAGCTTTTCCTATCAAGTTAGTATTTAGTAATGACTTTCTTATTACATCTACAAATTCAAAATATACCTTTTTATCTTCTTCAAACTTTACTTCAAGTTTTGTCGGATGAATATTAACATCTATCTTAGAAGGATTTACACTTATTTCTAAAAAGCAAATAGCATGTTTATTTATAGGAATTATCCCTTTATATGCATCACTTATCCCCTCTAGTAAAAGTCTACTCTTTACCATTCTATTATTAATTGAAATATACTGATTATTTCTATTTGACCTATATATATTGTTATTTCCTATAAATCCATTTATCTTAATAACTTCACTTTCATAGTTTATGCTAATTAAATTCTCACAAATCTCTCTACCGTGAATAGTTCGTATAACACTTAATAAATTATTATTACCAGGGGTATTTATTATTTGTTTTTTATTGTTTATATATTTAAAATTAATACTTGGATTTAAAATACAAAATCTATTAATAAGTTCGGTTATATTAATTGACTCAGCTTGATTACTTTTTAAAAATTTAGCTCTTGCTGGAGTATTAAAAAAAATATCTCTTATAATAATACTTGTACCATTATTAGTGCCAATAGGTTCTTTTAATTCTTTTTTACCACCATTTACCAAAAGTCTTGTTCCTACTAATTCTTCTTTAGTTTTTGTAATCATTTCAAATTTTGAAATAGAACAAATAGAAGAAAGAGCTTCTCCTCTAAATCCAAGAGAATAAAGATTATATAAATCATCGATTTCTTTTATTTTACTAGTTGCATGCCTTAAGATAGACTTTTCAACTTCACTACTTAAAATACCATGTCCATTATCAGTTACTTTTATTAAAGACTTACCGCCATCAGTAATTTCAATAATTATTTTTTTTGCACCTGCATCTATTGAATTTTCTACAAGCTCTTTTATAATTGATGATGGTCTTTCAACTACTTCCCCGGCTGAAATTTTATTTATGGTGTTTTCATCTAAAATATTTATCTTTTTTATCATGATTTTTTCGCCTTAATTTGAAGATTATAAAGTTCATTTATCATCTGAAGTGGAGTCATATTCATAAGGTCTAGATTTAAAATTTCTTCTTTTAAAGTATTATCACTTATATTAAAACTAATCTGAGAAACTTCATCATAACTACATTCACTTTCACATACTAACTCATAGTTAGATAGTATTTTATTCTCTTTTTCGTGATTTTTTTCTAAGTCAATTAGTATTTCGTTTGCTCTATTTATTAATTCCTTTGGTAGTTTTGCAAGCTTTGCAACATGTATACCATAACTTTTATTAGCTGGTCCTTCTATTATTTTTCTTAAAAATATTATATTATCATTATCCTCATCTACTTTTACTGAATAATTTTTAACTCCTGAAAAATTTTCTTCTAGACTTGTTAATTCGTGGTAATGAGTTGCAAATAAAGTTTTACATTTTATATTTTTTTCTATATATTCGACTATAGACCACGCAAGAGAAATTCCATCATAAGTACTAGTGCCACGACCAACTTCATCAAGTATAACTAAACTTTTTTCAGTTGCATTTTCTAAAATTAAACTAACTTCACTCATCTCAACCATAAAAGTTGATTGACCATTTACCAAATCATCACTAGCTCCAACTCTTGTAAAAATCCTATCTAAAACTGGAATACTTGCACTTTCACAAGGAACAAAACACCCTATATGTGCCATTAAACAAATAAGTGCAGTTTGCCTCATATAAGTTGATTTACCTGCCATATTTGGTCCTGTTATTATGTTTATAAAGTTTTTATTATTATCTAAATAAGTATCATTTGATATAAAGTTTTCTTCCCCAATTATATTTTCAATAACTGGATGTCTCCCATTTTTTATATCTATTATATTATTAGTATTTATTATTGGTTTTACATAATTGTTTTCATAAGAAACTGTAGCAAGTGAAACAAAAACATCAATATTTGCAATTATTTTAGATACTTTTTGTAGTTTTTCTATATTTTTATAAATCTCATTTCTAACTCCAACAAAAAGATTATATTCTAAAGTCTTTATTTTTTCTTCTGCATTTAAAATTTTATCTTCTATTTCTTTAAGCTTTGGTGTTATAAATCTTTCTGCATTACTTAAAGTTTGCTTTCTTATATAAGTTTCATCTAAATTTACTGATAATAAATTTGATTTTGTTATTTCTATATAATATCCAAAAACCTTATTAAACCCTATTTTCAAACTTTTTACTCCAGTTTTTTCTCTTTCTTCATTTTCAATTTCTTTTATCAAAAATGCACCATTTTCTGATATATCTCGAAGATTTTCTAACTCTTTGTTAAAACTAGATTTTATAATATTACCGTCTTTTATAGAAATAGATGGTTCTTCCAAAATAGAATCGTCTATTAAGTTATAAAGTTCTTTTAAATCTTCCATTTTATTTATATATGATTTTAAAATTTTTGCATCAGAAGAATTTATAAGTGATTTTAAAATAGGAAGCTTTTCCAAAGAGTACTTTAGATTAATCATTTCTTTTGGTGTAACTTTTTCAAAGGCTATTTTACCACAAATTCTTTCAATATCATAAATACTTTTTAGAGTTTCTATTAAATCACATCTTAATATATAATCACTATTTATTTCCTCGATAACATCAAGCCTTTTTTGAATTTTTTCTTTATTTATTAAAGGCTCTTCTACATATTTTCTAATAAGCCTCGCTCCCATTGATGTTTGAGTTTTATCAAGTACACTAAGAAGTGAGCCTTTTTTATTATTTCCTCTTATTGTTGATGTTAATTCTAGGTTTACTCTTGTAAACATATCTAAAACCATATATTCACTACTATTGTATATTTTTATACTATTTATATTTTGAGTTATCTGCTTTTGAGTAGTATAAACATAATTTAGTAAAATAGATAAGCTTATCTTTATATTTTCATCTATCTTTATTTTTTCTAGATAAGATTTACTAAAATATTTATATAATATATCCTCATTCAAGTATTTTTCATCAAAATTCTTATTTATATAAATTCTATTAAGAATTGATATATTCTCTAAATTCTTATAAAAACTTACTTCGTTAACTAAAATCTCACTAGGATTTATTTTTGCTATTTCTTCGATTAATTTATCTTTTTTTAATTTTGTTGAGTTTATCTCACCAGTGCTTATATCAACAAATGAAATATAAGCTTCTATACCTTGTATATATATTGACATCAAATAATTGTTTTTTTTATTATCAAGTACATTTCCATCAAGTAAAGTTCCTGGAGTTACAACTTGTACTACTTCTCTTTCAACAAGTCCTTTTGTGGTTTGAGGGTCACTCATTTGCTCTGCTATTGCAACCTTAAACCCATTTTCAACGAGTTTTGAAATATAACTATTCGCACTATGAAAAGGAACTCCACACATAGGAGCTTTCTCATCAAGACCACAAGATTTTTTAGTAAGTGCAATTTCTAAAACTTTTGATGCAACTATTGCATCATCAAAAAACATTTCATAAAAGTCACCTAATCTAAAAAAAAGTATACAATCTTTATACTTTTCTTTAGTTTCAATATATTGTCTCATCATAGGTGTTAGCTTATTTATATCCAAATTATCATCTCCTTCTACTTTAAAATTTATAATATATTTTTCTTAAACAATTTATTTATTGATATTTTTATTATACATATAAAATTTATATTTCTATTAAAAATTAGCTAAAACTAAATTTAACAGTCTTAAAACAATTATAACAAAAAAACTCTCTGCTTAACAGAGAGTTTTAACATTATACTAATTCACCTTGAAGTGAGAAAGATTTTGGATTAGTTATTTTAACATTAACTAACTTACCTACAATTTCATCACTTCCACCAGTAAAGTTTACTAATTTATTTTGTCTTGTCCTTCCAGTTAAAAGATTTTCATCAGTTTTACTTCTTCCCTCAACTAAAACCTCGACAATTTTATCTTTATAACTTTCACTTATTTTTGCAATTTCTTCATTAACCGCATTTAAAACTCTATTAAATCTTTCGTGTTTTATATCTTCTGGAATTTGATTTTCCATATTGGCTGCTGGAGTTCCTTTTCTTTTTGAATAAATAAATGTAAATGCAGTATCATATTTTACTTTTCTAACAACATCAATTGTATCTAAAACATCTTCTTCAGTTTCTCCAGGAAAACCTATCATTAAATCTGTTGAAAACGCAATATCAGGTATTTCACGTCTAGCTTTTTCTATTATTTCTAAGTAATATTCTTTAGAATAATGTCTATTCATTTTTTTAAGAAGACTTGTACTTCCACATTGAACTGGTAAATGTAAATACTCACAAACTTTATCACAATCTCTCATTGCATAAATTACTTCATCAGAAATATCTTTAGGATGTGAAGTCATAAATCTAATTCTATAAAGACCTTCTATTTCATTAACTTTTCTTAAAAGCTCAGCAAATGTAACTGGATTTTCTAATGTTTTTCCATAAGAGTCTACATTTTGCCCAAGAAGAGTAACTTCTTTTGTACCATTTTTAACAAGTTCTTTTATTTCATTTAATATATCATCTACTTCTCTACTTCTTTCACGACCTCTAGTATATGGAACTATACAATAAGTACAGAAGTTATTGCAACCATACATTATATTAACGAATGCTTTAAGTTCAAATTTTCTATTACTTTTAAGACCTTCAACAACTTCACCATCAACATCCCAAACATCAACAATCATAGAATCAGAGTCCATAGAATTCATTAAAAGCTCTGGAAACTTATAAATATTATGAGTTCCAAAAACTAAATCAACGTGCTTATATTTAGATTTTAATTCATCAACAACATGGGGTTGTTGCATCATACATCCACAAACAGCTATCTTTAAATCTGGGTTTTTTCTTTTTTGATTCTTAAGTGCACCTAAATTTCCATAAACTTTAAGTTCTGCATTTTCTCTTACTGCACAAGTATTATAAATTATTAAATCACATTCTTCCTGAAATACACTTTTTTCATATCCCATTTCTTCAATCATAGCACATAATTTTTCCGAATCGTGCTCATTCATTTGACATCCAAAAGTTTGAATAGTATACTTCGGTTTTTGATTATGTATAGCATAAAATCTAGTATTTTTTTCATTTATTGCTTCTATAAATCTATCTTGTTCTTGTATTTTCTCAATAGGAACTTGTACTTGTTTTCTTTTACTCATAAATTTTCCTCCTTAGTGTCAGTATTTTTTATTATACCAAATTTAATTACACTTTAAAACATAACTTTTAGTATTTATATTCTAAACTTGGAAATAATAGATTATTATAATATTTTGAGGTGGAAAAATGCTTATAATATTTTTTAGAAGTATTATTTTATATATCTTAGTTTTACTAGCACTTAGAGTTATGGGAAAAGGTGAAATAGCAGAAATGAATTGTTTTGACCTTGTTGTTACACTTTTAATTGCTGATGTTGTTTCTGTATCAATAGAAAATAATAGTATACCTATACTATACAGTTTTGCAGCTGTAACGGGCATTACTTTTTTACAAATTAGTATATCTTTCTTAAGTCTTAAAAACAAAAAAGTTGGTTCACTCTTATCTGGTGGTCCATCAATACTAATAGAAAAAGGTAAAATAAATCAAAAATCTCTTAAAAAAGAAAGAATAACTATTGATGAACTTTTAGAACAGTTAAGAGTAAATGGTTTTTTTAATATTAGTGACGTAAGTTATGCAATTTTAGAGACTGACGGACAGCTTAGTATACTTCCAAAGCCATCTTATAACGATATACCAAAAAAAGAATATAAGCATCTTCCTACATCTTTAATACTAGATGGTGTAATTATGAAAGAAAATTTATCTATGGTTAATAAAAATATGCATTGGTTAAATGGAGTTTTAAACGCTCATCATATAAAAAGTGTTGATGAAGTTTTATTATTAGTACTTGATGGTTATGATAAGGTATTTATACAAAAAAAATAGGAGATAAAAATGAAATCATTTGTAGTAATTTTAGTTTGGACATTTATATTTTTATCATTTGGAATATATCTTGAAAAGGAAATAGAAGAATTTACAGACAAATATACATTAAAAATCGATAATATTGAAAAAGAAATAATTAACGATAATTTTGAAAAAGCTGATAAATTAACGGAAAGCTTTTTAAAAGAATGGAAAAAAGATAGTAAGATTTTATATATGATTCTTAACAACGAATACTTCGACAGCGTACACGGATTTACTCATATATTAAAAGATAGTATATATACAAAGGATAAAACAATATCCCTAGAGTACATAGAAAAAATTAAAATGAATATAAATAATATAATACAATACGAACAATTAGATTTAACTCATATACTATGAATAAGATTTGTCTTATTCATAGTATACATTATAAAGATAAAGTCCTTTTGATGGGGCTGTATCTGATGCTTTTTTTCTATCTCTACTTTCTAAAATTTCAACTAAATAATTATAATCTATTTTTCCAAGACCTACATCAATTAAACAACCAACAATTATTCTAACCATATTATATAAAAATCCATCAGCTTTAATAAAAATATTAATATTTCCACTACTTTCATCTATTTTTATAGAGGTTATAGTTCTAATATAAGATTTTTTCTTACTCTTTGAAGATGCAAAACTTGTAAAGTCATGTGTCCCTATTAGTATTTCACTAGCCTTTTTCATTTCATAAATATCTAGCTTTTTAGCAATAAAAAGCTCATATTTTCTCATAAATGGATTGTATTCTTTATTATTTATTTTATAAAGATAAACTTTCTTAACTGCATTATATCTACTGTGAAACCTTTCATTAACTTCAATAACTTCTTTAACAAAAATGTCTTCAGGAAGATACTCATATAAATATTTTTTTATTTTTTCTACACTAAAACTACAGTTTGTTTTAAAGTTTGCAACTTGATTTATTGCATGAACTCCCATGTCAGTTCTTCCAGATGCCATTATCTCAATTTTTTCATCAGTCATTTTACTAAGTACATTTTCTATTTTTCCTTGAATTGTATTATCATTATCTTTTAACCTTTGAAATCCTTTGTATTTACTTCCATCATAACTTATAACTAACTTTATATTTCTCATAATCGCCTTTCTATCTTTTGTTTTTTAGTGTGAAAGTAATTTCTGTTTTTACCTTCTTTTCACTTTCTATATTCATACTTCCACCATGTAATTTAACTATTTCATTGCTTATAGCAAGACCTAAACCACTTCCAGATTTATTGTAATCTTCTTGAAAAAATTTATCTAATACTTTAGTTAAGTTTTCTTTTTCAATACCATCGCCATTATCAATTACTTTTATAGTTGTGTAAATATCGTCTTGATATACAATTACTTTTATATACCCACCTTTTTCAGTAAACTTTATTGAGTTTTGGATTAAATTTATAAGAACTTGTCTTAATCTATCTTTATCACCTTGTATTTCTTCAATATTACTTAAAAATTCAACTTTTAAATCTATATCTTTTTCAATAGCTTTTAATTTTAATTGATTAACCACACTATAACAAAGCGTTTTTATATTTAAAATATCAAATTTAAGTTTTATTCTATCAGATGATAATCTAGAAAAATCAAGAAGTTCTTCAACTAACTTTATAAGTCTTTCGGTTTCATCTTGAATTATGCCAAGCCCTAAATCTAGTTCTTCCTTAGTTATTTCATCATATCCTAAAGTTTCACTCCAACCTTTTATTGATGTTAGTGGAGTTCTTAACTCATGAGATATTGATGAAATAAACTCTTCTTTTAGTTTTTCGCTTTTATCAATTTCAGATGCCATATAAACAAAAGTATTTGCAAGTTCTCTTATCTCATCATCTCTAGTCCTTATATCTTTTATTTTTATACTAAAATTTCCATGAGCAAGTTCATTTGCAAATTCTTTAAGGTCTAGTATAGGATTTATTATAGAATTTGCAAATCTTATACTAATTGATATAACTATTAAAAGTATTACTATTGCTGTAATTAAAACCCAGAATATAACACTTAAAATAGCTTTATTTATTTCACTAAGAGATAAAGTATACCTTACAACTCCTTCTACTTTGTTGTTTACTTTTATAGGTACTGATATACTCATAACAGATTCTTTTGTATCTTCTATTTTGTAGATGTATGGAATTAAATTTTTATCATCTCTTAATGCTCTTTCCACATCTTCATAATTGATTATCTTATTTTCTTTAAATCCATATTGGTCAAGGACTAACCTTTTATCCTTATCTATTATTTGTATAGAAAATTTTTTTAATTGCTCATCTATACTTTGTTTTTCTATTATATTTCTAACTTTATATTCAAAACTTACGTTATCAATTCCAGACAAAGAATTATAAGTTAGTTTTGTATAGTAAGCTTGGTTTTTTAAACTTTGCCTTACATAATCATAATAATAATTATGAACGTAAAATATAAATATACTAACAAACAAACATATGGTTATTATTATAATTATAAAAAAGTTAGATATTACTCTTTTTCTAAGTCCAGTAAAATTTATCAATAAAATTCCCTTTCTTTAAGTTAATTTATATCTTGCTTAAAACAATATCCATACCCCCAAACAGTCTTAATATATTCTGGTTTTGATGGGTCATCTTCTATTTTATTTCTTATTCTTCTAATATTAACATCAACTATTTTAAAATCATATAAAGTATTATTTCCCCATACTTTATCAAGAATTTCCTCTCTACTTAATGATTTTTTTGTGTTAGACATTAAATATGTAACTATTGAAAGTTCTGTAGGTGTTAGCTCTATTTCTTTACCATTTTTAAATAATTTTCTTTTATCTAAATCAAGAATAAAAGGTTTTATTTCTATCTTATTAGAGTTTACTTCTATATCAACTTTTATTCTTCTAATAAGAGCACTTATTCTAAATAAAAGCTCTTTTATGCTAAATGGCTTTATTATATAATCATCAGCACCAGACATAAAACCTTCGATTTTATCTTCTTCTTGAGATTTAGCTGTAAGCATTATAATACCTACGTGTTCAAAGTTTTGTCTTATGTATTTACAAATATCAACTCCGCTAATATCAGGAAGCATAACATCTAAAAGTGCTATCTTTATATTTTTTTCATTATTCATTTTGTTTATTGCTTCTTCACCACTACTTGCTTCTATAACTTCATATCCTTCTCTTTTTAAATTTATAGAAACAAAACTTCTTATTCCAACTTCATCTTCTAAAATAAGTATCTTATCTTTCATATAATCCCTCCAAATACTAATCAATATAAGAAAAATTTTCTTTAATTGAGTCAACACTTAGTTTTAACTTATCAAATAATTCCAAATCATTAATAATAAGTCTAAAATAGTTATTATTAGTTTCTCCTATATAATAATTTTCTTTTACTTTTAAATTATTTTTATCCTCACTCTTACCCTTAGTATTTATAATTATAGAAAATATATTGCTTGATTTTTCACTATCATCAATATAATTAAATTTAATTATAGTCTCATCTATTCCATTTTCTTCGTCTATATAAATTCTATTGACTAAACAATTTGGTATTAAAAACTCAAAATTGTAGTTGTAATTATAGTAAGTTTGATTTAAAAAGTTCATATCTGCAAAATTATCAAAAAGTCCATTATAATTATACCAAAAAACATTAAAAGAAGAACTTGTATTATTTAAATTACCCTTTGTTATAGGAAAGTCAAGTATATTATCTTCATTTATGTCTATTGGCTCTATATAATATGATTTTTTAAGTTTTGAATAGTTATCACCAAATATCTCTATTATTTTAGAATCTTTAAACGTAATAATTTGGGTGTTATATCCTAAAGTATTTGTACTTGGATAATCTATTATAATAGCATTCATACCCTTATATACTTGTCCTAATTTTATATAAACTCCACTTAAACTTTTTATATTATCAAGTTTTAATGAGCCTTTTATATTTATTATATCCTTATAATCTAAAATATTTATAAATATATCTTTATTTACTTTATTTTGATTTAGGATAACTATATCTAAAAAGTTATCATTATCTATATCTCCAACCTCAATTTTTAAATCCCTTAATTCTTTTTCTTGGCTCTTTTTTGATAAATCAAGACTATATATTTCTTTGAATGTGTAATTTATTACAGAGTAAATATACATTTCATATTTTTCATCATTTTTTACAACTAAAACTAATTCATCTATTTTATCATTATTTAAATCATAAAAATTTGCATACCTTAAACCATCACCTTTAATATTTATACTAGATATTTTTTCTATAGTTTTTTGTCCACTTTCTACTAATAAATTAACTACTATTTCAGTAAAAGAAATTTCATCATCAGATATATTATTCTTTTTTTCAAATACTACTATTTCATTTGTTGAGTCATTATTTATATCAACTTTATTTATTTTACCAACCTCAACACTATTTTCAGGAAGTATTGCAGTAGTTTCTATTGTTGGTAAAATACTTTTTATTTTGTTGTATAATATATAATTTTCCTCACTATAAATAGGTTTTTCATTTATTAATTGTTCTGGGGATTTTGGTGTTATAGAACAACCACTATTAAGAAGTACAATAAGTAGTAAAATTAAAAATTTCAAAAAAATCCTCCCTCTAAACCTCAAAAAAATCTATAAATCTTTTTATACTTTCTTTTTCTTTAGATTTATGTTCATCTGTTAAATTTGCTCTTCCTAATCTATCACAAATAGATAGTAAAGCTATTTCTTTATAGTCTATTTCTTCTTTCATTTCATTTGGTGTAAAAAGGTTTGAGTTTAGTTCAAAAAATAATGGTTGCATATGCCATCTAACAAATTTTGATACTTTTTTATTAAAATCATAGTCATCACTTATTTTATTTAAAAATTCTATTGCTAATTCTTCTCCATCTATATCATGATTATATGAAGTTATTTTTCCATTTCTTATTTTAGTTGTAGTTAGTTTGCCTATATCATGAAGTAATGCTCCCCACATAAAAGATTTTTTATCTTTTGAATATTTCTTATACTCACTTGCAATATCAACTACTAAAAATACATGTTCTAATACATCACCTTCTGGATGATATTTAGGATTTTGATTTATATTTTTTAGTTTTTTTAACATATCAAAAGGTTTTATATCTAGCTTATTATTTTTTATAAGTTTTTTTAATTCCATTGATGGTTTTTCACTCTCAAGTAATATTTTATTTATAGTCTCAAACATTTTTCCTCCTAATTATATCAAAAAATAGAAGCTAAAAGCTTCTATTTTATTTTAACACTATTTTTAGTATTTATTATTTGTTTTTAGGAAACTTATCTTCTGACCAAACAATATCATCATTATTCTCTTTTTCGTTATCTTTTCCTAAATTATCACAGTTTCCAACATCTACACCATCACTTCTTTTAAGTGACTCCTCTTCATAGTTTATATCTTCAATAGGTACTTCATTAATGGTACTATTTTTTCTTGATTTATCTAGCTTTTTCTTTGCAAATAGTTTTTTTGATAAGCTTTTTTTATTCTTTAATAAATTATTAGAGTTAGTATCTTTCTTATCTTTATGATTTTCATGAGAACTAAAGTCTTTTTCTGGATTATTTTTAGAATATTTACTTAGGTTATTTGTTCTTTTTTTCTTCTTAAATCCAAACTTTTTCTTTCTCAATACTTTTTTGTCTTCTTTCCTTTTTAATTCTTCAAAAGTTATATCATTTAACATAACATCATTATATTTTTCTTCGTACCCATTAACTTCGGGAGCTATTTTATATTCTTTTTTCATTTGATTTTTATTATATTTAGTAGCCATTATAATTCCTCCCTATTAATAACTTATACCTCTAATAAATATATTAATAGGAAATCATATTTATTAACAATTTCTACTCAAACTTATCAATTATAAAAAGTATAAATTACCCGTTGTGATAGTTAATCTATTAAAAATACTAAATATACCTTTTTAATTTTTAAAATTATGATTTACAAACATTAGTATTTTCAATATATAAATTTGACTGGTACAATACGTATATATTATAAATATTTTTCAATTTATATGATATTTTATATATAAATCTATGTCAATAGTTAACTATATACATGCTCTATAAATAAAATTATTTCAAAAATAATTATTAAAATAAATTTAAATATTACCTTTTTTTTCTATTAATATAAGCTCTGGTGGATTATTTATTTGATTTATAAATTTTGTATGTAATACATTAAAATCATTTTGATTTAGGTTCCTAACAAAATTATAAACTTCTTCTTTTTCTTCATTACCTCCAACATGACCACTATAAATACAAATACTTACTATACCATTTTCTTTTAAAATATTTAAGCTATTATTTATAGCTTTTATAGTAGTATTTGGTTTAGTTATTATACTATGGTTACCTTTTGGTAAATACCCTAAATTAAAAATAACACAACTAATTTTTTCTTTAATATAATTTAATATATTTTCATGACCATCTAGTATAAGTTCAACGTTTTTTATAGACTCTTTTTCTAATTTCTCTGATGTTGATTTTAAGGCTAATTCTTGAATATCAAAACTATAAACTTTTCCACTTTCACCTACTAATTTTGATAAAAAAACTGTATCATACCCATTACCCATAGTTGCATCAACTACAATATCACCTTTATTGATTATTTTCTCTAAGTATAATTTGTTAATATCTGTAACTTTAGTTAAAAACTTTGCTCTTTTCATAAATTCTCCTAAATACTTTTTAAGTAGTTTATCTCTTCTTTGGTTAAGTGTCTATATTCTCCTAACTCTAAATCTTTTAAAACTATATCTCCAACTGCTACTCTTTTAAGTCTCATTACTGGATGATTAATAGCTTTAAACATTTTTCTAACTTGTCTATTTTTACCCTCATAAATTTTTACCTTACAAATAGAATAATTTTTATCTAAAACAGTCTTTACCACTTTTATTTTTGCAGGTGCAGTTTTGTAATCTTCTATTAAAAGTCCTTCTCTAAATTTATTAAGACTATCTTCAGTCGGTATACCTTTAACTATTGCCATGTATGTTTTTCCAACTTCATGTTTAGGGTGAGTTAATTTATATGTTAAATCTCCGTCATTAGTTAAAATTAAAAGCCCACTAGTTTCATAATCAAGTCTTCCTACAGGGTATATTCTTTCTTTTATATCACTTACTAAATCAACAACACTTTTTCTATCAAACTGGTCTTTTACAGTAGTAATATATCCTTCTGGTTTATTTAACATTATGTAAATTAATTTTTTATCTATATTTATAAGTTTGTCATCTATTTTTAAAGTATCATTATCTTCATCAACATCAAATGAAAGAGAAGTTATTATTTTGTCATTTATTTTTACTCTACCACTTAAAATAATATCTTCTGCTTTTCTTCTTGAGTATGATGTATAAGATGCTATAAATTTATTTATTCTCATTTTTTCACCTTTTCTATGACTTTGTTTTAATTTTTTTAGTATTTATAATAAGCATAAAATACAAAACTTATATTTTATTAAGTAAATCGTTTTGGTATTTAAATATAATTGCTTGAAAAACTAGGTCTCTCCTGTATTTATTTTAGTATATAAAATTATATATAGTCGTTTCTATATATTAAACAAAATAACTAATACAACAGATTAAGTATATAATTATTACATAAAAAATTCAATAATAGTTAATTGTAACTCATATATTTTTAAGTTTATGTACATATTATTTTATATAAAAGTAATTAAGAAAGAGGTTTTGAATTGGTTCGTGATAATTTACGAGTTTATTTATTTCTTATTTTTTCATCTATATTTATATTTAAATTACTTGATTCTCCAAGCGATATAATTTTATACATAAAAAATTTTACTAGTTTATTTAGTCCATTTTTTATAGGAATATTTTTATCATTAATTATAAATCCCATAGTAATATTTTTTGAGAAAAAATTAAAATTCAAAAAGATAATAAGTATTCTTTTATCGGTTTTTATTGTATTTTTTATGATTTGCTTAGTTATTAAATTAATATTTCCTGCTTTTTTAAAGACTTTAAACGCTCTTTATATCGAAATCCCTAATTTTATTAATTTAATAAGTTTAAATTTCGATAAATATATAAACTTTTTACCTATAGTAGAAGAAAATATAAAAGAAATAATCTATAAGTACATAAACATTGTCTCTAACTTATCATCTAATAACTTAATAACATATTTTTTAAATTTTACTTCTACTCTTTTTAATTTATTTATGGGTGTAATTTTATGTATCTATATGCTTTATGAAAAAGACAATATCAAAATAAACCTAAAAAAAGTCTTATTATCATTATTTGAAAACGAAACTGTTGATAATATTATAGAATTTTTTAATGTTTGTCACGATATATTTTATCATTATATTATTGGTAAGTTTATAGATTCTATAATAATTGGTATTTTAGCTTTTTTAGGATTTAAATTTCTAATAAGGATTGATAATTCTCTATTTTTAAGTTTTATAATATTTATTACTAATATTATTCCGTATTTCGGTCCATTTGTTGGAGCTATTTTACCTATTTTAATGACTTTTATTTATAGTCCAATTAAAGCACTTTGGGTACTTATTTTTATAATTTTACTTCAGCAACTTGATGGAAACTTAATAGGCCCTAAAATTTTAGGTGAACAAGTTGGACTTAGTCCTCTTAGTATAATTTCATCAGTATTAATAGGTGGTTCTTTATTTGGAGTAATTGGGATATTTTTATCAATACCTTTTGCAGGTATTTTAAAGTACTTAATAAAAAAATACCTATAAAAGACTATTTAAGAATTAGTCTTTTATAGGTATTTAGATAATTTATTCATACTAAAATCAACAATATTTACATTATTATAATTATTTTTTAAATATGTTTCTTCACTAAAATCAGGTGAAACTACTAATATATCAGGAACATCTATAAAAGGTATTGTACTATTTTTAACTTTTGTTTGTAAATTTTCATATTTAGAAAAATCAATTTTATTTAAAACTTCTATGTCTACTAATATCTGTACTATATTATAGTCTATATCAACATACTCTATATACATATCGTATTTTTCATTGTCAATTTGAACATTTCTAAAAAACCGTCTAATTTTATAACCCTCTCTAACCATCCTTATAAATATTTCAGATCCTATAATTACTTTTAGAAGTTCTTCTCCTTGATATTCTTTAGATCCGTCTAAATAATATATATATGAGTTTTCTCTATATCCGAAGTAATTTATATTTACAGGCCTTTTTTTTAAAATATATTCTGTGCACATCTTCTTTAGGGTTCTTTTTAAAGGTCTTTTTAAATAACTTCTCTTAATACCAAAAAAATTTGCTAATTGTGATTCTGTTACATACCTTATCTTACTGAGTAAAATCAAAATATCTTTTTCTATTCCTACCATAAAAATCTCTCCTGATGGATAATATTCGTCTGTGCTTTATGTATTATATTAATTTTAAGCACAA
The DNA here is from genome assembly GCA_944383455.1 of uncultured Peptostreptococcaceae bacterium. Classification (GTDB taxonomy): domain Bacteria; phylum Bacillota; class Clostridia; order Peptostreptococcales; family Peptostreptococcaceae; genus JAGHEK01. Next base: position 30,772 of record CALWPP010000004.1, read on the forward strand.
AAATTTACTGATTTAAAAAATAAAAGATAGCATAAGCTATCTTTATTGTATTTCATATATATCAGAAAGTTCTAGTTCTATTTTATTTTTACTTATAGAATAGTCTTCTCTTATTTCTTCTTTAAGACAAATATTTGGAAGAAGTACTTCAAACTCAGTACCATTTTCCCCATCACTTTCTAGGTAAATTTCTCCCTCATTTAACTTTACCATAGAATGAACTATACTAAGACCTATCCCACTTCCTTCATTCATCCTAGTTAATGATTTATCGCTTTGAACAAATCTATCAAATATTTTATCTTGAATATCAATAGGTATACCTATACCATCATCCTTTATTCTAATCTGAACAAACTCTGAGTTTATAAATATATTTACAAATATGTTTCCATTTTTGTTTGTAAATTTTATAGAGTTTGAAAGTAAATTAAGTATTATACGTTCAATCATATTAGGGTCACACTTTATTGTGCATTCTTCTACTTGAGTATCAAAAACTATATTTATATCTTTAGGCTTTGCATAGTTTACTACAGATAATGTTATATCTTCAACCACCCTAACAATATCTACATTTACAAACTTTGGCTTAGTAAATCCAGTATCCATTTTACTAATATCGACAATATTATTTATAAGCCTTAACATACGATATGAGTTTACTCTTAGACTTTTTCTATGTAATTTATAAACTTCTTCAAAATTGTTATCATTCTCTAACTTTTTATCCAAAAGTTGTAATGTAGAATAGAATATATTAAGAGGAGTTCTTAATTCATGAGAAATATTTGCAAAAAATTCACTTCTAAATTTTTCTTGTTCTTTGTATGATTTATACTCTGCAAGGTATCTACTTTCTCTAACTCTTTGAGATATATCTTTAAATGTTAACACAAAAACCTTTTCTTTTTCAAATCTTAGAATTTGTAAACTACATCCAAGTACTATTTCTTCTTTGTCTATAGGTACTGACCCACTCCAAAAATCATACTTTTCTAGTTGACTTTTTATATTCTCTAAAAATGAATTATTAATGTATAACCTGCATTTTTCTGATAAAATATCTTCAATAGTTTTATAATCTACATCTATACTATCACACAAGTATAATTTACCAAAATCATTTATGTATAATAAATTCTTATTCTTATCAAAAATAGCTATAGAAATTGTCTTACTTTCCTCTGCTATTTGTTTAAATATTATAAGTTTTTTTTCCAATTCTTTATTTTTGTTTATAGTAATTAATAATTCACATATAACTCCACCAATAAACGTTGTAAATCCTATTAAAGTTAAAGACATAGATACTAATTCCAAGTAAGCAGAATCATAAACAATATTATAACTTACAAATCCCCACCTAAGAGCAAAAAAGAACATACTTGAACTTAGAATAATATTTATATACTCATTTCTTTTTATTCCTCGTATAAAATACTTAATTCCAACAGAAAAATAAAGTACAACTATAAATAAATTATATAAAATAATATTAAATCCAATTAAGTTATTTTCACCAAATATTTTAAGTAATCCACATATGCCTAAAAAGGTTGAAGTAAAAAAAATAAATATACCAAATTTTATTTTGTTTTTAATAATATAGTTATTCAATTTTTTAAAATCAAATAGCATTATAATTAAAATACTGCTTCTTAAAAGTGAATTAGGAATTAGCATATTAGAGCCCATAGAAAAAGCATTCCCATCAAAATAAAACTTATCTATATTTCCAAATATAATGTCAACTAAAAATACTAAAAATAGCATAAATGTAAAGTATAATTCATCTTTTTTCGTGCTAGTATAACAAGTTATACAACTTATTGTGGCTAATGACGTTATTAATGAATAAAATAAAGTTATTTGATTTAAAGCATATTCAATTGTCATTTCGTAAGGATTTGATTCTAAAGCTGTAAGAATACTAGTAGTATAAATAACTCCCCCAATAAGTACAAAACTTGAAATTATATATATAAGTATTTTATTTTCTTTTTTTTCGCTAATCATATTATAAATATTTTATTAATTTCTTATTATACCTATTTTTGTTGTATTATTGTTTGATGAATTTGATACCATAAATATACTTTCACATTCTTCTGAGTCTAAAGATGAAACCACACTATATATATTTTCTAAAGTTAAATTTATATTATTTGTTTCAAAAAATATTACTTGCTTTTTATTTGAAATATTTAGGTTATTTAAATTAGTTACTGAGTTTATTTTTTCTACTATATCTAGTATACTAACACTATCATTTACTTCAAAATAATCATATAATATTTCATTATTTTGCGAGAAAATTTCTCTTATATCTGTTATATCAATAGAAATAATAGCTTCTTCAGTATCATATTTTGATAGCATATTAACTATATTTAAAAATTTATCATTATATCCAAATTCTATAGTTAAACTTGTTTTTTCATTTTCATCAAAATTATCAGAAATATTAATCCCTACACTAACAACTTTTCTTTCTTTTGCCATATAGTCAACAGCACTTGCTATTTGAATACTTCTTTTGTTGCTACTATCATAAACTAAAAATAATACCTCTACCCCATCTAGTAATTCTCTTACATAATCTTTTTCAACATCTTGATTCGGAAATATCTTATCAAGAGAGATATTTTTATTTATTTTATTTGATATTAAATCTAATTTTAGTACCCCTTCTTTATCAATACCTATTATCTTAACTTTTTTATCCAATAAATTACCTCCCTACAAATTATATCATATTAATTAATTATTATAACATTTTTGACAAATAATTAAAATAGTCTAGCATGATATTTGTATGCTAGACTAAAATTTTTATTTTCCCTTTTCAGATTTTTCTATATTAACTTTTCTATGATTTTTGTTCATAACTTTTTTACTATATTTTGACTCATTAGTGGCTAAATTACAATTAACCTCTGTGTTGTTTGTAAATTCACTAGATATTTCTAATTTGTTGTTTTCATAATTTTTCATTATTTTAGTACTACTTTTTTTATTAGACATAAAATTCTCCTTAAGTTTGTTTTATATTATTTTTTCTCTAAAGAATTATTTAATTCACTTTGTTAAAAAAATGTTTTAAAATTTAATTTTTTGGTATAATTTTAACTAAGATAGTTAAGTTATTAATAATAAAGGGAGGAATAACTATGAAAATAGTAGTTGTAGGATGTACTCATGCAGGAACTGCTGCTGTTGTTAATATGCAAAAACTTTATCCACAAAGCGAAATAACTATATATGAAAGAAATGACAATATATCATTTTTATCTTGTGGTATAGCACTTAATGTTGGTGGAGTTGTTAAAGAAACTAAAAATCTTTTCTATAATTCACCAGAAAATTTAGCTTCTTTAGGTGTAAAAACTAACATGAAGCATGATGTTACTAATATAGACTTTGATAACAAAAAATTAACAGTTAAAAATCTTTTAACTGGTGAAGTTAAAGAAGATACATACGATAAGTTAGTTTTAACTTTAGGTTCTTGGCCTATAGTTCCAAAATTTGAAGGTGGAGAACTTGAAAATATAGTTTTATGTAAAAACCATGACCATGCACAAGAAATAATAGCTAAGTCAAAAGATGCTAAAAATACAGTTGTTATAGGTGCAGGTTATATAGGTGTTGAACTTGCTGAAGCATTTGAAATGCAAGGTAAAAACGTTACTTTAATAGATGCAGAAGAAAGAATAATGGCTAAATATTTAGATAAAGAATTTACTGATTTAGCTGAGGATGCTTTCAAAGAAAAAGGTGTTAACTTAGTTTTAGGTGAGAAAGTTCAAAAATTTGAAGGCGAAAACAACAAGGTAACTAAAGTTGTTACAAATAATGGAAGTTATGAAGCTGACCTAGTTGTTTTATGTATAGGATTTGCTCCTAATACTAAATTAATAGAAGGTAAACTAGATACTCTACCAAATGGAGCTATAATAATAGATGAGTATATGCAAACAAGCAAAAAAGATGTATTTGCTGCTGGAGACTGCTGTGTAGTTAGATTTAATCCAGCTAATGAAAATAGATACATACCTCTTGCTACAAATGCAGTTAGAATGGGAACTTTAGTTGCTAAAAACTTAGTTGAGCCAACTTTAAAATATATGGGAACTCAAGGAACTTCAGGTATAAAGATATATGATTTATGTATAGCTTCAACTGGTATGACTGAAGAAGTAGCTAAAAACACTACTGATATAAACGTAGAATCTGTTTTAATAAAAGAAAATCACAGACCAGAATTTATGCCAACTTTTGATGAGGCTATGTTAAAGTTAGTTTATGATAAAGACACTAGAAAAGTTGTTGGTGGACAAATATTATCTAAAAACGATTTAACTCAATACATGAATACTTTATCTGTTGTTATACAAAACGAAATGACTGTTGAAGAATTAGCAATGACAGACTTTTTCTTCCAACCTCATTTTAATAAACCATGGAGTTTATTAAATACTGTTGCTTTAGAAGCACTATAAAATACAAAAAATAGACTAAAGGTATCTTTAGTCTATTTTTTATGTTTAATTTAATATATAATATCTATAACAATAAATTAAGGAGGATATATGGGCAAAATAATAAAACTTTTAATAAACTTAATTCTAATAAGCGTTCTTCTTGTAAGTGGATCTTTAATTTATAAAAAAATAAGTGATTATAAAAAGGCTGATGAAGTGTACGATGAATTAAGAGAAGAAGAAAACGGTAAAAAAGTAATATCACCAGAAAAATTAAAGTCTATAAATAGTGATTATAAAGTTTGGCTTGAAGTTGAAAATACTAATATAGATTATCCTGTTGTTCAAACTAAAGACAACGAATTTTATTTAAAGCATGACTTTAATAAAGATAAATCTCCTTCTGGTACTATATTTATGGATTATAGAAATGATTATGATACAGATAGAAATACTATTTTTTATGGTCATAACATGAGAAATAAAACTATGTTTAATCAAATTCAAAAATTTAAGGATGAAAAGTTTTTTAGTGAAAATAATTTAGTAAAAGTCCATACAAATAATGGTATTGATACTTACGAAGTATTTTCAGTATATGTAACGGATTCAAATACTGATTATTTAGACGTTGAATTTGAAAATATTATGGTATTTGGAGAATATATAAATGATGTTAAAGAAAAATCGATATATCCATACAAAGGGTATGTTTCTGCAGATGATAAAATTATAACACTTTCTACTTGTAGTTATGAGTTTGATGATGCTAGAACTGTTATACACGCAAAACTAATAGATTAAATAGTCTAATTATGTTTTTTAATAAAAATAAAAAAATTGATATAATGCTAATATATTTTCACTATAAATCTTTCTAAACATTATATACAAACTGCAAAATTAAAACTATAATAAATAATATATAAATTCAAAAGGGGTGATAACTATGAATATTCAATTTGAAAACAAAAAACATCAAGTAAGATATGAGAATATAGAAAATCCTATGTCAGTAATTTTTAGGTACTTGGCTATATCTATATTATTTATGTTTATAGGTTTTATGTTTGGTCAAATATTCATACCAGTTGGTTTTGTATACTATGCAAATACGATACTTATTTTTTTAATGATAGGTCTTTTGGTAATGTCTATAATGTCAAGAAAAAGCATAATTCCTAAAAGTTTCTCTATGAACTTTGTTTATATGTTTACTTTTATTGATGGTATTCTTATGTATCCAGTGCTACAATACTATTTAGCAGATTTAGGTAAAGGAGTATTTATATCAATATTAGTTGCTTCAATAATTTTATTTGCTACACTTGCCAAATTATCAAGTAAAAAAGAAGCTGGTTATTATTTAGGACTTGGAAATGTATTATTAGCATCACTTTTTGCTTTATTAATAATGTCAATAGTTAATATATTTATAGGTGGAAAATTACTTAGTTTTACAATAAGTATATTTGGTTTAATAATATTTTCTACTTATATACTTTATGATATAAGTCTACTACAAAGTGAAATACAAAATGGTGAAATATTAGTAAAAAACGATTTATCTATACACGTTTTAAATCTTTACTTAGACTTTATTAATATATTTTTAGACTTATTAAATATAGCATCACTTTTAGATGATTAATATATAAAATAAACATAAAGTATTTACTTTAATAGTCTATTTTTATCTTATATTTTCATATTAATATATTCTTCATATCATAATTAAACATAAATTAATATCTATAAGTATTATAATATAAAAACTTAGTTGGAATATATTTTGATGTTATAATTTTAAATTAAACATAATAAAAATATTTTATGATAATTAATCGTAAATAAATTTATTTATATTTATAAAAAAGTTACCTTTAATAAAGATAACTTTTTTATTTTCCTATATTTAAGTTATTAAATTCAACTATATCACAACTTCCGTCTTTATTTTCTTGGTATGATATTTTTATAATATCTCCAACTACTGTTAGTGGTAATTCATTTGATAAATTAGAATTAGTTGTAAATATTTTAGTTCCTTGATTTTTAAGAGTCATATAATAGAATGTGTTTCCATTTTTAACGTCATAACTTATTCTTAAAACTTCATCTTGTATTTCTACACTACTATCATCGTAATCATCAATTTTTATATCATTTCCTTTTGATGAAAGTGCTTCTCTATAATTTCTTAAAGCTTCTTCTTTAGTTTCTCCAAGTCCTAGTATACTATAGTCCTCTACACTAACAAAAGAAACCATTTTAACAAGTCCTGCTTTATCTTTAAGAGAAGATACATAAGTAGGTTTTCCTAATATATTATACATAACTGGGAAAGTTGCTTCATATCCTTTTTCTTGTACTTTACCTTCGGCTGATGTCATTGAAGCTATTTCTGTTGCTCCTGGCTGTTTGTAAAGTTTAGCTTCTTTAGTTCTTGTGTCAACTAACATAAATCCAACAGTTGACTCATCTGCTCCAGAAGAAGTTATACCCGTATACCAATACGACTTTTCATCTTTACCATATACTAAAGATGTACCTTCAGTTGCAACTAATACACCTTCTTCAGATATTATTGAATTTAAAAATCCTTTAACATAAAGTCCCCAATCATTTATCTGATTAACAACGAAATTTTCAGGCTGTATTCTATCTATCCATTTTGGTGCATTTTTTATACCATATCTTTTCACTTCTCCAGTTTGTGCATCAACTGTACAAACACCTACTGCATCCTGACCACTATACCCTATTTTATTTTTGTAAAGAGTTGTAACCCAGTAAGGTCTTCCTTTATCATCTATTTCAAATGTAAAATCAGTCATACCAACATCAAAAATACCATTTATATACATATGTCTTTGAAGGTCTTGTAAAAAATACGCTTCTGGTTGATAAACTATTTTTATTTTTTTATCGTCTATATCTTGAATAAGTCTAACATCTTGAGGATTTGTTGCAGATACCATAACATATCCATTAGTTCCATCAAGAGATGTTACCCATTTTATAATATCTCTGTGAACAAGTGGTGATACCCAATAAAGCTTTCCATTTACACTTTGAATATGAAATTTCCCTAACTTTGAAACACTACCAAGTGCTGGGTCTTCTCCTAATTTTTTATCTCCAAGCCTCATTGCCATATCTTCATCAACAAGCCTTATATCTTCAACACTAACAGGGCTAACATCTTTTGAAAAATTACTTTCAGTTACTTTTCCAATTAAGTTTCTATACTGTTTTGCGTGAAATATAGGAGTTGACATTATAATTGGTGCAACTGTACTATAAATAACTAAAATACCTGCAACCGTAAAACTTCTCTTTGAAAGTTTTGACATCTTTTCAGTATTTTCAAGAGTCATATCAATTACACCACTAACAATTAAAAATATTATTAACACTGATATAATAGATAAAAAGTTAAAACTAATTACAGGTAACTTTATAAAGCAATACACAAGTACAACTAATAAACTTGGAATATATACTTTAAAATATCGTTTCATAAATTCTGCTACTCAAAATATGGTCAAATATATCCATATCGAGAAAATTCCTTCTTCATAGAACCTCGCCTTGCCTAAGCTACTACGATTTGATATGGCTCTTAAAAGGCTTAAATTCCGAAGTTAGCCCTCCGTACATATATAAGTACTTTTTTATTTAAGCTATCTTATATTTTTTAGCATTTTTTAGATTGATACTTGCGTTTAAATCTCTATCAATTCTTAAACCACAATTACATTTGTATACTCTATCTGATAGTTTTAAATCTTTTTTTATCTCTCCACATTGACTACAAGTCTTACTTGAGGGATAAAACCTATCAACTACTCTAAGTTCTATATTATTTTGTTTACATTTAGTAGTTAATTTAGTTCTAAACTCAAAAAACTTTTGACTTGCAACCGCTTTAGATAAATGCTTATTTTTCATCAAGTTAGATATTGCTAAATCTTCTATGACTATATAAGATGGTTTGGTTTTCACTATCTCATTTATTACTTTATTTATATAGTCAGTTCTTATATTTACTAATCTTTGATGAAGTTTTTGTACTTTAACTATTTGTTTTTGGATATTTTGACGAGTAGCACTCCCTTCTTTTATATTTTTATTTCTGATTTTTAAACTTTCATATTTCCTTGATAGTTTTCTTTGTTCTCTTTTTAATCTTTTTTCTACTTTTTTAACAGTAGAAGTTTTATTTATATTCTTAAATTTATTTCCATCACTACATACTAAAAACTCTTTTATTCCTAAGTCTATACCTATACCTTCATTAGTTGGTTTTTGTAATATTTTATCATCTTCTTCAACTAATATAGATACATAGTATCTATTAGCATTTTGACTAACTGTGCCACTTTTAACTATTGAATTTGTAGGTATATATCCACACTCTTTAAGCCTTATCCACCCAAGAGTAGGTATCTTTACCCTATGTCTTTCGATAGTCCAATCAGTTTTGTTATTCTTAGGAAAATATGCTTTAACATCTTGATTTTTCTTTTTCTTAAATTTAGGAAATCCTTTAGTTTTCTTAAAAAAATCCTTAAATGCTTTATCTGCATTCATAATAGCTTGCTTAGTAGCTTTTGAAGATACATTTTTAATCCATTTCATTTCTTGATTATTAGGTATATATTCGTTATTTAACCATTTTGAAAAATCCATACCACTTACAAATTTACCTTCTTTTTCATAAACTTCTTTATTATGTGATATATAGAAATTATATATAAATCTACTAACACCAATAGTTTGATGTATTTTAGTCTTTTGTTCATTAGTAGGATTAATCTCTATCTTATAGGCTCTTTTCAACCTCTTTATCCTCTCTAATTTTTTTCTTGTATTTTCTTAAACCATATATACGACTACTAAATATATGAAGTATTGAAATTATATCTTAAACTAATTCTTCTTGAGGTGAAAGACTTTCATTATTAACTACTATAATATTTACGTTAAACTTAGCTAAAAATCTTTCAAACCAATCATAACCAAAACGTATAAATATATCTTTATGAGTTATGATAATTGTGTTTATTTCATTAGTCATACAATTATCTATTAGTTTATTCCATTTTTTACGATTATAATTTAGTACACTTCCATAATCCTCAATGACTTCATCTACTATTATACCTTATAACATTTGCATATTATCTAAGAAAGTCAACTTGATTTTTTAAATCATCTTTTTGATTAGAAGTTGGAACTCTTATGTAAATTACAATTTTTCTATTATCTTCTCTTTTATGAATACCTTTATATTCAAGATACTGTTTATAAGTATAGTACCTCCTTTCCAATCTTTGTAAATATATTTTAACAAAAATATACTTATTATGCTATTTAAATTTATACATTAAAAATCTTAGTATTTATGTATTTTAATTTTTGTGAATTAAAAATATATAATAATTTTTATTAAGTAAACTAGCACAATAAGTAAAAAAATATATAAAAAATAAACATATCCTTTTTAGGATACGTTTAAATTCTTATTGGTTCCTTAAAATATACTGTGTTTTCATATTTATATTTTGATAAAAGACCTTCATATTCTAAAACAAGTTCTTCAACAGAAAAAAAGTTATTTGGTATAACTTCATAAGGTGGTACATCAAATATATTTATGTCACTTTTTGAAAGCATATCAGCAACAAAATGAGAACATACATATCTATAATCTCTCTTTTTAGCTCTATTAAGTGGCACACTTACCAAAGCCTTTACATCATACGAATACTTTTTACGATTATCGCTTATAATATCTATATTCTTTTGTAAACTATCATATTGCTTTTTAGTAACTTTAAGAGAATACACTCTACACATAGTGTTAGGTCTTAGTGCATATAATCCTTCATTTATATTTTCTTCCACAAATCCTGCAAATATAGGAGTTTTTGGATTTAGTCTCCCAAATGAGTACATAGGTCTTAGATTTTCATTAAGTGATATTGAAACATGAGCATACGGGGTCTTAGTAACATTTTTTATTAAATAAGATAAAACAGTTCCTGTGTAAGTCATAACTATATATATCTTTTTCATAAAGGATTCCCCCTAGTTAAAATTTTTCTACAGTATTTTAACATAAATATTTATATTTTTCAATATATCAAAATTAAATCAACACGTTTTGATAGTTAATACATTAAAAATACTAAAAATGCTACATCTAACTTTTTAATTTTAAAATTTATTATTTACAAAAACTAATTTTTAAAATATATGATTTCAATTATCACAATGAGTTAAATTACTTTTATCTATCATTAAAAGTAATCTTATTATAATAATTTTATGTAATTATGTCTTTATTTTTTATTTATATTAGTTTAAAATTAGTATTATGAATTTTTATTTTAGAGGTGAAAAAATGAGTAGTAACTTTATAAGAGATATCATTATAAATGATTTAGAAAATAGAAAACATGACTCAATAATAACTCGTTTTCCTCCTGAACCAAACGGATATTTACATATTGGTCATGCAAAAAGTATTTGCTTAAACTTTGGTTTAGCAAAAGAATTTGGTGGAAAAGTTAATTTAAGATTTGATGATACTAATCCACTAAAAGAAGATGTTGAATATGTTAATTCAATAAAAGAAGATGTTGAGTGGCTTGGGTTTAATTGGGATGATTTATATTTTGCATCGGATTACTTTGATATAATGTATGAAAAAGCAGTTTTACTTATCAAAAAAGGTCTTGCATATGTTTGTGAGCTAACTCAAGAACAAATAAAAGAATATAGAGGTACTTTAAAAACGCCTGGTATTGAAAGTCCTTTTAGAAATAGAGATATAAATGAAAATTTAGAATTATTTGAGAGAATGAAAAATGGAGAATTCGAAGATGGTAAAATGGTACTAAGAGCGAAAATTGATATGAACTCAAGTAATATAAATTTTAGAGACCCTATAATTTATCGAATTTCTCATTCTACTCATCATAATACAAAAGATAAGTGGTGTATATATCCAATGTATTCTTTTGCACATCCATTAGAAGATGCTATAGAAGGAATAACTCATTCAATATGTACTTTAGAATTTGAAGACCAAAGACCTCTTTATGATTGGTTTGTAAGAGAATGTGAAATGGAAAATATACCTAGACAAATAGAGTTTGCAAGACTTAATCTTACTAATACTGTTATGAGTAAAAGAAAATTAAAGTTACTTGTTGATGAAAATGTTGTTGATGGATGGGATGACCCTCGTATGCCAACTATATCAGGATTTAGAAGAAGAGGATTTACTCCAAATTCTATAAGAAACTTCTGCAAGGAAATTGGTGTATCAAAGTCTTTCTCTACTGTTGATAGTCAGATGCTTGATTATTTTGTTAGAGAAGATTTACAAAAAACTGCTCCACTTTGTATGGGTGTAGTAAAACCTTTAAAGTTAATTATAACAAATTATCCAAAAGATAAGACTGAATTTTTAGAAATAGAAAACAATGCAAAAGATGAGTCTATGGGTACTAGAATGGTTTCATTTAGCAATGAATTATACATAGAACAAGATGACTTTATGGAAGAACCAACAAAAAAATATTTTAGATTATTCCCTGGAAATGAAGTTAGATTAAAAGGAGCTTATTTTGTAAAATGCACTGATGTTATAAAAGATGAATTTGGAAATATAATTGAGGTTCATTGTACTTATGACCCAGAAACAAAAAGTGGCTCTGGATTTACAGGTCGTAAAGTTAAATCAACTATTCATTGGGTTGATGCAAAAAATAATATTCCTTGCGAATTTAGACTTTACGAACCACTTATACTTGATGATGAAAATTCAGATAAACACTTTTTAGAGCAAATAAATCCTAATTCACTTCAAATATTAAATGGATTTGCAGAAAAAACTCAACTAGAAAATGCTAAAATTCTTGATAAATTCCAATTTGTTAGAAATGGTTTTTTCTCAGTTGATACAAAATATACGACTGATGAAAAATTAGTATTTAATAGAGTTGTACCTTTAAAAAGTTCTTTTAAATTATAAAAATTATATTTTATAGCAAATTAACTTACAAATGATAGTATCCAATAGTTATTGCAATTTTACTTATGTAACTATATAGCAAAATATATACTGCTTTTTAAAGTTAAACTACTATAAAATGCACCTTAAATATTAGACCAAAAATCTAATATTTAAGGTGCATTTTTTATATAAAAATAAGTATAAATTCTACTATTGATAAACTGAGTATTTTTCCCATATATTATCTAAATCTTCAAAGTGTGATTTTATATTTTCTTTTTTCTTTGCAGAAATAGATACAACTAATGCATTTACAATAGATAAAGCAGGTACTAATGAATCAACAAAACTCATCATATTATTCTTAACTATTAGCTTATTATCAGAAATGCTTGCAACAGGACCAAATACACTATCTGTAATGGCTATAACATGAGCCATTTTTTCTTTTGCATAACTTGCAGTTTGATATGCTTTTCTTGAATATCTTGGGAATGTTATAGCAATCAACACATCATCTTTATTTATTCTAGCTATTTGTTCAAAAGTATCTCCCATATCCATTTTTATAACTTGAACATTATCAATTACTCTATCTAAATAAAACCCTAAATATTGTGCTATTGTATAAGAGCTTCTAAGACCTAAAACATAAACTCGTTTTGCTTTTATTATTTTGTCTACTGCCTCTTCAAATGCATTCTCATCAATATTTTCAAGAGTTTCTCTTAAATTTCTTGAGTCTTCTTTTAAAACACTTCTTAGTATATCACTACTACTTTTATTCTCATCAACTAAGTCAATCCTTTGAACAGCAGTTAGTTTATTTTTCATAAGTTCTTCTAAAGCATCTTGTAGTTTTGGATAACCACTATATCCTAATGCATTTGCAAATCTAACTACAGTTGATTCGCTAACACCCACTTCTTCACTAAGTTTTGATGCAGTCATAAATGCAACTTTATCATAATTTTCAAGAACATATTTGGCTATTAATTTTTGACCTTTACTTAATTTTCTATATTGAGAGTTAATATTATTTATTAATTCTTTTCCATCTTGTAAATTTTTCATTCTTTCTCCTTTTAAAAAAGTATTATTTTTTTATCTTAACAAAAAATTAACACTAACGAAAGTACTTATTAAAATTTTTATTAATAAAATAAAAAATAGGTAACTAATTACCTATTTTTTAAGTAATTATCTATAAAATTAGATACATTTTTAGCATTCTTCACTGCTTCAACAACAGTTTTAGCGCCAGTTACAATATCACCACAAGCAAAAATACCTTCTATATTTGTAGCCCCATTTTCATCAGTTATTATAAAATTATTTTTATCTACTTTTAAATTGCTTGTATTTAAAATGTCATCTTTTGGATTTTGACCTATAGCTATTATTACAGAGTCTGACTTTATAAGTTTTTCACTACCTTTAATATTAATCATTTTAAAATTATTATTTTCATCAATCTCTTTTTTAGTATCTATAAAAACAACTCCCTCTTTAGTTATTTCAACTGGTGATTTAAAAACTTCAAATTTAACCCCATCTTCTTTTGCCTCATTTATTTCAAATTTTGTTGCAACCATATCAGAAAAATCTTTTCTATATATAATAGTCACTTCTTTTGCTCCATTTCTTTTTGCAACTCTTGAAGCATCAATAGCTACATTACCAGCACCAATTACTATAACTTTTTCTCCCAGGTTATAATTTTTATTAGAATTTAAGTAATCAATAGCATAATGACAATTACCTAAGGTTTCACCTTTTATACCAAGTGTTTTAGGGTTCCATACTCCTGTTGATATAAATACTATGTCATATTCTGACTTTAATTTATCTAGAGTTATTACTGGTCCAACTAAAGTAGAATATTTTATATTAACACCAAGACTTATAAGCTTTTCTTTGAAAGTTTTTATGATATCTCTTGAAAGCCTAAAATCTGGTATACCATAATTTAAAACACCACCAATTTCTTCTTTCATCTCAAATAAAGTAACACTATAACCTTTTTGAGATAATATAAGTGATGCTGTTATTCCAGCAGGTCCTGAACCTATTACAGCTATACTTTTATCTATAACTTTTTCTTTTTTTAGATTTAAATTGTTTAAGTATTCATTTGATATAAAGTTTTCTATCTCATAAAACATAACTCCACTATCTTTATTGTTTCTTATACAATTTCCATAACACTGATTTTCATGAGGACAAACTATGGCACAAATTGATGATAATGGATTATTCTCAAAAAGCATCTTTCCTGCTTCTTCTATTTTATTTTCTTTGTAAAGTTTTATAACATCAGGTATTGGTGTACTTATAGGACAATTATTTTTGCACTTTGGTACTTTACATAAAAAACATCTACTAGCCTCAACGTTTAATTCATCTATACTAAGTTTTATCACAACTAAAAGTCTCCTTTTAAATAAAATTATTATTAAAATTATACTTTATTTATATACTCTTGTAAATTTATTTAAATATTAACAATATTATACAAATAACTATTTTAATCTGTTTTTAATATTTCCTTAAGCCCAAATTAATTGATATTAGATTTTTTATATATTATAATTAGAACATAAAATAATTGATAAGGAGTAATATTTTATGAAAGCTAGACAAATTATAATTGTTGGTATTGGAATAGTTGTTGTTGCAGGAATAACTTCTATGATTTTTACCAAATCTTTAGTAAAACAACAAAGTATAAATGTAGATCCTACTGAGAGTATTAATTTTATAAATTCAGATGAAGCTAAAAAGATAATGCTTGAGAAAGTTAAAGCAGGTAATATTACAGAATTTGAGTATGATTCAGATGAGGTAAATCCAAAATATAAAGGTACTCTAATAAAAGATAATATTGAATATGATATTGAAGTTAATGCAAAAACTGGTGAAATAGTTAACTTTAATGAAGAAAATATTGCTATTAATAATACAAATAAACAACCTCAACAAAACCAAGTATCTCAAGCTAGCAATACTACTAAAACGCAACCACAAAATAATACAACTAATCATAATAATGTAGCTACACAGAGTAGTCCTAATACACAAGTTAATAATACTCAGTCTTCTAACTCAAATATAGGAGAACAAAAAGCTAAAGATATCATGCTTTCTAAAGTTCCTGGAGCTTCTTTTAAGTCTTTTTATTTTGATGCTGAGGAAAATGAATATGATGGTGAACTTATAAAAGATAATATTGAATATGACATAGAAGTTAATGCTAGTACTGGAGC
Source organism: uncultured Peptostreptococcaceae bacterium (assembly GCA_944383455.1). Classification (GTDB taxonomy): domain Bacteria; phylum Bacillota; class Clostridia; order Peptostreptococcales; family Peptostreptococcaceae; genus JAGHEK01. Next base: position 46,557 of record CALWPP010000004.1, read on the forward strand.
TATTGTTAAATTTGACAAAGATTATATCGATAAATATGATGATGATGGGTATGATGATAGATACGATGATGACGGGTATGATGATTAAAAAGAGAGATTTTTATATCTTTCTTTTTAATCATTTTTTTCATTTTCATATTCTTCAATTTTATTCACATTAATTAATATTTCATTATTATCTTCTATATTAATAGATTCATCACTATTTTTATCGTCTTGTTCTTCTCTAAGTCTATTTATTTTTTCTTCATTTAGTTTCTTGTTTAAATTTACTTTTGACCTTTCATCTAAATATTTCTCATATTGTCCGTTTAAAATATCATTTCTCATTTTGATTCTTTCTTTCTTTCTAAGTTTGTAAACTGTGTCTCTTCTTTTTTTATGTTTTTCTGAAAATATATTAATATTAACTATGCATATCATAAGAATACCCAAAAGTCCTAATGACATAAATCCTCCTCATTAAATAAATAATCACTTTGAACAAATTCAAAGTGATTTATATTTATAGTATTTCTTTTAATACTTCATAAGAAAAGTCTATAATTTCTTCGCAACTAACACCACTTCTTTTAAGGTCTATGCAAATCTCACTTTTATATTCTTCTCTTATTTTACTCATCAACATTTTAGAATATACTTTAGACTCATTAATATCTAGGTTACTTTCTCTTCCTTTTATATATCCAACAACCATTACACAAGCATTAACAGCCCCACATATACTCCCAACGCTTGCTCCTGTTCCCATTGCACTTCCTATTGAAACAGGAATATCTTTATTAAAATCTTCATTATATGATTTTATTATTGCTTCAGCACAATTATACCCTTGTCCATAATAAAAAGATGGATTATTCATAAGTTTATTCCTTTCTGATAAAATTAGTATTTGTATAATTTAATTCTACCATAAAAATATTATATTAAACAAGAAAAGAATGCTTTTAACATTCTTTTCTCCAAAAAATTATTTTTTTATAGTTGATAAATCTAAAATCTTAACAACTTCTGCTCTTGTTATATTATTTTTAGGTCTAAAAGTTTTATCTTCGTATCCACCTATTATAGAAATATCTTCTAGTGCATCAACATACTTTTTAGCCCAATCAGCAATACTATTATTATCTTTGAAGTTTAACTTTCCATCACCTTTTATATTCATGACAGTAGCTAATATCTTACAAGCCTCTTCTCTTGATATAGGCTCATTAGGTCTAAATGTATTATCTTCATAACCGTTTATATATCCAGCTTTCATAGCTATTAATAAATCGTTATAGAACCAATTTGTAGTCTTTACATCTTTAAAGTTTTGAGTTCCTTTTTCAGTAAAGTTATAAACTCTATTAACAAGCTTTATAAATTCAGCTCTAGTAGTTTTATTTTCTGGTCTAAACGTTCCATCTCCATAACCTAATATATATCCAGCTTTTACAAATTTGTCTATATGATATTTTGCCCAGTGGTTATTAGGAACATCAGTTATAACTGCTATTTGTGGATTGTTAGGTTTTTCTGGCGTTGTACTTCCTCCACCATTATTTCCACTGTCTGGATTTTCTGGCGTTGTACTTCCTCCACCATTATTTCCACTGTCTGGATTTTCTGGCGTTGTACTTCCTCCACCATTATTTCCACCATCTGGATTTTCTGGTTTTGTACTTCCTCCACCATTATTTCCACTGTCTGGATTTTCTGGTGTTTCTATTTCCGAATTCTCTCCATCATTTGGTAATATTTTATTTTTATCAAACTCTACTTGTGTTTTTTCTTCAGTTATATCTCCACTATTAGATGAAAAACTAATACTATGTTCAGTATTATCCATACTTACATACTTATAATTATTTACATCATCTTTTGTGATAAAAAAATCTATCTTTTCAGAATTATCTTTTGGAGATATATCTAGTTTGACTAACTCAACTTTCCCTGATTTTTGCTTTAAACCATCTATTGATGTTACTAGTATATCTACTTTATTACCATGAATTTCATAACTTGCTATATTATCTTTTGATAAAGCTCTAACATTTTCTAACTTAACTTTATCATCTAAATTTAGAGTAAATTGTGCAGCTTTTACAATTTCATCAATATTATCTAAACAAATTTTAACTGTATCTCCATCAACTTGTTCTACAGAAAATATAGCATTTTGCTCACTTTGATTACTTGTATTATCTGAGTCTACAGCTTTTGAAATACCATAAGTTCCAAAAAGTGCAACTGATGCAACTAAAACTGACGCTACGACATTTCTTATTTCTGGCTTTAGTTTTCTCATAAATCTCCCTTTCTTTAAAAATTTATAGTATAGGAAACTAAAAAGTTTCCCATACTAATACTAATTATTTATATTTTGAACTACTTTTTCATTTATTTTATATACTTCTTGATTTTCTAAAACTCTAAGTTTTTTATTACCGTTAGAGTTTAAGTGTATTTTTGGTAAGGCAGTTAAATAATTTTCAGGTAATTTAAAGTATAATGAATCACTTACAAGTCTTTGACCTACTGGTGCATTATCTTCATCTAGTTTATTGTATCTATAAAGTACAGACTTTATAGAAGTTCCTTCTAAATTATTAACTTTTGTACCATCATCTAAAGTAACTTCACCAAATTGTTCCGGAGTTACCCAGTAAATATAAGTTCCTTTTGCAATTTCACCAAGAGGTGCATCTTCTGGCACATTAGCTAAAAGTATTGATTGAGACTTCATTGCAAAGTTTTCACCATTTTCATTTAAGATAAGAGGTACATTGTAAGCAGGGTTTCCTCTAAATTCTCCCATTACAACTAAAGAACCTTCTGGTATAGTAACCTCTCCATTAGTATAACTAGATGATAATATACCCACTGATTTTTCTGGTTCATAAGTTCCATTATTATCTTGGTCTAAACCAATTTCAATATTATCTCCTGGAGGTCCTAATATATCAAGTTCTGCTATTGATATAGTACTTTGTCCTTTTGAAATAACTTTTACAAATCTTGCATTATGAGCCCATAATTGATTATTATCACTAGTTCCTTTTTCATTAAAGTATATAGTATTTTCACCATCTTTAAATATTCCTGTATGAGCTTTTATCCAGTTCTTTCCATCTTTACTTACTAAAACTTCATAATCTTTTATTGGATTATATCCTTCAGTAGTAGTTGTTGGAGCTGTATATTTAAGTCCTACAACTTGTCTATTGTTTCCTAAGTCAATAGTTACATAAGCATCTTCTTTACTATTTTGTCCGTTATGAGAAGGAGCTTTTGCACCATTATATACAGTATCTTTATTGTTATCTTTAATGTTATTTATTGAACCATCTTCTACTTGTCCGTGTCCTGTATTAGCATTTGGAGTATCTTCTGCTCCTCTAGTGTTAGTATCAAAAGTAAAGTTAGATTTTGCTATACTTCCATCATGCTTAACTTTAACAGTACCAATAGTAGCTGTTTCTGTCTCATTTAAATTGTAGTCATAGGCTTTAACCTTATATTCATAAACTCTATTGTTTGAAGCATCAACTATATCAGTGTAAGTTGTAGTTCCTTTTTCTGATCTTTCAACAAATCCAACTGGAACTTCTTTAAATCCACCTTTATCATCTATTTCTTTTCTTATTAATTCATATCCAAGAATTTTTTCATTATCTTGATTTACACTAAAGTTAAAGCTTACTTCTTTTTTACTTACATAAGAATTATCTTGTATTCCATCAGCAAATGTACCAGTAACTGTTGTACCTTGTGACATACTTAAGTCAGAAGTATTAAGAGCTTTTAATCTTTTTCTTCTAGCTTCATCATTTAAATAGAATATATCTCTAGTTTCTTTTTCATAATTCATAGAATTTAAATATTCATTAGTTTTTGGACTAGCAGTGATTCCCCATCTCTTGAAGAATTCTCTTAAATCTTTCTTAACTGCATCAGAACTTCTCATTATAAATGTTTGTGCTACTCTATCAAACCCATTTTCTTGAGGTGCTATTCCCTTTTCTCTAGTTGCTCTATAAAGTTTTGCATAGAATGTATCATTTTCTAAATCATTATCTGCATTTAATTTTAACATTTCGTAAGTATTATCATTATCGTATGCTAAATGAAGTTGCCAGAACATTCCAAGACCAACTAATCCTTGTGGAGTAGCTTCACTATGAGAAGTTACTCTATCATAAACCTTATCATAACTTCCTTCAAGTCTAGATTTATCTATATCATCAAAAGTTTGAGTGATAAGTGCTAGTATATTATTAGTAGTTTCTGGATAAGTAAGGCCATTTACATCATGAACGTGACCTATTTCGTGAGATATTCCCCATCCAAATAAATTAGCTTCTTTATCATTAGTTATATTTCCATCACTATCAAACTTAAATGGAACACCCTTCATCATATCTAGAGTTGAACCAAATCCTATTCCAACGTGATGACTTGATGCATACATAAATGCACCTGGGAACATTCTTTGATATTTAATATTCATACGGTTTTTAGCTCTTTCATCTTCTTTTAAACCTTGTTGTAAGAAAGATATATCCATTAACTGCTCCCAAGCAAGTAATGTATTATAAACTCTATTTACTTTATCATCTTCAGAAGTTAATCCGTCTTTTATACCAGCTAATATTTGAGTTGCAGGTAAAGATAACATTACACTATCAGTCTCTATTTCTGTAGAGTTTAGTATAGATGTTTGCTCATCGTATTTATATTTGTTATCTGTAGTATACATACTTGGTAGCTTTGTAACATAAGTATCTAACTCTTTAATATATTCTCTTATTAATTTTTTAGCTTCTGATTCATTAGTCTTTAATATATTATTAACGTTTAAGTGTGGTATTTCATTTCCTCCACTTACTCTAACCTTTATATTTTCATGAGCTGCAAAGTTTCTATTTGAAAATCTTATATAAAGACTTCCACCCTTTTCATAATCCATATCAAATATAGATTCAGGTATTACTATCTCATTCTTACCTACTTTTAATTCTTGTGAGTAAGTTTGTATAGCACTAGAACTTTCACCATAATGTTGAGATATACCTAATTGGAATGTAGTATTTTCAAATCCATCTTTTCCAATATATATATTTATCTTATCTCCTGGTCTAACTGCCACTCCAAGTGCTTGCCAGTCGTTAGATTGACCTAATTTATTTCCACCCCAATGGTTAGATATATTAGGGTCTATTGATATTAACTCATCGTCTAAATTCTTATCATTTAGTAACTGTTCTGCTCTTTCTAAATCTTTTAGAATATCATCTTTTTGAGGATGGTATTCACCAGAAGCTTCATCAACTGTATTTGCTCTTTCTCTTAACTTATCTATTTGTTCTTTATTTACAGTTTCTTTTAATGTTAATTGTAAATCATCATTAAACAAATTATTGACATCATCTTCTAAACTATCATAATGATAGAATTTCATTTCAGAAATACTAACATTTTTCCCTGCGTAAACGGCAAGATCAACTTCAACATTTTTAGCAGTTACTGGATCATCTAGTTTAAGCTGAACATAATTTTGACCATTTTCTCCTTTTAAGTGCTTAACAGTTATTTCATTTCTATCTATTACTTTTATTTCTTTTCCAGAGTCATCATATATTCTAATTTTTGCTTCGTGAGGAAGAGTATTTAAAGATGTATTTTCAAGTATAGTAGCAAAATTTATAGTATCAAAAGTATATTCTTTATCAAATACAACCTTTGGCATTCTATTTCCATAATGCACTCCACCATCCCAGTCTTTTATCTTCCATCCTGTTTCATAATTTCCATCAACTATACTGCTTGGATCTCCAACATACTTATCTTCTTTTCTATCAAACTCTACTCTTTGTATATGATTAGTAAGTTCAGTTTCTGATTTAGTATTTATCAGCTTATAATTAGGAATTTGAGGCTTTAATATATTCTCAGTAGTTCCTGTATAAATTTCTGACAATTCTCCAGTACCGTGATGGTTAGTTGCAGTCATGATAACTTCATAAGTAACATTATCTTTTAATCCATTTATAGTATAACTTGTTTTATCTTTTATTAACTTAGACTTATCTGTACTTTCTATATTATCTGGAACATTATTTTCTGTATTACTATCAACATAACTTGAATCATTTGCTTTAAACCAAGCTTTACTTCCTTTTTCTCTATAATATAAATCAAATTCTTTTGCTTTAGCATGGTTTTTCCAACTAACTTCTAAACCTTTATATAATCCTTTTACACTTATTCCATGAGGTCCTTCTGGCTTAGACTCTGGTACAACCTGAATTTCTATTATAGAATCTCGACCATAGTTATTAGCTCCACTTAAACCTTCATAAGAATTTGAAACAGTAGAATTTGCTTTTTCAGATAAATTACCAGTTTTTGAATTCCATGCTTGAGCTATATATCCTTTGTCAACATTATCAGGCTTTCCATCCATATCGTTTTTATTAGTATCTAAATTAGTAGCTCCTACTTTATTAGGGTCATAATCTTCTTGACTATTTTTGTACCCACTTTCCCAACTTCCATTTAACGACTGAATACTTGCTCTATAAGTTGCATAAGCTTCAACTTTAGGTATAGTTATTTTATTGTCCTTAGTTTTGAAGAATTGAGTGTTTAAAACCTTACCATTACTATCAACTTTTTCAAGTTTTATTTGATATAAATCAACATTAGCTTGATGGTCCCAACCTAAAACTAATTCTTCTTGACCAGTTTGAGTTTTACTTGTAGCATAATTTATAACTGGTATATTTAAATTAGGCTTTGGTAGTTCTTCATAAACATTATTTAAAAATTCAACTTTAGCAATTTCAGTTAAATTAGTGTTACCTCTTGTTCCAGTTACTTGTATAGTTATTTTACTTACTGCCACTTGTTGTCCTAAATCAACATTTATAACACTTTCATTACTTCTTGCTAAAGCTCTTTGTGTTTCATCAAAAGAAACTCTTATTTCTTTTCCATTTTCATCAGTTACAATTATATTACCTTTTTCTGGTCCATTAATAGTTGGAACAGTTAAGTTAACTCTTTCCATAACTACTGGCTCATCACCTAGCTCAATACCTATGCTCATAGGGTTAGTTTCATTTATTTCACCATCACTTTGGAAAGTAACTGTGCCTTCAGTAGTTCTATTAAATAAATCTTTTAAATCTCCATTTGATATTTGAGCCGAATCATTAGATAATTTTATTTTATCTAAATCAAGTATTGCATTAGTTTTTTCTATATTAGCTTCTTGTTGCTTTTTATCTATATTTTGATGAACATAAGTTAAATCAGTTATATTAACTTTTCCGTCTCTATTTAAATCATACCTAGTATCATTATCTTTTATAGCTTCTTTTACTTTATAATAGTCTTTCATATTAACTGATGAATCATTATTAACATCACCCGCTAAGAAAACTCCAGGATATACTATTTCTTTATTTTCTAAATTTTCCTTTTCATTTTTGTTTCCTACTAAAATAGTATTTTCTGAGTTTCCAAGTACTACTCTTTTTGAAGTGTTATCTATAGTTATATTATCAATTACTGTATTTTGATAACCATTCCCTAATATTTCTAAAGAGTAATTACCTTTTTCAAGATTATCAAAAGTTAAGTTGTAAAAACTAACATCATTATTTTGATTAGTAACTCTTTCTCCTCTTGTTGAATTAAATGCTACTAAATTATAATTTATATTATCAATAGCTCCAGTTAAATTATCACTTCCTAATTCAACTGAACCTATATTTTTTCCATCTTTTTTAAGTAAAACTTTTATATCAGTTTGACTTTTATTAGTATATTTTATTGGAAGCACAAAATTTATATCAACTTCTAATCTTCCAACAGTTTGATTAAAAGCACCTACACTTGAACCTGTTGTCTTAGAAATATTGTTATCTATAATACTTATATTGTTATCAACATCATTTATAATATTTACATCAGTAGCAAATGCTAAAGAGTTAATATTACTAGCCAACAAAGTAAAAGCTAGTGTGCGTGATATTTTTTTTCTCATAGCACATCTCCCTCCTAATTTCATTAAGATAATAAAATTTTTAGTACAGTATTATACTATATTTTTATAATACGATACTTTTTTATTTTTATTTATACTAATCTACCTTGTAATAGTTATTACATTCTAAAAATTACAAAAATATCTAGTATAACATTATTCTTTATATTAATAATTAATATAATTTATACTCAAGTTTTACTAATCATAACAAAAAGATGGTAAAATTACCACCTTTTTTTAATCATTAATATCTAAATCTATTTGTTTTTTATAATTAAATTTAGAAACTAAATTATTTAATTTACTAGATTGATTACTTAAACTCTCACTAGCTGTTGCACTTTCTTCACTAGTAGATGCGTTTAATTGAACAACATTTGATATTTGTTCTACACCCTCTACTATTTGCTTTACTTTTCCTAATTGTTCTTGAGATATAGTCGAAACTTCACTCACTTTATGACCTATTTCATTTGATAAGTTTACTATATTAACAAGCATAGATGCAGTCTCATTTGCTATTTCAACTCCATTTTCAATAGATTTTACAGAGTCTTGTATAAGTTTAGTAGTATCTTTTGCAGCTTGAGCTGATCTTTGTGCAAGGTTTCTTACCTCTTCTGCAACAACTGCAAATCCTTTACCAGTAGAACCTGCCCTTGCAGCTTCTACTGCTGCATTTATTGCTAGAGTGTTAGTTTGTTCTGCTATATCATCTATTGTTTTTATTATTTTTATTATCTCATCAGAAGTACTTGATATATCATTCATAGCTTCAGTCATTTCATTCATCTTTTTATTTCCATTTATCACTTCTTGACCTGTATTTTCAACAAAAACATTTATATTTTCAATAGTACTAACAGTTTCTGTTATACTTAAAGAAAACTCCTGTAAAGTATTATTAAGCTCTTGTATACTTCCAGACTGCTCTGCTGAACCATTAGCCAAAATATGAGAAACATTTGAAATTTGCTCAACACCTGATGCAACTTCTTCTGATGAGTAGTTTATTTCTCTTAAAACTAAACTCATAGTATTTAAAAATGAAGATATAGAAGTTTGTATTCCTTTAAAATCACCTCTATAATTTTTTTCTATGTTGATATTGAAGTTCTTATTTGACATATCTTTCATAATTTCTGATATATCATCTATATAATATTTTAGCTCATTTACAGACTCTTGTAAGGAATCTCCTAAAAGTCCTATTTCATTGTTACAATCATTAGTAAAATTTATTGATAAATTTCCTTTAGCTAAATCACCACATTTATTTATTATCTCAAGAGTAGGGTCTGCAACTTTATTTTTAACATAAAAGAAAGTCCTTATTATAATAATAAGTATTAAAATACCTATTGTAACTATTAATTTTCTAGAAAAACTAATAGTTTTTGCTAATTTAGTTTCTAAATTAGTTATTTCTATAGTTTTATTTTCAATAGCTGTATCTATATTACCTATCAAAGAATTTATATTTGTTCTTATTTGGTTATTATATATGTTAATAGCTGATGCTTTATCAGTTTTTGATAATTGTAAAACACTACTAGCAGTTTCATGTATAGTTTTATGGATTGGTTCTAATGTTTTCATTAGTTTAATAGTAGTTTCATCTGTATGTGTTGTACTATAAATTTGCTTACCTAAATCACAAGCAGTAGGATCAAGAGTTTTTGTGAATTCTTTACCTGTAAATATTGATTCTTGTAAATCTAAAGACCAAGCATAGTGTGCTGTTTTTGCATTTATTAATGATTCCTTCAAACTATTATTATAATTAACCATCTTAATAGTTTCCCTAGTTAGCCTAAAACTAAGCATACTAAATCCAGTCATTATAGATAAAACTATAAGTATAATCCCAAACCTTAGAGTTATTATCTTTTTCATACTTTTCATACTTTTCATAATTTTTCCTCCTAATAAGCTTTAGTTTCTAGTCAAGTTAAATAAAACATTCTTATATTAATATGTTTGTATTGTGTTGTCAATATTACAAAAATTTCCATTCTAGTAGTTAAACTATAAGTTATTTTCAAGTACATATATAAGTTTTTCAAATACTTTATCAGTAGTTTTATTTCTTATCTCTGATCTATTTCCACTAAAATTAAACTTTTCTACAAAATATTCTCCATTTAAATATATACATATATAAACAAGCCCTACAGGCTTTTTATCAGTTCCACCATCAGGACCTGCAACTCCAGTTGTTGATATTGAAACTTCTGTATTAAAATTTTTAGAAACACCTATAGCCATTTCTTTTGCAGTTTCTTCACTAACTGCTCCGTACTTTTTTAAAGTTTCATCTTTTACATTTAGTCTATTTATTTTAGATTCATTTGAGTATGCTACTATTCCTTCCATAAATACTTTTGAAATACCAGAATAGTTTATAAACCTTTCACTAACCATACCTCCAGTTAAAGATTCTGCAACTGATATTTTCATATTATTTTTAATTAGAATCTCACATACTTTATCTAATGTATTTTTCATAGCTATTTCTCCTTTTATTATATTTTAAGTTATTATTTATAATTCTTTACTTTTAGATTATAATTATTAATTATTTCTAAAAATTTTAAATAAGGGTGATAATATGAATTTAATGAGTCTTGAGAATATTTCAAAAAGTTATTCAGACAAAAGACTTCTTGAGGATATCTCTTTTTCTATAAATGATAATGAAAAAATAGGTATAATTGGTGTAAATGGTACCGGTAAATCAACTTTACTTAAAATTATAGCACAAGTTGAAAGTTTTGATAGTGGAAATATAATAACAAATAATAACTTAACTATATCATATCTTCCTCAAAAAATTGATTATGATGAAGAATTAACTGTGCTTGAACAGGTTTATAACTCAAATTCAAAAGAGATGAAACTACTTTTTGAATATCAAAAAATAGTTGAAGAACTAAATAATAACTATACTGATAAATTAAATGAAAAGTTATTAAACCTTCAGTCTCAAATTGATGACCTTAACATTTGGAATTTAGAAAGTGAGGCAAAGTCTGTACTAACTAAACTTGGTATACATGATTTTTCAAAGAAGGTAAAAGAATTATCCGGGGGTCAAAAAAAGAGAATTTCACTTGCATCTTCTCTTATAACACCCTGTAATTTATTAGTTCTTGATGAACCAACAAACCACCTTGATAATGAAACTATAGATTTTTTAGAAGATTATCTAAATCAAAGAAAAGGTGCTCTTATTATGATTACTCATGATAGATATTTTTTAGATAGAGTTAGTAATAAAATAATTGAGCTAGATAAAGGAAGGCTTTTTGAATACTATGGAAATTACTCATATTTTCTTGAAAAAAAATCAGAAAGAATAACTTTAGAATCAACTATGGAAGAAAAAAGACAAAGTCTAATAAAAAAAGAACTTTTATGGGTAAAAAGAGGTGCAAAAGCTCGTACAACAAAACAAAAAGCACGACTTCAAAGATTTGATGAATTAGTAAATAAAGAAAAGATTGATATAGATGAAAAAATCGATATATCAATAGCCTCTAGTAGACTTGGTAAAAAAATAATAGAAATAAAAAATATTTCAAAATCATTTAATAACAAAAAAGTTATATCAAATTTAGAGTATACAGTAACTAAAAAAGATAGGATAGGAATAATTGGAAAAAATGGGGCTGGAAAATCAACACTTATAAAGTTATTAAATAGAGAATTATCACCAGATAGTGGTAATATAGAGTTTGGAGAGACAGTTAATATAGCTTGCTTTAGTCAAGATGACTCTCATATGAAAAATGATATGCGTGCTATTGACTACATTAAAGAAGAAAGTGATTATATTGAAACTAAAGATAAAATAAAAATTTCTGCATCACAAATGTGTGAAAGGTTTTTATTTAACTCAACTCTTCAATATAGTCCTATATCAAAGTTGTCTGGAGGAGAAAGACGTAGACTTCATTTATTAAAAATTTTAATGAAATCCCCAAACGTATTACTTCTTGATGAGCCTACTAATGATTTAGATATTGAAACGCTAAAAATACTTGAAGATTATATTGATGAATTTAGTGGTGTTGTTATTACAGTTTCTCACGATAGATATTTTTTAGATAGAATTTGTAATAAAATATTTTCTTATGAAGATAATGGAGAAATAGTAATTTTTACTGGGAATTACTCAGACTATACTTTATACAAAAAAATTAATATAGTAAAAGAAGAAAATTTAAAATCTAAACAAATTACAAAAAAAGAAAAACCAAAAAATAATCAAAAACTAAAATTTACTTATAAAGAAAAACTAGAATTTGAAAGTATCGACTCAGAAATAGAGCTTCTTGAAAACAAGATTAAAATTTTAGAAGAAAAAACTATTAAGTATTCAACAGACTTTACAAAACTTTCTGAAATTTTATCAGAAAAAGAAATTTTAGAAAAAGAACTTGATAAAAAATATGAAAGATGGGAATATTTAAATAATTTAGCAGAAGAACTTGAAAAAAATAAATAAATTAATTATAATATTTTAAAATTTATTGCTTAGGGAGTAGTTATGATAGAACAGTTAAAATCGTTAAAAAATAATTTAGAAAACCTAGAAAGTTTAGATATAAATGAAATAAACTTAAAAAGAACTCATTTATTTATAATTGATTTGAATAATGGCTTTGCAAAAAGTGGAAATCTTTATTCAGATAGAGTAAATGCTTTAATAAAACCTACTATTGAATTTTTAAATCTTATCCATAATGATATTTCAAAAATTACTGCTTTTACAGATTGTCATGATGAAAATTCATTGGAATTTTTAAATTATCCTAGTCATTGTTTAAAAAATGACTATGAAAGTGAAATAGTTGATGAACTAAAAGAATTTAAAAATATTGAAGTATTAAATAAAAATTCTACTAATTCATTTTTTGCTCTAAAAGATACTTCATTTAATGGTATTGATAATATAATAATAATTGGAGACTGTACTGATATTTGTATTTACCAGTTTGCAATTACTCTAAAAGCTTATTTTAATCAAAACAACATAAAAAAAGAAATAGTTGTTCCTATTAACTTAATTGATACTTATGATATACCAAATATTCATAGTGCAGAAATTTTTAATACTGTATTTATAAATAGTATGATACAAAATGGAATAAAAGTTGTAAGTAAAATTAAAAATGGCTAGTTATAGCCATTTTTAATATGTGTATTTAATACAATTTTCGCAAAGAGTTACTTTAAGTTGTGTATTTAGCATTTTTTTATACGATAATATAAAATCATTTAGCTCATAATCTTTTAAATCTATCTTCTTATGACTATAAATTACTATATTTTCTTTCTCTAAAACTATATTAATATCATTTATACTATTTTTTATTTTTATATTTATAGTAGCGCTTGAAGATATGTTTTCTTTGTATTTTTCAAAAAAACTTGCACTTTTTTTTATGGAATTAAAGTCTTCTTTAGTTATATCATCTAAATCAGATACTTTTATATTATTAATCTGTGAATCTATACCAAACTTTTTAAGTTCTTTTTCAATTTCATCTCCGCTAAATCCATATCTTTCCATAAACTTTTTTTGTATATTTATGAATTTTTCGTATGATATATTATTTTCTTTCATATATTCCATAATCTTTGAAGAAAACTTTACCATACTCATACTTCCATCCATTACAGAATAATATAAATCATATATATATTTTTCAAATTTATCAACATCAATTTCTTTTGCTTTATTTTTTAAATCGTTAAAATCTATAATTTTATCAGACATTATTCCTCCTAAATCATTAAAAGTTTAAATTATAAATTATTATATTATAAAAAATATTATTTTTCACTATTATTAATAAATTATATTTTGTATTTTCATATATTTTATAACTAAACAAAAGCTTATTTATTTTATTTTTCTTTTATGTTAAAATATAAAGTAAGTTATTGCACATAATATAATTAATTAAATATTTAAAGGAGAAGTTAAATGAGTTTAAAAGACAAATTTGCCGAGAACTTTGCCAGAGCTCAAACTATGAGTACTTCAGAAAAAAAAGCTAACGAAATAATGTCTAAATTACTTCTAAAAAAAGCTATTATTCCACTTATAGTAATGCTTATTATGGTTTTTGTTGGTAATGCTCTTGGTTTACCTTGGTGGGGAACACTTTTAATAAACCTATCAATAGCAGTTGGTACGTTTTTTTACATAAGAAAAAGTGGCGAAAAATTACAGAATTTTAAGCCTTATGTTGGTAACTTAATAAAAGTCGATAAAAAAGAAAAAAATAAATATACCATTATACTAAAACAAGGTAAGCTTCCCGTGAAATTAGAAATAGAACACGGCGGGGAAGATTTTGAAAATTTAAGAAAAAATCAACTTGTTCAAGTTCAATATAATGAACAAGCAAAAATTGCAATATTAGTTAAATAACAAAAAACTTCTACTTTTGTAGAAGTTTTATTTTTATAAAAATTGGAGGATTTTTAATGTCAAAAAGATTCTTTGAATATAACTTTAGATTTTTATTTATACTATTTTGGATTATTATATGGTATAAATGGGTAGTTTTGTCAAATACTAATATAGAAATTTTATTAGTTAGTTTGTTTATAATTCTTTCAATTTTGTACTTGGCACCATTTTATATTTTCTCTAAAAAGTATGATGAAAAAAATATAACAATTTATTATAGAACTAGTGTAATTATTTCTTTTATTTTTTCACTTATCAGTTTTGTACTTTTACCTACTAATTTAATTTTTTTAAATCTTAAAAGTATATTTATAATCCTTTGTATGTATACATCATATAAAATGCTTTTTAAATATAAAATAGAAGAAGGACTAGTTGGAATAATATCTTCTATTCTCCTTCTTGTTATAACATTTTTATATTAGACAGAAAGTTTATTTTTTGGTATTATATATACAAATTCAAAAAGGAGAATATTATGGAAAAAAGGATTTTTGCAACAGTAAAAGGAAAAGAAATAACTAACTTAGAAATAGAGCAAATTTTAAGAACTCTACCACCAAACCAAGCTATGCAGTATTCAAGCGAGCAAGGAAAAAAACAAATAGCAAAAGAATTAGTTGACCAAGAATTATTTTATTTAGATGCTATTGAAAATAAATTAGAAAATGATGAGTTATTTAAAGCTGAACTTGAAAGACTTAAAGAAGGTTTACTTAAGCAATATGCTGTTAATAAACTTATAAGTAATGTTTCAGTTAGCGAGGAAGAAAAAAGAAATTATTTTGAAAATAATAAAGAACAGTTTAAAAAATCAGAAACTGCTAATGCAAAACATATATTAGTAGACAATGAGGAAAAAGCAAAAGAACTTTTAGAAAAAATAAATTCTGATGAGATTACTTTTGAAGAATGTGCAAAAAAACATTCTACTTGTCCATCAAATACTCAAGGTGGAGATTTAGGAGAGTTTGGTAAAGGTCAAATGGTAAAAGAGTTTGAGGATGCAGTTTTTTCTATGAAGGAAAACGAGGTTTGTGGTCCTATAAAAACTCAGTTTGGATATCATATAATAAAACTTGTAAAAATAAACCCTTCTATTTCTTATAGTTATGAAGAAGTTAGTCAAAATATTGAACAGATGTTAACTCAACAAAAACAACAAAAATTATTTGATAGTAAATTAAAAGAGCTATATCTAAAATATGCAAATAGTATAAAATTTGAAGACTAAAATAGGAAGGGCTTACCCTTCCTATTTTATCCTGAAACAGCAAAATTATTATAACAATACTCTATTATATCCCTTCTTTTTATAATCCCTATAAAAATATCATTATCATCAACAACAGGAACAAAATTCTGAGTCATTGATGTTAGTACTAAATCTTCTATATCAGAGTTTATACTCTTTGCTTTGTTATCTTTTTTTCTATCAACTTTAGTAATAGGAACATCTTGCGCTTTTTTTAAATCTAGATAATAATCATTTTTTAAAGTCCAAAGTAAATCACCTTCTGTTATTGTTCCAATATACTTACCTTCTCTGCTTATTATCGGTATAGATGAGTATCTATGGTGTTCCATCTTTTCTAAAGCTTGCCTCATATTAAAGTCTTCATATAAATACGCTACTTCATTCTTAGGTGTCAAAAAAAACAATATATTCATTGTGCCCTCCGAATACCTCAGTATTTAATTATATTTTACCATATTATAAAATATAATTAAATGAATATTTCTTCACAAAGAAACAGATTTTTTTCATTTCTTTACATCAAAAAAACCGCATAAAAGCGGTTTATTCTCACATACTACTAGAATTACTAATATATATATGAAGTCTTTATTAGATTATAATCTAACTACATTAGCAGCTTGAGGACCTTTTGCTCCATCAACTACTTCAAATTCAACTTTTTGTCCTTCTTCTAAAGACTTGTATCCTTCTCCATTTATAGCTGAGAAATGTACGAATACATCATCTTCGCCTTCTACAGATATAAATCCAAATCCTTTTTCATTGTTGAACCACTTTACTACACCAGTTTTCATTAAAAAAATCCTCCTAAAACACACTTCGTTACTCTAGTAACTTACAGATATTTTATCACAACAAATATATGCTGTCAATAAATAGTATTAACATTTTAACAATTATTATACTATATTTAATAATGTACTCTTATTAGATGAAACTTTATATTTTGATTGCTCCATCCTAAATCCCAAGGAACTAAAAGTCTATCTGTATTGTGGCAAGTAACTAAAGGGTATCCTTTTGAGTCAGTTCCTGTTACAGTTGATACATGAGTTATTCTGCCTCCTTTTTCGTATGCAACAAAATCTCCTGGTCTCATATTATATGCTACTTTATATATATCTTTATAACTTCCTTTTGATATTAGGCTTCCTCTCCCAGAATTTAGTATATAGTTTGTAAACCCTTGAGCATTAACCCAGGCTTTTGTTCCACTTCTATCTTCATAATTCCAAACACTATTTTTCTTAAACCTACCACTTGCAAACATTATTTGAGATGCGAAATTTGCACAGTCTCCACCTTCAGGATTAAAGTTTTTATACTCTTTATTAAACTTAAAGTCGTATTCTTCCTCTTCAGATACACCACAATATCTATGAGCATACTCTATACCAATTTGTTGTTCTTTAGTTAAATCAAAATTCTTTTTTTCTTGACTTAATATAAAGTTTCTAGTATCATCAGATTTTATATTTTCTAAGTTAAGAGAATCTGCAAATGGGTCTTCATACCATTCTTTAGCTATTATGTATTCTCCATCAATATATTTTATATTTAAGTAATGATTCGTTCCTATTTTACAAGAATTTGAAATATCACTTTGATTTTCATATGAATATTTATAAGTTGTTGAAGTTGAGCAGATAACCTCATATAAATTTTCTTTCTTTTTATTTATTTTTCTAAGTCTTATTTTTGTATTTATTTCATTAAACTTCACTCCTTGCTTATGAGACCAATTTTCTAAATATTTCATCTTGTTTATTTCATGTTCATATGCCCATCTACCAGCATTTTTATCAGTTTCATATAATGATTTTATGTTTTCAGGATCTTTTTTTAGTATTAAATTATTTCTAGTATCAAAAAGATTTTGAAGTATGAGGATACATTCTTCTTCAGTTAATTCTTTTTGAGATTTATCATTATTTTCTTTATTATTACCTTTTTTATCTAGCTCTTTATCTTCTTCAATTAAATTAACTAAAACAATTTTTTCTTTATATAAAACATTATAAATTAAAAAACATGATGATAAAACTATAGTTAAGCTAAAAAATATAGCTATTATCTTCATTCTTTTTGACAATACTACCACTCCTAACTCTTTATTAATTCTAAGTTATTATGCCCAAAAAAATTGTAAAAATTAATCATTAAACTTTAGTAATTATTTTTATATGTTATAATTATTTTAATATTTTAGGTTTTGTTAATTAGGTATGATGAAAATAGTTCTCTAAATCTAAAAATAAACTGAGTTTTATATTTTAAAAATTTGTATAGTAAACAATCTTAGTGAAATTATAATAAACGGAGGTTTTTATGAAAAAAATTGCTTCTATTAATGATTTATCAGGTATAGGTAGATGTTCTTTAACAGTTTCTTTGCCTATTATCTCAGCTCTTAAAGTTCAGTGTTGTCCTTTTCCAACAGCTATATTATCTAGTCAAACAGGATATCGTGAATTTAGTTTTTTAGACTTAACTAATGAAATGAATACTTACAAAAATGTTTGGAAAAATTTAAATCTTGATCTAGATTTTATATACAGTGGATTTTTAGGTTCTAAAAATCAAATAAAAATCGTATCTGATTTTATAGATGAAAACGAAAATGCTTTAGTTTTAGTTGACCCAATTTTAGGAGATAACCTTATGATTTATCCTGTTTTTGATAATGATATGTGCAATAAAATCAAAGATTTAGTAAAAAAATCTGATATAACTACTCCAAACCTTACTGAAGCATTAATATTAACTAATAAAGAACTGAAAACTCTAGACCTAAAAGAAAATGAAATATTAGAAATTGCAAAAGAAATTTCAGAGTTAGGACCTAATAAGGTAGTTATAACTGGAATAGTAAAAAAAAATAAGATTATGAATTTAGGGTATGATAAAAAAACTAAAAATCACTTCTTTACTTGTAATACTTACAACAATAAGTCATATAGTGGAACGGGAGATATTTTTTCATCTATTTTATCTGGTATGATTGTTAGAGGCTTTGATTTTGAGTACTGTGTAAATACTGCTAGTAATTTTATATCAAAAGTGGTTGATTATACATCTAAATTTGATATAGATAGAAATGATGGTATAATGTTTGAACTTTTTCTTGATGAATTAACAAAAATATAAAAGGAGGCTAAGCCTCCTTTTTCCACGTTGAATAAACTCTGTAAGTCCTATAACTATATAATATTAAACTTTTTATTATTTGATACTTTTTTTAATATTTTTTTGATAATAAACATAGTATAAATTATATTCAAATAAAAACAATATTATTAAATAATTTTAGGGGGTCTTATGTATTTAAATGAAGCAAAAAAATTAGCAAATTATATAAAAGAAACTTCTGAATTTAAAGATATGAAAAGAAATAAAATTGAATTAGAAAAAAATAAAACACTAAAAAAACAACTTGATTTGTATCTAAATAAAAAAAATGAAATATATAGCAAAAATAATATAAAAGATTCATCAAGATTAATATCAAATCTTCAAGATGAATTTAGTGAATTTTTCAAAAATCCAGTTGTAAATAATTATTTTGAGTCTAATAAAAAATTCAATAATTTAATGAATAATATTTATAAATCTATTGAAAATGAATTATTAAAAAAATAAGAATGCTAAAAGCATTCTTATTTTTTCATCATCTTATTAAACATTTTATTCATCATTTCGCAGTACTCTTTCCACATTTGTTCAAACCCATTTCCAAAATAATTATTATTTTTATTCATAGAAGGTTCTTCCATTGAAGGATATTTTTCCATAAAATCACTATTATTTTGCATATAATACATATCATAAATAGGTGTAACATAAGTCTTACAATCAGATTTTATATATATAATATCATCATTATATTCCATATCATCTTTATCATTATATATATAATCATCAATATAATAGTAATCATCTTTAAAATTATTATTATTATTATTCATAATAAATGGTGTTACTTTCATATATTCTTCGCTATTAATATAGCTTTTTCCATTATATTTTTTCATACTATCATCACATTCATTAATAGATTTTTCACACTTTTTAACCTTTTGTTCATACTTACATTCTTCACTGTTGTAACATTTTAAAGCTTTTTTATTGTACTCTTTTGCTTTTGAATATAGTTCTTTTGCTTTTTTATCGTATTCTTTTGCTTTATCTAAAAAATATTCTCCCTTATTAAAAAAGTTATCACAACAATCTCTATTTCTTAAATTATCTTTTTCTAGTACTTCAATATAATCAGTCTCATAAATTTCAGGCTTAATAACTTTTCTTCTTTTTTTCATAGTCAATCCCCTTTGTTGAAAATATTTTCGTATGCTAAATTATATGTATATTAGGTTTTTAAGTTACAAAAAATTAAATATAATTGATTTTATTTAAAATTTAATACTTTTAAAAACTAAACTATAAAATATCCTTTATACAAAAATAAAAAAGAAGAGTATATAGAAATTATAAGAAACAATCTAATTACATAAGTTATTATAAAATCAGATTTACTTACGTTTATTTTAGATACTTTACTCAGTACAATATTAGAAGTTAAGCTTATTGAATTTAATGATAAAACTAAAAAAATTAAAACTTTATCGATATAATTTACATCAAAATCCATATTTTCAACTGAAAAAATATTATTATAAAAATTAAGTACAAAAAAGTCACTTAGTTCACTTATACTATTATATTTAAAAAACTCTAAAATAGGACATATTAAAAACTCAAATACTCCTAATAAATCTATATTAAATATTATACTACTAATTATAAACATAATTATTATTATATCTGGTGCAACATTCATAAAAAGTTCTATACTATCTTCTATATTATTTAAAGTATTTTTTATTAAATTTTTATTGATTTTTCTAGAAACATAATCTATAACTTCATTTATATTTTTATAATCTTTACTTCTCACTTTATTCTTTATTAAATATGATTTTTTCTTTTTATTTATAGGGTATATTCTACACATAATGAAATTTATAATAATAAACATAATAATACTTAGTATAAATACTCTTAACATATCTAAGTCAAATAATTCCATAATATACTTATATAAATAAAAAGGAATTATAAAAAAGTTAAGAAAAATCATACTAGCTTCTTTTTGTCTAAGTTTACCTAATGAATACATTCTATTTAAAATAAAAAATCCAAAGAAGTAATCTGTAAATATAAATAAAATAACACAAAAAACTCCCCTACCACTAATATTAAATAATTTCTTAGAAATTTTTGAAAAATAATACTCAAAAAGCTCTATAAAAATTGAGTTAATTAATACTTCTGAAAATAAACTCCCCACAAAAAGAGAAATCATCATATCTATTATTATTTCATTTAATATAAGTAAGGTATTATTATCAACCAAAAATACATCACTTTTTCCATAATAAACACTAAAAATAATTACTATACTACTAAGCCTTATATATTTATATAAATCATTATCCTTACTTGATTTGTATATATTTTTTATCGAACCTATAATAATAAAAATTAATGAAGTAATTTTTACAAGCTGTATGTGATTTAATTTAATGTATTTTATAATGTGAAAAAATATCGTTTTTACTTCATTATTTATAGATATAGGAATAAAAAATATAAATAAAGATATCAATGAATAAATAATAGCTTTAAAACTATTAACATAATTTAAATCACTATTCTGTTTTACTTTCATAAAAATTACCTTTCTTTAGCATATTGATTAAAATTTTTTATAAATGTATAATAATACTCAAGTAATTTATAGGAGTGAAAAAATGGATAAAAAAAACATTTTAATATTAACAGCACAATTTGGTGCTGGTCATATTAGCGCAGCAAAAGCTATAAAATATTGTATATTAAATAATAATAGTAATTATAATATAATAATCAAAAACTTTATAGATGCAAGTGTTCCTATTATGAATAAACCTATGATAAAACTTTATGAAAGCAACACCAAATATACTCCTGGACTTTATAATTATTACTACTATCTAAAAAAATCATTTGACCCAAAACTTGATTTGTCAAATAAAATATATACTCCAAATCTTATTGAGTACATACTAGATATTAATCCTGATTTAATAATATCAACATTTCCACTTGCTGCATCTTGTGTTGATAATTTTAAAAATAAGTATCCTGAAAAATATATACCAACAATAACAGTTATAACAGATGTTGTTGATAGTCTTGAGTGGATATTTTCTTCTACGGATATGTACTTTGTTCCTTCTTTAGAGATTAAAAATAGATTTATGCAAAAAGGAATAAACCCTGAAAACGTAAAAGTAACTGGTGTACCTATTAACAAAGATTTTCATAATATAGAAAAAACAAAATCAGATAAATATAGACTTCTTCTTCTTGGAGGAGGTCGTGGACTTTTTGACTTTAATGAAAGTTTTATATATTATGTTGACGATATATTAAATACTAACAATCACCTACTTGAAGTTAGTATTGTTACAGGAAAAAATAAAAAATTATATAATAACTTAACTAATAAAAAACCTCTTAAAAATATAAATGTACTTGGATTTGTAAATGATATGCCAAGTATTATTAAAAATACTGACCTACTAATTACAAAACCTGGTGGTGCAACTTTATTTGAGTCAATACATAGTGATACTCCTGTTATAGTTAGAAATCCAAAAATAGGTCAAGAAATCGAAAATGCTAAATTTATAATAGATAAAGGAATTGGTCTTATTTATAACGATGAGGATGATTTAAAGCGTATATTTGATAATTTAGTTTTAGGTAAATTAGATTTAACAATAGATTTTATGAAAAAAAATATACTATATTTAAAAAATACATTAGAATACGATAAAATTTCTGATTATATTCTTTCATTATTAAAAAACTAGTATCCTATTTATTATTTAAAAATTATAAGTTATACTTAAATAAATAATAATAGTTAGGAGAAAACTTTATGAAATACGTTGTATTTGACCTAGAGTTTAATCAGGGATTTGATTACAACTTAAATAAAACAGTTCCAAATGAGAAATGTCCATTTGAAATAATACAAATAGGTGCTATAAAATTAGACTCAAAATTTAAAATAATTGATACATTTAATAGATATGTAAAACCACAAGTATACAAAAAAATTCATCCTTTTATATCTAAAATGACAAAAATAAATTCAGATACAATTAAAGATGCCAAAGAATTTAAATTTGTTTATGATGAATTTAAAAATTTTTTAGGAGATGATAATATAACTTTTTGTACTTGGGGAGGATCTGACTTAAAAGAATTATTTAGAAATATAAACTACTATAATTTAGAATATAAAAGTTTTCCAAATGAGTATATAAATATTCAAAAATATGCATCATCTTTTTTTAATAACCCTTCTGGAAAAAGTATAGGTCTAGAAAATGCTATAAAGCTTATTGATATAAAACAAGATAAAAGTTATCACGATGCTTTAAATGATGCTTACTATGCTACCCAAATTTTTATAAGAATTTATAACAAAAAAATGTTAAAAGAAACTTGCAATTACAATAAAAATAATAAAAATAATAATCAAAATAATGAAAAAAAATACATAGACTACAACAAACTGTTTCTTGAATTTAGAAAAATACTTGGACGAGATTTAACTAAAGAAGAAGAGTATATTATTGACTTATCTTATAAAATGGGAAAAACAGGACAATTCTTGACTAGTAAATCAATATATAAAAGAAGATAAAAAAGCCCTTTTTTAATCTAAAGGGCTTTTTTACTACTTATTGGCTTGTAGTTTATTTAATACTTCATTATGAAAGTCTCCATTTAATTTATACTTAGATTTATACGCTATTATCATTATTATAGAGAATATTATTGGAGCACCTATCATTAAAAACCTAAGTCCCATTATAGTAGCTTCGCTTTGAGGTACATCTGGTACATATCCTACTAAAGATAGTCCAACTCCTACTAACCAACCTGCTACTGCTGATGCCGTTTTTACAAGTAGTGTTTGAGCTGAGAATATTATACTTTCATTTCTTGTTCCTAATTTGTACTCTCCATAATCAACAACATCTGCAAGCATAACAGTTGTTGAACCTAATAATAATCCACCACCAAGCTTTAATACAAATCCTGATATACCTACAAATAAAGCATTAGTTGGAGCAATAAATCCTACTATTAGTAATAATGTAAATCCTATTATAGGTAAAATACCACCTAATTTAAATACATTTTTTCTTCCAATTTTTCTTACAAGTATAGGGAATAACATAAGTCCTGATATTTCAGCTATTCCTGAGAATCCACTATAAAAAGAGAATAAATTTTCATCACCAGTAACATATTTAAAGTAATAAAGCGCTACTCCTCCAGAAACTTGCATCAATAAGTTCATAAATAATACTATTATAACAAATGCCATTAATTGATCATTACTTTTTAATATTCTTAAAGTTTGCTTAAAACTTACTTTGTCTTTGTTATCATTTTTTATTTCAACTTTTTCTTTGACATTAAATACTGTTATTAATGTACAAATAATAAATATTATAGAAATTATTAAAGCTAATCTTGAATAACCTACTGTATAATCTCCATTACCTAATTTAGGTATCATAGCTATACCAAACGTACCAAGTAAAAGCCACGCTGTACTTGCAAATATTCTTGGTATAACGGCAACCTTTTCTCTTTCTTCTTTATCACTTGTAAGTGCTGGTATCATTGACCAGTAAGGAATATCCATTATTGTATAAGTCATTCCCCATAATATATACATAACTGAGAAATATATGTATAAAGGAGCTCCTTCTAAATTTGGCTTTGTAAATAATAAATATATAATTACTGCATTTATAACTGTTCCTATTAAAATCCAAGGTCTAAATTTACCATACTTACTTCTTGTATTATCAACTATCATTCCCATAGCAGGATCATTTATAGCATCCCATATTCTTGCTACTAAAAATAATGTTCCTACAAAAGCTGGGTTTAATTTAACAACATCAGTAAAATAAACCATCAAATAATATGCAACTATCGCATAAGCAAAGTCTTTACCAAGAGCACCTATACCATAAGAGTATTTTTCTCTTGCAGTAAGTCTTTCCATAATCTACCCCCTGTTTAGAAATACGTTTTCTTATCTTGTTAAAACTATAATAACACATTAATAAACGTTTGCCAATATTTTTTAGTAAATTTTTTTATACTTTTAGTAAATTTTTTATTAAATAAAAAAATAAAGCTATAATTTTATAGCTTTTTACTCCAAGGTACTTTCTCAACTTCTCCAAAACATCTATCATTTAATCTGTTTGAATACTCTCCTTTATATCCAATAGAAAAAAGTATTATTAGCTCAATATATCTGCTACCAACTTGAATTATATTCCATATATCTTCATAATGAATATTTATAAAATTATCTTTTCTAGAAGGATGTACTACTTTATTTCTAAGATAAATTATAAGTTCTACTCCATCATTAAATCTATTTTTTATATTTTCATCAAAAATACTAAGTCCTTTTTTACCATCATATATAAAACATTTCTCAAGAGTTAATTTTATATTATTGTATGATGTATTATCCTCAAACTGTTCATCTGTAAGTACCATTAAATCTTGTACCAAAATTATATATGATAATGTTTCAAGTGCTATTTGAATACTTATAATATTATTTTCTATATTTGTATTATCAATAGATTGAACATACCAGTCTATAACTTTTTTAAGTGTTATATCAAAATATTTATCATCTAATTTTTTTAACATCAAAGAAATATACTTTTCTATATTATTATGGTTTGATATAGTATCAGTCCAACACGGAACAAACTTATACTCTGTAACCATATTTTGAATACATAATCTAAAATTATTCTTATCATTACTAAAACCATTAACTACACTAATTGATACATATCTTGCACAAAAAAATGTAAGTGCATAATTTATTCTATCAATTAAATCTATTACTAAGTTTGTTTTAAATTTACTCTTATCTTTTCTTTGTATTCTACCTATATGAGTTACTAAAAATCCAGAAGTTGATTTTAATCTTTCTTTTAGTTCTTTATTATAATCATTTCTTTTATCTATAGTTATTATGTAATCATTAAATTCAAACTTTATTCTACCAGCAAATACCTTATCATTATATTTTATAAGACTTCCTGGAATTTTATCTAAATTTATTATATTAAAATCAACATAATCAACTACTCTATTTTTAGACTTTATGAAATTATCACTAACGTATCCTTTTATCTTACTTTTAGTTATAGTTTTTATAGTTATACTAAAAACTTGGTAGCCATAAATTTCAATAAATGCATCACAATAGTAATAACTATCTATATTTGGATTTATATTAAAATGTTTTGCAGTAAAATTTATAGAAATTTGTTTTCCCATTTTCATATAAACGCTACCATTTACTTTATATATTTTATCTAAATAAACAGAAAAGTTTCCTTCATATATTATTATGTCTTCATTTATTTTATTTTTAAAATAAGGAGATAATATAGCTTTTTCTATATTTTTTGCCAAATAAATCACCTCAAAATGATTATACCATAAAATAGGCTAAAGATTTTTCACCTTAGCCTATAATTATTTATATTAATTTATTAACTACCCCATCTATAAATTCTCTAAACTCAGAAACCTTTTTAGTAGAAGACTCTTCGTCATCTGCTTTAACTGCAATATAAAACTTTAACTTTGGTTCAGTACCTGAAGGTCTTATAGCTATCCAAGAACCATCTTCTAAGAAATACTTTAATACATCTGATTTTGGAAGATTATCTATTCCCTTTGAATAATCTTTAAAGTCATCTATTTTAATATTAGAAAACTCTTTTAAGTCACTTTCTCTAAAATAAGTCATTATTTCTTTTATTTTAGAAAGCCCTTCTATTCCTTTTAGAGTTAATGATATTGTTTCTTCTTTGAAAAAACCATACTTTTTATAAAGTTCTAAAAGACCTTCGTATAAACTCATTCCTTTTGATGAGTAGTAAGATGCCATCTCAGATATTAAAACTGCTGAAACTACACCATCTTTATCTCTTGCATGAGTTCCAACTAAGTATCCATAACTTTCTTCGTATCCAAAAAGATAAGTTTTATCGTTATATTTTTCAAAAAGTTTTATTTTTTCTCCTATAAACTTAAAACCTGTTAAAACATCCATAACTTCTAAATTATTTTTTCTTGCAATTGTAGCTCCAAACTCTGAAGTTACTATTGTTTTTATTAGGACTGAGTTTTCTTTTAGTTTATCTTTTTCTTTTAGTCCCTCTATTATATAATTAGTTAAAAGACC
This sequence comes from uncultured Peptostreptococcaceae bacterium, assembly GCA_944383455.1. Taxonomy (GTDB): domain Bacteria; phylum Bacillota; class Clostridia; order Peptostreptococcales; family Peptostreptococcaceae; genus JAGHEK01. Next base: position 73,711 of record CALWPP010000004.1, read on the forward strand.
TCCTATTTGATTTCCAGTTAAAAGCTCATAATTTCCTTTAGTAGTTTTAACTGCAACCCCCACTCTATCACAATCTGGATCAGTTGCTATAACTAAGTCAGAATTATTTTCCTTTGCAAGATTTATTCCTCTAGTTAAAGCTTTTTTGTCTTCTGGGTTTGGGTATTCTATACCAGCAAAATCTGGGTCTTTATTTTCTTCTTCTTTAACTACTAAAACATTTTTAAATCCTACTTCTTTTAACGCTCTTTTTATAGGTATATTTCCTGTTCCACAAAGAGGAGTATAAACTATCTTGAAATCTTTTCCTATTTCTTTTACTAAATCTTTTCTTATAACTTGGCTTTTAACTGCTTCTATAAAATCTGTATCTTGTTTTTCATCTAGTAATACAACTAAATCTTTTTTATCATCAGTTAAAGTTGGTATTTTACTATAATCAGTTATTTTATTTATTTCTTCAGTTATAAGATTTGCAATATCTGGCATAACTTGTGCACCATCTTCCCAGTACACCTTATATCCATTATACTCCGGAGGATTATGACTTGCAGTTATAACTACACCTGCTATAGTATTTAAATTTCTAATAGCAAAAGAAAGTTCTGGAGTAGTTCTTAAATCATCAAATATGTATGCTTTTATTCCACAAGAAGCTAATGTATTTGCAGTTTCTAAACAAAACTCTCTAGACATATGTCTATTATCATGTGCTATAACTACTCCTCTTTCTTGCTCTTTTTTATTTGTATTTTTTAGGATATAATTTGCAAGACCAAAAGTTACACGTCTTATTGTGTATATATTTATTCTATTTGTACCTGATGCTATTACTCCCCTTAGTCCTGCAGTTCCAAATTCTAAATCTTTATAAAATCTATCTTCTATTTCTTTTTCATTATCTTTTATACTTAGTAGCTCTTTTTTAGTGTCCTCATCAAAATAAGAACTCTCTAGCCACTCATTATATTTTTCTTTATAGTTCATAAGATCCCCCTATACATAAAATTCGTTTTGTTAACCATATTTTATATCTTTTTTTTTGTTTAGTAAATATTTTTGTATAAATTTAGTTTTTACTGATAACATAAATTTCAATATTCCTTCTTCCCCAATTATAAGCTTCTTTATTGCTATTCATAAATATATCTATCATATTTCCTTTTATAGCTCCGCCACAATCCTCTGCAACAAAAGTTTTATTAAACTCTGGTATATAAACACGACTTCCATAAGGAATTACCTTTGGGTCAACAGCTATTGTTCCCCATTTTGGAACAGTTCCTGTTGCAGTTATTGTATCACCTGCATACGCTGTTGACTCAACTTGTAATCTTTTTGCATTACTTAAATTTGAGTTAACTTTTTTAACTGAAATAGTATTTGTTGTAGTAACATTTTTAACTATTTTTTCTTTAGTACCTTTTTTTATTATTTTATCTACTGGTTCTTTTGTTATTTCCTCATTTAGTAATGTAGTTTTTACTATCTCGTCATTTTCATAAACATATTCATATACCTTTTTTATCTCACCTTCTTTCCCTTCTTTAAATATTTTTGTTTCTCCTTTTAAAATATTCTTATCTTCGATAGTTTTTGTTTCAAAACCTATGCTTTCGTAATCTGTTTTTATTAATTTTTTTATGTCTACTACCTCTATTGTCATATTATCAACTACTACTTCTTCTAAGCTTGGTTTTATAATGTCATCTTTGTCGTATTTTATGTTATTTTCATCTAAAACATCTTTTACAGTTTTATTGAATGTTGATACAGTTATTTTATCATTTTTTGTGTTAATAGTTATATCATCTTTTTGCATATTACTATAAGTTGTACCAAAGGAACATGATAAAACTGTTGTTACTAAAAAAGTTACAGACTTTAACATAAAAAATCTCCTTAACCACATATTTTTATATACTATGTTTTAAGTTTTATGTATATGTCATTATTTTGTAACTTTTTTTTAATTTCTATACAATAAAAGTCCTCTTTATTTAAAGTGGACTTTTAAATCATTCTCATAATTATATTAAAAATATCTACTTCATTTGTAAAATTTAAGTAATCATCAATATGTATTGGCAAATTACCGTGATTTATTGTAATACTAAAACTTTGGAAAACATTTAATAGTTTATCTTTATTCATATTTTCTCTTTCATAAAGACAAACACCTATAACACTTAATTTTAATGCGAAAAAATTACTAAGTAAATCTATATAAACTCTGTAAAGTGAATTATAAGTAGCCATTGGTGTTTTTGAAAATATATAATTTACTAAATAGTTCTCATAAAAATAATCGTAGTCTTTAATAAAATTTTCATAATAACTAAAGTTACCTAGTAACGATTGTTTTCTTTCTTCTATACTTTCTGAGTTCATATTTAAAGAATATATTAATTTTTCTAGATTTAATAAATATCTTTTATTAGTTATTTCTCTATTTTGAACAATATAACTAAAAACTTTGTCAAAAAATATTATTTTTGAATCTATATCATATTCTTTATGATTAATACTTTTTTCATCGTTTAATATGCTCAAAAAATTATTCCTATAATAGTTTATCAAATAATCTATATTAGTATCTTTTTTTATACTTTCAAAGAATAAACCTAAAATTAATAATCTATCCTCAATACAAAAGCTTCTATTTTGAATTATTTCAATAGAGAAATTTCTAATGCTATTAAAATATTTATAGTTAGTATAATCATCAGTAGTATCTATTATTTTTTCAAATAATATCTCTCCACTTAATTCTTCAATTTCTAAATCAAATTCTATTCCGTTTTTATTTAAAAGAATTAATTTACAAGCTTCTATGCAAGAAGTATTAAGTGATTTTTCAATTACTTTATCTACCATATTATATGTCCTTGGATATTCTCTACATACATAACTCATATTTTCTTCTCCAATATGAGTATATATACTACATAATCTATCTTCACTAAAAAAAGGACATATACCATCAACTAGCTCTATTACTCCATATTCAAAGTCTAGCTTTCTTTCTTTATTTATATGTACATTATTTTCTAATACGTTTGCAATTGGCGTGTTTTTTGATGATTTATATACATCATAAATTTTTTTGTCAACGTGTATATCCCAACCCTTACAACAAGTATCTTCACACTCTGAACCAACACACTTAAAACTTTTGTAATAACTTGGTTTCAAAACTTTATAACTGCCCACAATAATCTCCTGTAAATTTAATTTATAAGTTATACAAATATTATTTCTATATTCTATTTAATAAAAAATTTATAACTAGTATTTTGTATATAAGTTTCGTCTTTTTTAAGAATTGAATTTTCAATAAAACTCATATTTTTTCCAATTGGAGGTGCTTGAGTTTCAAAACATATCCCAAATCTTTTCTGATTAGTCTTCTTATTATATAAAACACAATCATCTGTAAAATTCATACTGTATACGACTACTACTTCTTGACTTGTATTAATTGTCATACATCTTTTTGAAATATCATCTTCTAAGTAAATTTCTCTAGTATTATTAAGTAAAAACGGGTGATCATAACCATTTCCAAGCTTTATTTGATAATTATCGCTATCAATTCTATCTCCTATATTATGTAAATTCCTAAAATCAAAAGGAGTATCCTTAACATTTATTTTTTCTCCAGTTACCCCACAAGTTTCATCAATTTCTAATATATACTCAGAATCCAACTTCATATTATGAGTAGTTACAGGTCTTTTTAAATCACCACTTAAATTAAAATAAGTATGGTTAGTTAGATTTACTAAAGTAGTTTTGTCAGTTTTTACAGTATATGTTTGATTTATTTCAAAATCTTTTTTAACTTCAAAATTAACACATATATCTAAATTTCCTGGAAAACTTTCTTCCATATCAAAACTTTTTGTTGTTAATTTAAAGTCTACTTTATTATCTCCTTTGATAACTTCAACATCCCAAATTTTCTTATTAAATCCTTTATTTCCTCCATGACCATTATGTGGATTATAATTTTTTGCTAAATCAAATTCGTTCCCTTCCAATATAAATTTTCCATTATATATTCTTCCAGAAGTTCTCCCAATTATTGCTCCAAAATAAGAAGGATTTTCTATATAACTTTTAATATCATCATAACCTACAACTATATTCTCAAAGTTGTTATCTTTATCTGGAGTGACTATTTTTGTTATTACTCCTCCAAGATTTAATATCTCAAATTCAAATCCATTTTCAAAAGAAACATTGTATGAAACTATTTTTTTATCATTAAAATTTAATACCTCTTTTTCATTTATAATCATATATCCTCCCAAACAAAAAAATTATTCGCTAAAAATTCTAACATAACGAATAATTTTTTTCAAACAATTTATCTAATTTTATTTTGATAAGATTTTAGTTTTTTATGTAAATATTCATCTTCTTTTTTGTATCTTATATCAAATACTATATATATGAAAGTATATATAAAAGAAAAGCTAATAATAAATATCAAAATGTATAGACTATTATTCCAATCTCCCCACTTAAAATATTTAGCGTAATTAGTTATTATAAATAATAATATAAAATACTGAATAATTACATAAAACTTAGTATTTAATATTTTTATATAGTTACTAAGAAAATCAAGACATAACATACAAAAAGTAAATATAAATGAAAGTCCTGCACTTTGAAGTGTTGCATAGAAAAAACTTATATCAGAATTTAAAAATTCATTAAATATAGAATAAGTTAGTGTAGTAGTAGTAAATATTATACTAAATAACATCAAAGAAAATTTTATAATACTCATTTTTTACCAACTCCTAACTTTTCTTTGAATAATGCTACTTGAGACCTTGATATAACTATTTTTTCATTACTCTCAAGGGTTACTTGCATCCTTCCATTAAATAAAGATTTTAATGATACTATGTAAGAAATATTTACTATACAAGATTTTGAGGCTCTAAAAAAATATCTTTTAGAGAGCCTCTCTTCTAGTTCATAAAGTTTTAAATTTAGAGAATAAATTTTATTATTTGTATACGCAAAAACTTTATCATCAACACTTTCTATATAATATATATCATTTGGATTAATTAAAAAACTTTCTCCTTCAAAATTTCCAACAATTTTTTGATTTTGGGTGCTTAAATCATTTATAAAATTTAAAAGCTCTGGAGTTATATTTTTACATCTTATATCTATTTCAGTTTCATTTAAATCTTTTATTTCTTCTATTGTAATTTTCATTTATTCTCCTAACTTTTATTAAGTTATAGATACTATTTTACTTTTATATAAAATAGTTTTATTTTTTAGATTTTTGAGAAAACATTTTTGGCAACCTCATAGATATTTTAATTGAGCCACTAAATTTTAATTCTCCATCCATATACGCTATAGCCCCTTTTTTCTTACCAGTACCTATTTCATACCAAGTAGTATAAGACGTCTTTACTGATACATCTACCTTTTCAGGCTTTTTATCTAAAACTTTTGCTTCTTTATTTTTAACTTGTACATAAAATTTTCCTTCATCAGTAAAATCGTACTCAATATTACAATCAATGGCTTTTTCTTTATTTAAATTTGCACACATTCCATTTAAAAAGTCTATTGGTCTAGTAATATTTGAATTTTCACTAAAATTATTATTAGTAGTAATATTATCAATATGTTCTTCTTTTAAAATTCTATTAGAACAAAGTATACCAGAATCAATAGCACCTTCAAACCCTCCTCCAGGAGTTGTCCAAGCACCTGCTAAAAAAGTATTATCAAAAGAAGTTTTAAACGAAAGTCTATCAAATCCACCTTGCCCAACACTTTGCGCCCAACCATAAACCGAACCATCTGTATTGTTTGTATATCTTTTCATTGTATGTGGAGTTCCAAGTTCTAATACTTTTATATGATTTTTTATATTTGGAAAAACTTTTTGTGCTTTTTCAAGTAACTTATTTGTTACTTCTTCTTTTCTTTTTTTGTACTCTTCAGTTTTATATTCTGGCCAATTTTCAATTAAGTCTCCAACTATAATAGTTATAATCCCTAAATTTTCATTGTTTAATGTTGGGTCTAATATATCATAGCAAGTTATTCCAAATGTCATTTTATCGTAATCACCATTTTTTATAGCTTCATAAGTTTCTTGATTTTTACTTACTTCAATAAAATAATCTCCCTTAGTAATTCCAATTTCACTAGATTTAACATCAAGACCAACATATAATTGAGTTAAACTTATGCTTTTATCAAGTGAATTTAATTTTTCACTATAAGCTTTTATAACATCATTATTTTCTATCATTGAATAAATATGATTTGGATCACAAGCTATTATAAATTTATCAGCAGTAAATGTATTTCCCTTTTTTGTTGTTACAGATTTTATTTTATTGTCTTTATAATCAATTTTAACAACTTCAGAACTAGTGAACACTTCAGAACCATTTTTTCTTATTTTACTAGTAAATATTTCTGAAAGTTTTCCTCCTCCACCTTTTATATAATAAGTACCTCCTATATGATAAGAAATCCATGGAGCAACATAAAAGTATGCATTTAATTCTTTTTGTGGAAGCCCAAAGTAAAGCCATAAAAATGAAAATTCTTCTATAAAATCATCATTATCTACATAACTTCTTAAAAACTCATCAAGTGTCAATGAACAAAGATAACTTTGATATTTTGGCATCTGACCTTCATTATTAGCAACTTCATTCATATCATTTTTAAAATCCATTAAGAAACTAAATAACTTTTCAATTCCATCTTCATACTTTTTAAATCTTTTTATTAAATAACTTTTATAGTCATCAAAATTTGAAGGAATATCAAGTTCCTCACCTTTTAAATTTAATATTGTTGCAGTTTCTGGTTTCTCTAAAAATTCTATATCATCAAATATACCTAACTCTTTAAGACGAGCATTAAAAGGGTTATTCTCTCTTATACCACCTATACCATGAAGTGCAGTATCAAAAGTGTAAAAGTTTCCTTCTTTATCTTTTCTTCTAAAATTTGTAGCATATCCACCTATAATATGATGTTTTTCCAGTATTGCTACTTTTTTTCCTTCATTACTTAATTTAAGCCCAGCAGTTAATCCACCAAGACCTCCACCTATAATTACTATATCATAGTTCATTATTTATTCCTCCTGTTGTACATTTTATATTCTATTTAAATATTAAAACAAATATTTTTATCTAAACTATTTTATTAATCTTTTTACTTTATTTAATTTATCTTTATATGGTGGAAAAACTAATTTCACATCAAATCTAAAATTTTTCTTAACTATTGATTTTTCATATGTGAATGTTTTAAAACTATTTATACCATGATACCTTCCTATTCCAGATGTTCCAACACCACCAAAAGGTAAATTATTTGATGCTACATGAGTTATGGTATCATTTACACATCCTCCACCAAAGCTAAAGTTATTTATAATATAATTAATAAATTCTTCATCTCTTGAAAAAACATAAAGAGCTAATGGCTTTTCATACTTTTTAAGATATAGTTTTATATCATCAATATTTTTATATTTAATAACTGGTAAGATAGGTCCAAATATCTCATCTTTCATAGATTCATCTTCAAAAGTTATATCTTTTAATATGGTTGGAGATATATATTTTTTATCAATATCATATTCGCCACCAAAATAAACTTTATTGTAATCTTTTTTAATTATTTCAACAATCCTTTTAGTATGTCTATCATTTACTATTCTTCCAAAATCTTTGTTTTCTTTTATATTATTTCCATAAAAATCTATTATAGTTTTTTTAAGTAATTCTAAAAATTTATCATATATTTTTTCATTTACAAGTAGATAATCTGGCGCTACACAGGTTTGTCCTGTATTATAAAACTTCCCCCAACAAATTCTTCTTGCACTAATTTCTAGGTCACATGTTTCATCTACTATAACAGGGCTTTTACCACCAAGTTCTAGAGTTATAGGAGTTAAATTTTTACTCGCTTTTTCCATTACTATTTTACCAACATTTACACTTCCAGTAAAAAATATATAATCAAATGGCATATCTAAAAGTTCACTGTTAACTTTATAGTCCCCTGTTACTACTTTTATATATTTTTCATCAAAAGTTTCTGTAATTATTTTTTGAATTATTTTTTCTGTTTGTGGAGTGTATTCAGAGGGCTTTAAAATACAGCAATTCCCACCAGCTATTGCACCAACTAACGGCTCAATACTTAGTTGAAATGGATAGTTATAAGGGCCAACTATTAATACTACACCATGTGCACATTTATAAATATATGACTTTCCAGTTATTTGGGCAGATTCATTTCTTACTCTTTTAGGTTTCATCCATTTTTTTATATTTTTTAAAGCATAATCTATACTACTATAAATAAATCCAACTTCAGAAACATAACTTTCAAGCTCAGGTTTTCCTAAATCAAAATAAAGTGCATCATAAATTTCTCTTTCATATTTTTTTATAGTTTGTTTTAGATTTTTAAGTGATTCTATCCTTTTTTCCAAACTTATATTACCACTTTCTTCCAAGTATTTTTTCTGGCTTTCAAATATATATTTCATTAATATCCTCCAAATAAAAACTTCTAATTTATTAAGTAATTATTATCATTAATAAGTTAAATACTTATAATTAATATCATCAATAATCTTATTTCTAATTATAAATATCTTATAATTTATAAGCAATATACATCAATGTAAAATACATTTTTTATGTGGTAAAATACATAAATATTTATCTACCTTTTATACCCTCAGCTTTTACATCTCTTTTTAGTCTAAAAGAAACAATATCATTACTTAATGTTAAACTTTGAAATCCTGGTATTGGAAGCGTCCCTTCTATGTTTAAATCATATCTCCTTCTTAATCTATCATTTGAAAAAACTAATTGTTTCATAGATAATTTTTGTATTTCATCTGCAAATTGTTTTTCATTCATATATAGCTTTATATAAAATCCAAAATCATTATTAAATTTATCTATTAAAGCATCTATATATTCATAGGATTTATCATCAATATTTAAAACTTTTCCTGTTACAGTTTTATTAGTAGTTATTGGATAATTTTTAAATTTATTGATTTGTCTAAACTTAAAACCTATGTCCTCACTAAATCTTTCATCAAAAAAACCTTCATAAAGGTAAGTATATCTATAGTTTGAGTTTTTAAGTAAAACCTTATTTATATTTTTTTCACCACTAAAAATATCTTTACCAAAGTTCTCAAACTCTTTTATAGTTGAATATTCTTTAGTTGTTAGCTCTAGTGGTTCTACTACTATTTCTTTTTGCATATCTAATCTAATATTTAATGTAGTATTATCTAATGATACTTTTATAATAACTCCATCACCATTAATTACTGCATTGTAAGAACCATTCAAAACTCTCTTTATACACTCATTTAACTCTCTATTAAACTCTTCTTTTTCAATATTGTTAAATTCTTTATATATTTCATACATAAAAGCTATATAACTATCTTCAGTATTTATTTTTAAATCTTTATGAAATTCCTTATCAATTATTAAATCAAATCTTCCAAGACCACCATTATAATTAACATCTATATTAGACATAAAAAATTCTATATAATTTTTATCAAATTTATCATAAGCATAATTTTTAGAAACTATAAAAGAATTATCATTAGAAGAGTCATAATTTATTTTATTAATATCTAGAAATTCTTTTATTTGTTTTGAAATTTCTTGAGTTAAAGCATAAACTTCCTCATAGTTTTTTAGATTTATTTTTTTGGATTTAAAAAAATCTTCTTTGAACTTTCTAATTCTTTCTTCTTCCTCTTCTTTTTTTAACTTTTCAAAAGCTTCTTCATCAGTTTGCACTACTTGTTCTACTTCATTATTAGTATTATCTACATTATCCTCTTTTTTTGTACATCCAGTTAAATTTATACAAGCTAAAGATAAAAATAAACAGTAAATCTTTTTCATTCAAAATCTCTCCTTTTTATAAAATAAACTTCGCAAAAGCGAAGTTATTTTAACTGTATATTCTCTATCATTATAGCACCCGAATCTTTTTCGTTAAACAATAATGATACTTTATTTATATTTTTAAGGTCTACCCCAAAAAAGTTAGATAAAGGTATTCTAATTTCTGAAATAAAAGTCTGTCTTGACCAATATTCTATTTTAATATCATCTAAATCAGTATATTCAAACTCACTATCATATTTTTCAAGAGCAGTTATATTATCTCCTAAATCAATTATAGATTTATTTTTATTTTTATCTTCTAAAACAACTGAAAAGCTTTGATAATCTATATTTTCATTAAGTTTATCCGATGGGTCTTGTAATATATCTATAGATAAACTATTAAAATTACTAAAATCTTTAAATTTAGGAATAAAACTTAAAGATTGATTTTTTTCAGTCCATTTTATACTAAGAAGTTTTCTAATATGATTTCCTCCAAGAGGAGTATTAATACCTGGCTCTAAATCATCTTTATAAAATAGGGCATCTTGAGTTAAATTAATTTTAACGCCATCACTAGTAAAATTATCTTTATTTTTTAAATCAACTAAAGATGTTGTTTTATTATTTGTTAAAAGAGTTTTAACACCATATCCATACATTTTATTAATGCTTGATACCTTAGTATTATAAAAAGAGTTATCTAGTTTATCTTTTAATGAATAATTGAAAAAATCAACTGCATAATCTCCTAAAAACTCTTGTTGTTCTTCTTTTGATAACTGTTTTGTATCTTCTTTTATATTATAACTAAAACTAGCATCATTTCTTGTTAAGTTATCATTAAAATAATTATGGTTAGCATCTTCTAAAAGTGTAATAGATACAGTATTTTGTCTTTTTTTGCTTTTTAATTTATCATATATAGAATACCCATCAAGACCTATAACATCTCCATCAAGTTCTGGAACTATTATTGAAGTTTTTATATCTGTAGTTAAAAGCTTTGTATCTACATTTGAATTAGTTGGTGCAACAGCTAATATTGCTGATATTTTTTTGTCTGTATTTTTTAGACTATCAGCCAAATTAAAAACCATTTCTCCACCTCTAGAATGACCTATAATACCTATTTTATTAAAATCAATCCTATCTTTTAAGTTATCATCAGATTTATTATTCTTATATATAACTTCTAAGTATTTATTTATCATAGCTATCATTTTTTCTTGTTCATCACCATCTCCATACTTCCAAATATAAGCCTTTGATAAGTCAAGAGATACTGCTACAAAACCATTGTTTGCTAATTTTTCAGTCAAATATTTAAATCCTGTATCAAATCTTTTATCTTCAGATATATTTTCGTGGTTTCCATGAGCTATTAATATTAATGGATATTTTCCCTCCTCTTTAGGAAAAGACATAACACCTCTTAGTCTATAAGAAAGTTCTTTACCACTACTGGCTTTATATTTATATGTTCCTAAATCAAAATTTTTTGTACTTGAAGTATTTATATCATCCTTTTTTTCTATCTCACTTTGATTAAATGTAGTTTCTGTTGTAGTTGGCTTTTGACAACCATTTAAAAATAAAATCATAAAGAATACAAATAATAAAATTTTATTTTTCATAAATAAATCCTTTCACAAAAAAACTATTAATAAATGTATAAATTCCTAAGTAACACATATTATATTAACCAAATTTATAATAAAACTTTCAAATTCCATTGCAAACAACAAAAATCAGCAAAAGCTGATTATTGTAATAAAAATTTTGCATTTTGTGAAAGATGCTCTTTGTACATAGATAAAACCATAGCGCTTGATTCTTCCATTAATTTTTTTCTACTTAGTTCTATCATTTCCTTTGCTATATCAACATCTCTTATTCTTGAGTTTGCAGATATTATATTTTCTTGATAATTTCCTAGATTTCCTAATTTATATTCAAATCTATTAGTGTAAGCTCCCATCTTAGCTCTTTCTGTACTTATAATATCCATAGTTGATTTTAAAGATTCTATAGATTTTTGAGCTCCTGCTTGAGTAGATAAATCAAAATTAGAAAGCCCTAAACTATCAAGAGTTAGATATGGCATATTTATAGTCTGTGAGTTTTGTGCATCTGGACCAAATTGTATGTTTATATTATTGTTTTGCTGGCTAAAAAGAGGTTTTGTATTAAAATTAGTCTCTTCTATTATTTTAGAAATTTCATTTATAATCTCATCAGCTTCTTTTTGTATTATAGCTCTGTCTGAATCACTTAATATACCATTTGCACTTTGAATAGCAAGTTCATTTAGTCTATTAGTCATATCATTAATTTTTCCTAATGCACCTTCACCAACTTGTATCATAGAAATACCATCTTGAACATTTTTCATTCCTTGTTCTAGACCATTAATTTGAGAAATCATTTTTTCTGATATTGCAAGACCTGCTGGGTCATCACTTGCAGAATTTATTCTATTTCCTGTTGAAAGTTTCTCAAATGAACTTTCCATACTAATATTTGATTCTCTATAATTATTTATAAGTCTATTTCCAAGACCCAAATCCATAATATCACCTCATATTAAAGCTATTTGTTAAAAATTTCTATACTTCTTTTTAATATTCCGGTAAAATATGCTATCACTAAACCATAATTTGTTATTGGTATATTTTTTTCCTTGCATTTTTCGATTTTATTCAATACACTTTTTCTAGTTACCATACAAGCTCCACAATGAACTATTAAATCATATTTGTCTAAATCATCAGTAAAGTCATATCCCACTTTATATTCAAAATTTAATTTTCCACCAGCTATAATTTCAAGCATTCTTGGAATTTTAACTCTTCCTATATCTTCGTGAGAAATATTATGACTACAACTCTCACAAATTAATATGTTATCGTTTGGCTTTAAATTATCAAGACTTTCACAACCTTTTATAAACTCATCAAGTTCTCCTTTTTGTCTTGCAAAAAGTATTGAAAAACTAGTTAATTTCAGTTCTTTTGGAATTATTTCATCAACCTCTTTAAACGCTTGAGAGTCAGTTATTACAAGGTCTATATTTTTAATATCATTTAAAGCCTCCTTAAGCTCTGTATCTCTTACTACATAAGTTTTTATACCATTATCTAGTGAATCTCTTATTATTTGAACTTGAGGAAGTATGATTCTTCCCTTAGGAGCCTCAGAATCTATTGGTACAACAAGCAAAACAGTTGAACCATAAGGAAGTAAATCTCCAAGTAATGACTTTTCTTCTTCCTCTTGACTTAAGTTATTTATTAGAGTTTCTTTTAGTTTGTCTATATTTTTATTTTCTTTAGTTGATATAAAAATACTATTCTCTAATTTTTCTTCTAAATCTTTAATCTGATTTTCATTTAGTTTATCTAATTTATTTACTACTACTATATGGTTTATATTATATTTTTTAGCTTCTTTTTTCCAAGTTTTATATGTAGATATATCAGGATTTTCTCCATCGATTAAATAAATTGAATAGTCAAGCCTTTTTAAATAATCAAGACTTTTTTTTACACGTACTTCACCAAGTTCAGTCTTATCTTCAAGCCCTGCAGTATCAACAAATACTACAGGACCAAATGGAATAAGCTCAAAAGCTTTTAAAACAGGATCTGTGGTAGTTCCCTCAACACTTGATACTAATGATATTTCTTGTCCTAAAATTATATTCATTAGTGAAGACTTACCACTATTTGTGTTTCCATATATACCTATATGTTTTCTATTAGCATTTGGAGTTTTATACATAAAAATCCCTTTCGCCTTTTTTCATTTTTTCCATACTCTCTTTAGTATAATTTCTTAAATCTTCTCTTTCTATTTTTTCAACTTCTTTTTCTATAGTTTCTAAACTCTTTTCATAAATTTCTTTATCTCCATAATCAAGACTAAACTCAAGTAAAGTCATTAATGCGTTTGGCTCACAAACGTATTTTATTTCTCCAGACTTTGCAAGTTCCATAAATCTGTCCCCTGTTCTTCCACTTCTATAACATGCTGTACAATAACTTGGAATATAACCATCATCTAATAATTCTTTTAGGATCTCAAGTGGACTTCTCTCATCATTAGTCTTAAATTGTTTTATATCTCTTCCTTCTTCTCTTTCTTTATATCCTCCAACCCCAGTTGATGAACCAGCAGAAATTTGACTAACTCCATATTTTAAAAGTTCTTTTCTCATCGAAGGAGTCTCTCTTGTTGATAATATAAGTCCTGTAAATGGAAGTGCTATTCTAAGTATAGCTACAACTTTTTTAAACATTAAATCATCAAGTAAGTGTGGATATGTTTCTAAAGTTACACCAGTAGCTTCTTGAAGTCTTGGAACTGATACTGTATGAAAACCTACTCCAAATTTTTCTTCTAAATGATTATTATGCATCATTAAAGCTAGAACTTCAAACCTTGGGTCATAAAGACCAAATAATACTCCAGCTCCAACATCATCAATTCCAGCTTCCATTGCTCTATCAAAAGAAGTTAAATGATATTCATAGTCTGATTTTAATGATTTTGGATGAACTTTTTCGTAAGTTTCTTTGTGATAAGTTTCTTGGAATAAAATATAAGTTCCTATTCCTATTTCTTTTAATTTTTTATAATTTTCAACTGTAGTAGCAGCAATATTTACGTTTACTCTTCTTATTTCTCCATTTGCATTTTGAGTATTATAAATTGTTCTAATACAATCAAGTGTAAAATCTATATCAGCATTAACTGGGTCTTCACCTAACTCAAGTGCTAGTCTTTTATGTCCCATTTTTTCAAGAATTCTTACTTCTTCAGCAACTTCTTCCATAGTAAGTCTTCTTCTTTCAAACTTATTATCTCGTTTGTATCCACAATAAGTGCAGTTATTTACACAGTAATCGCTAACATAAAGTGGAGCAAAAACTACTATTCTTTTTCCGTATATATCTTTTTTTATTTCTCCTGCTAATGCGTAAATTTCTTCTAAATCTTTTTCGTCATTAGCTTGAAGAAGTATTGCTATTTCTTTATACGAAAGACCCTCTCTTTTTTTAGCTTTTTCTAAAACTTCTCTTATTTCTTCGTTTGTTGGATTTTTTGTTTCATATAAAATATTATATATATAATCGTGATTAATAAACATTGTGTCCTCCTTATTTTCTAAAATCTGGGTTGTCTCCTCTTGTTGTCTCAATTTCAAATCCTAAACTTTCTATTTTCTCACCAATCATTTTTCTATATTCTGCATCTTCATCTAGTATATATGCCTTATTATCATATAACGAATAGTTCTTACGAACTCCCATAGGTGATAAATTTGGCATTATAACATTACCACCAGCTTTTATACCTTGATCTCTTCCTGTTTTATCTATACTTGAAAGTGCCGTGGTTGCAGGTAAAAGTACTTTTGGAAGTAATAGTCTAACTATTGCAAGACAAGTAATAGTTTTTTCTAGACTTCCATGGGGATAATCTCTAAGTGGTGTATCTTTATGAGGTATAAATGGACCTATTCCACACATAGCTGGTTCAAATTCTTTTACAAATAAAAAATCATTAACTAAATCTTCGTTAGTTTGGTTTGGTATACCAACCATAAATCCAGCACCTGTTTGGTATCCTATTTCTTTTAAGTTTTTAAGACATTCTCTTCTATATTCAAAACTTTCATTAGTGTGAATATCTTCGTATAGTTCTTTTGATGCACTTTCGTGTCTTAATAAGTATCTATCTGCACCTGCATCAAACATTTTCTTATAAGACTCATAACTTCTCTCACCTAAAGATAGAGTTATTGCATTATCAGGAAACTCTTTTTTTATTGATTTAATTATATCTACCATAATTTCATCAGTAAAGTATGCATCTTCCCCTCCTTGCATAACAAAAGTCTTATATCCTAGTTTATCTCCTTTTCTAACACATTCTAAAACTTCTTCTTTTGTTAGTCTATATCTTTGTGCATTTTTATTATTCCTTCTAAGACCACAATATTTACAATCTTTCTTACAATAGCTCGTAAGTTCTATAAGACCTCTTACATAAACTTTATTTCCGTAGTATTTCATTCTAGTTTTATGAGCTAAATTTACTAAAAGTTCTCTAGACTTTTCATCAATATTATCAAGAAGATATAAAAGTTCTTCTCTTGTAGCATTATTTTCTTCGTATAATTTATAAATTATCTTTTCTATATCCATATATTCACCTCGTTTTTTTTATACCCAAAATTATTTACATTAAAAGCTAGGATTACTGTCCTAGCTTTTTTATATATTCTATTGCTTTTAGTGTTCCCATCTTTGAATGGTCAAATGTAAGACCACCTTGGAAATATACATTATAAGGTGGTTTTATAGGGGCATCAGAACTAAGCTCTATTGACGAACCTTGAACAAATGCACCTGCTGCCATTATAACTTCACTATCATATCCTGGCATTGCCCAAGGAACAGGCTTTACGTATGAATCAACTGGAGCTGCCGATTGTGTTCCTTGACAAAATGCTATGACTTCTTCTTCATTATTAAGTTTTACTATTTGAATTATATCACATCTTTTATCATCAAATTTTGGTAATACTTCATATCCCAACTTTTCAAAACTTCTAGCACAAAAAATAGCACCCATTAAAGCTTGACTAACTATATATGGAGCCATAAAAAATCCTTGAAGTACATTTCTTGTAGTTCCAAATGTAAGCCCACATTCTTTTCCAATTCCTGGTGTAGTAAGTCTATAAGATATAAGTTCTATTAAGTCTTTTCTACCTGCTATGTATCCACCAGTTAATGCAAGCCCTCCACCTGGATTTTTAATTAAAGACCCTGCCATTATATCGACTCCAACTTCTGTTGGTTCTTTAGTTTCTATAAACTCTCCATAGCAGTTATCAACCATAACTATAACATCTTCTTTAATATTTTTAACAAACTTTACTACTTTTTCTATATCTGAAATAGTTAAAGATTTTCTCCAAGAATATCCTTTTGAACGTTGAATAAAAACCATTTTAGTTTTATCATTTATTTTTTCTTTTATTCCATCAAAATCTATATCTCCACTACTAAGAAAATCAACTTGACTATAAGTTACTCCAAATTCTTTTAAAGAACCTTTCTCCTCTCTTATTCCAATAACTCCTTCTAAAGTATCATAGGGTTTTGAAGTAACTGATAATAACTCATCACCTGGTCTTAAAATGCCCTGAAGACAAAGAGTTAAAGCGTGAGTTCCATTAACTATTATAGGTCTTACTATAGAATCTTCACATCCAAAAACTTTCGAGTATATTTCCTCAACTTTTTCACGACCAATATCATTATATCCGTATCCAGTAGTCCAATTAAAGTGATTATCACTTAATCTACACTCTTGCATTGCTTTTAATACCTTATATTGATTATATTCTCTTACTCTTTTTATATTTTCAAATTGATCACTTATATCTTCTAATACTTCATCTGAAAATTTTAAAGTATTATCATCAATTCCATAGTAACTCTTTAAAATTTCTTTTGTTTCATTTAACATAATTAACCTCCTTAAATTCTTTGAAATTTTATCATATATGATTGTGTTAGTAAATAACTTTAACAAAAAAGTAGCTATCTAAAAAGATAACTACTTTTTATAATTAGTCTTTCTTTCTGTTAACTACTAAAAGTCCAATTCCTGATAAAACAGCTAGTGCTGATATACCTAGTATAGATGTATCTCCTGTTTCAGGGTTTTTACCTTGCTCTGATGTTGTAGTATTGTTCTCATTTGATTGACTATTGTTTTGTCCATTTTGGTTATTTTGTCCACTACTTTGATTATTATTTTGGCCATTATTATTTGCATTAGCTTCAACAACTTCAAATGTTCTCTCAAGTGGCTCTGCAAAGTTACCATCACTATCTTCTACTGTATAGCTTAGAGTAAACTTTTCACCTACTTTACTAGTGTCTATACTAGTTGGGTCTGGAGAAACTTTTATATTCTTAGTTAAATCTCCATCTTCTGTATCTTGAGCTTCAACGCCTTTAAGAGCATCAACTTTTGCTGATTTTTCTACTGTTGCATCTTTAGAACCTAAAACTTCTGGTTTCTCATTAGTTACAGTTACCTTTCTATCAACACTTAACTCTAATGTTTCATTTTCAGCAACTAATACACCATTTCTTAAAGAAATATTACCTAAAAGTAAAGAGAATACATTTATATCTTCTTTAGCAACTTTTTCATAACCTTTAACCTTATAAGTTATTATATAATCCTTTACTCTTTCTTCACCTTTTAAGTCCTCATCCGGATTAAACTTCTCCATACCAACAACTTCAATATCATCAATAGTTATTCCCATATCATTTTGAACTATTTGAACATCTTTTAGAGGATTACTCTTAAACTTTCTAGCTTCAGATAAACTTAAAGATTTATCTCCAGTTAAATCATACATATTCTTAAATATTGTATTTGGATGATCTCCTCCATTTGGTTTAGTAGTTGGTTTTTCATCTGGTTTTTGTTCTGGTTTTTGTTCTGGTTTTTGTTCTGGTTTATTAGTAGTATTATTGTTTCCATTGCTATTCCCATTGTTACTTCCATTATTATTTCCACTATTTTCACCTTCAGTAACATTTAATACCCTACTAAATTTACCTTCATTTCCATCGTTATCTACTACAGTATACTCTACATTATATACACCTGGTTTTAAATCGCCTGAGTTAGTTACTCCAGTTTCTTTTCCATCCATATAAAGTATTTTATAAGTTACTTTCTTCGTTAAATTACCATCCTCATCATCATTAGCTGAAATACCTTCTTTAAAAGCAATATCTCTCTTTTCAGTAGTTACTATTGTATGCTTTATACCATCTTCTAACGATATAACTGGTAATGAGTTAGTAACAGTAACTATAAGTTCTTTTAATATCTCAAACCCTCCACTTGGATTTGTATATATAAACTGAACTTTATGTGTTAATTTTTCTCCTTTAGGAACATCTGTAATTAATGAATCAAGATTATTGTTTCCACCTTGTATTATTCTAATTTCTTTGAATTTATATCCAGAAGGTGCACCTTTAACTAAACTCTTAAATTTATCTTTAGTGTATTCCTTTGCTTGTGTAATACTAAGTCTTAATTCTCCAGTCTCAGTTAACATATCTTCAAATTTATCATCAAAGTCAACTAATGAATCAGAAGCACCTTTAACTATTATTGTAGCAAAAGCTTTACCTACATTTCCATCTAAATCAGTTGCTCTATATTCTAAGTCATATTCACCCACTTTTAATGTAGATGTATCTATATTTGTTTTCTTTTCACCATCCATAAATACTTCTATTTTATTAGTTAAGTCTTTATCCTCTGCATCAAATACACTAACTTGTTTTGATAGGTCTAACATCTCACCTTCATTAATGTATATAACATTTTTATCAATTTTTACTTCTGGTGCTTTATTACTTACAACAACTCGAATTTTCTTATTAGAGTATCCTTCCTTACCATCCTTATCTTTAGCAATAATTTCCATATCGTATTTGTATTCTGTATTATCCTTAGATGGTGGAACTTCTAATTCAACTTCTTTTTGTCCTTGATAATACTTTTCAGTTAGTTCTATTCCATTTAATCCATTTGTTGTATCTATTTTATCATCAGTTACTTCTATTCTTTCTTTATACTCTTGATATAATGAATTTGCATTAAAGTTTTCAACTTGTCTTGGATTTAATAATATATCACTGTCGTCCTTAACGTTAACTAATGGCTCTTCTGGATGTGATATTATTAGTGCTCTACTATAATTTGCACTATTTCCATCACTATCTTTTACTGTATAAAGTATTTCATGGTTACCTATTGGTAAATTAGTAATATTTATTGAATCAACAGTTGATTCTGTTGTTTTCTTAAATATACTATTAAATATTCCTTTAAATGGATTTTTCTTTGGATTTATCTTTACAGACCTTCCATCTTCACGCTTAACTTCTAATTTTTGAAGCTCCATACCTACAGACGATAATTCATCAATAGATATATCTTCATCACTAGTATCTTCTAAATCTTTAGCATAAATACCTGTTGTAAGAACATCCTTAGGAATATTTATTGTACTATTACTTTTAGTATACTTTAATTCTTCTGCATAATCTCCATCTATTTTTGGAGCTTGATTAGTAACAACTAAACTAAATTTATCCTCTACTTCAGCACCATTACTATCAGTTATACTACAAGTTATTTCATATAAATTTATAGTATTTCTTTTAGGTCTTTCTATATTCTTCTCTTTGTTTTGAGTTTGCAAGTTACCATCTATTATCTTACCTATTATAGTTATATCTATTTTTCCATCTTTAAATCCATCAACTACATTATCAGAAGATATGTCAAATGATTCATCATCATCACTAACATTCATAAATTTTTGTGTAGAGAATATTAAACTAGCAACATCTTCATCTTTTTTTAATGCTGGATTATTCGACTCACCTACTATATTTTTTATATCTCTTGGAGATATTTGGAATGTCTTTTTTGGATCAAAACCTGAAAGTTGCGATAAATCATATTTTTTTGTACCATCTGAATACTTTAAACCTTCACTAACAGTAGCTCCTGTAGTGTTTACCGTGACTTTCGGTTTTTCATTTTCCTTTACAGTTAGTTCTATTTCACAGTTGTTAGTAAGACCATATCCATCAACTACTTCGTAAACTAATTTTATTTTATCTCCATTTTTCTTATCTTTAACTATATCTTTTATATCCTCAAAAAATTTACTTTCATTTTCATGGTTAAGTGTTTCATTTCCACTCTTTACAGACTTAATTTTAGGTTTATCTGTAGTTGTTGTGCTCAATGACTTACCTTCTTCTTGTTGGTCATACTCTGTATCTTTAAGAACTACTTTTATAGTGTTTACAACTTTTTTACCTAAATTTATAGTTACATTTTTTTCACCCTTTATAACAGTTAAACTATCACTTGGATTTTCTTTATCTAGTTCTATAGTAGGTTTTTGATTTTCTCTTATTACATGTGTTACAGTACCTGAAAATTTATCATCATTATTAAAGCTATATTTAATCTTTGCTTGATGATTCCCACTATTTCCATTTTCTTTAAATCCTAAATCCGATGCTTTCCATTTAATATTATTATTAGAATCAACTATACCCTTTACATTATTAGCTCCATTTGTAGGATTAATAATTTCAGAATCATCTATTTTTACGCTTTTTCCTCGTTTGTCTTTGGTTATATTTCTTATAAACGCCCCTGGCTCTGGTTTGTCGACTAATGAATTATTTATTTTACCTTTAGTTATATAAACTGGATACTCCATAAGTACATTTTGAGAAGCAGCCTCTACATTAGAAACATGACCTATAGGAGTTAAATCATATACACAGTTATTATTTAGTTTAACAGTTTTTAACTTCTTTAGATGTCTTAAGGGGTCTAAATCTTTTATTATATTATAACTTATATCTAGAGTTTCTAAATTAGAAAATAAAGATATATCCCCTAACTTTTCTAACTTAGAATTAGAACCAACAGTTGAACCAGTAGTTGATTTTTTATTTTGTGAGCTAAGATTTAACTCTATCATCTTATCTTTATTTGGTATAGAACTTAAAGATGATATATCAGTTATAGCATTCCCTTTTAAGTCAAGTACTTTAAGATTTTCTAGTCTCTCAAAAAGAGCAAAATTCTTTCCTTCACTAACCGCCTTTATATGGTCATCTGTAATACCAAAATCTATTAAAGATAATTTTTCTAATTTAGTTAAGTGTGATATAGTTTCTAATATTTTAGGATCAAATCCTAGAGTATCACTTTTTAGACTCAAGCTAAGTTCAGTTAAATTAAAACAATATGTTAATATCTCAATATCCTCAGGCTTTTCCGTTAATGTAGCGTGTAAAGAAGTTACATAACTTAAATAAGTTAGTGGTATACTATTCTTATCAGTTAGTTTTTCTCCATTTGGTAATTTTTTGTTGATTTCATTGAGTAGTTGTCCTTTAAGAACATCAGGCGCATTTTTTAATGCTTCTTCATAAGTTCCACTACTTTTTACATTATCATATTTAGAATTTTGACTACTTACATTTTCCCTAACATCATTTTGCAATTGTTCTCTAAAATATTTATTTAATATAGATATATCATCAGCAAACGCACTTATAGGCGAACTTTGAATTATAAGTCCACTCGCTAATAATGTAGCTACTATTTTTTCTTTATTTTTTATATATTTTAACAATACGATTGCTCCTTTCTCACGAACTTTAATAATATATTTAAAAAATATTATTTTTTTAGATTATACGTATAATTTTTTAAAAACTTTACATAATAATATTTAATGATAAAAACTAACTTTATATTATATCTTAAGAAGTATTACTTTTTACAATAGAATCTCTTTTACAAATAGTGTAATGAGTAATTATTGTAGCTATTCCACACAAAAAAAGTATAACATAATATACAAAAAAACTGTATAAAAAAACAGAATATCCCAAAATTTCTTTAGGAAATATATTTTTGTATATAGCTAAAAATGCTATTTCAGTTGCCCCTACATTTCCAGGAGTTGGAATTGAAGATACTGCCATATACAAAAATGATTGTAACATAATACCTTCAAGATAATCTAGATTACTAAGATTAAAAGATTTATAAACAAAGTATGAAATACTAAAATAAATTGTTATCTGAATAAAAGTTAAAATAATACTTATAATAAATTCTTTTCTATTTCTTATAAATTTTTTTATATAAAAACTATAATTATCTATAAATAAACATATATCTTCGTATCTTCTATATATATTATCAAAATTAAACTTTTTGGCAACCTTAAGAATAATTCCCAATATATTTTTCATTTTTTCTGGACTAAAAACAATAAAAATACCAACCAAAATACTAAATAAGTTAATAAAAAGGCTCGTATTTATAAATACTATAACTTCTGGAATATTCTCTTTTAAATAATTTAAATTAAAAATGACAAAAAATAGGGAATAAATAGTTACAACAGATTGAAATATTATAGTTTTATTAGTTATTATTGCACTAGCTTTACTAAAACTAATATTATGTTTATTAAAAATATAAATCTGCATAGGCTGACTACCAGAAGCTAGAGGAGTTACTAAATTATAATAAAACCCTGTAGTTGCAACTTTAAAACTTATAAATTTAATTTTTCTATTATCAACTGAATTTTTTATAATACTAATTATGAAAATTTCAAATAATATATAAAAAACAATTAAAACAAATAAAAGTACAATAAATTTTTTATCCACTAAATTTATAATATGCGGCAAGAGTTTTAAATCAATATTTTCTGATAAAAATCTAATTGTTAAAAATATAATTAATAAAAGAAAACTATACTGAATTATACTTTTATTTTTTTGAGATAATCTCATAAAAATTTCTCCTAATATCAATAAATATGAATTAATTATACCACTAAAAAAAGTTTTTGTATTAATATATTTTTGATAATAATTTATATAAATTAATTACAAAAAATATTATATAACATTAATATATTCAAATTTATTTACTTATATTTTTTTTAGGTGTATAATTTTTAAAAAAATCTAAGAAAGGGATGATTTTATGTCAACTAAAGAAAACTCAAAAAATAAATTCCAAGAAATTTTACCAGGATTATTAATAGCTACTTTGATAGGTTTTTTTAGTATATTCTTGGCAAAATTTGTTCCAAAGCTAGGTTCTGCAACTATTGCAATATTTTTAGGTATTATAATGGGTAATTTATTTTTGAATAAAAAAAGTTATCAAGCAGGATACAAGTATGCAGAAACTAATCTTTTATCTTATTCAATAGTTTTACTTGGTGCTACACTTAGCATTCCAAAACTATTTAGCATAGGTTTTAATGGACTTTTAATGGTTGTTATTCAAATGATAATAACTATTGTTAGTGTTTTATATATAGGTAAAAAACTTAACTTCTCTCAAAACTTTTCTATGCTTATGGCCAGTGGGAATGCTGTTTGTGGATCATCAGCAATAGCTGCGACATCTCCTGTTATAGATGCAGATGATAAAGAAAGAGGAATAGCTATAACAATAGTTAATGTAATAGGTATATTTTTAATGTTTTTACTTCCACTTATAGCTAATTTTTTATACAACTTAGAAGAACTTAAAACTTCAGCACTTATAGGTTCTATACTTCAGTCTGTTGGTCAGGTTGTGGCTAGTGGTTCTATGGTTAGCGAGGAAGTAAAAGATATTTCTATGATTTTTAAAATAGTAAGGGTTATACTTTTAGTTGGTGTTGTATTTTTATTTGGACACATTAAACATAAACAAAACTCTGAAATAATCGAAGAAGAAATAGAAGAAAATAAAAAAGGTAAAGTAAAAGTACCTTGGTATGTTATAGGATTTTTTATTACTTGTGGATTATTTTCACTAGGGATAATATCACAAGAACTTTCAGGATTACTAAAAGAAATAAGTAATAAACTTGAAATAATAGCCCTTGCAGGGATAGGTCTTAGAGTTGATATTAAAGATTTATTAAAACAAGGAAAAACAGTTTCTATTTATGCAGTTTCAATAGCACTTTTACAAATAGTAAGTGCAGTTTCATTAATAATGATTTTACTATAAATTAAAAAGAGGCATTAGCCTCTTTTTTATAATGATTTTATAAATTTATTAAATGCCTCTAGTCCTTTTTTATCCCTTTTAAATACCCCTGCGTGTTCTAATACAATAAGGAATTTTTTTCCTACTTCCTCTTTTAAAATATTAATAGCTTCTTCTTTAGTTTCTACATTTTTAGATGATAACACTTCGTCAAACCACTCTTTGTGATGAGTTAATTTTTCGTCTATATCAGATTTATTAACCATACAATCAGCCAAAACATCCAGCTCATCTTTAAGTCTTGCAGGAAGTACAGCAAGTCCCATAACTTCAATAAGACCTATATTTTCTTTCTTTATGTGATGAACTTCATTATGCGGATGAAATATCCCTAAAGGATGAGTACTACTTGTTCTATTGTTTCTTAAAACTAAGTCAACCTCATAAGTAGTTCCTTTTTTTCTAGCTATTGGAGTTATAGTATTATGCATTTCAGTCGTTTTGTTTATTATATCAACACTCTCATCAGAATAATTTTTCCAAGAATTTAAAATATGCTCACATAAATTTATAACTTCTTCTTTATCTTCACCATTTACCCTTATAACACTCATAGGCCACTTTACTCTACATAATGTAGTGTTATTAAATCCATCTATTTTAAAACTCTCTTCAATATCTGCTCGTTCCATAGCAAATACATAGTTTCCACCTTGGTAATGATCGTGAGATAATATAGACCCACCAACTATTGGTAAATCTGCATTACTCCCCACAAAATAATGTGGTATATAATCAACAAATCCTAATAAATTTTCAAAAGTTTTTCTGTAAATTTTCATAGGAGTATGTTTGTCGTTAAATACTATAGAATGCTCGTTGTAATAAACGTATGGAGAATACTGTAAAAACCATTTCTCACCTGCAAACTCCATCGGAATTATTCTGTGATTTTGTCTTGCGGGATGATTTATATTTCCCTTAAATCCTTCGTTTTCTTTACAAAGTAAACACTTTGGATAAGAAGTTGATTTTAATAATTTTGCTTTTGCTATATCTTTTGGGTCTTTTTCTGGCTTTGATAAGTTTATAGTTATATCTAAATCTCCATACTCTGTTTTTGTTTTCCAAACTATATTCTTATCAGTTCTATCTTTTCTTATATAGTTTGATGAAATACTTAAATTATAATAATAAGAAGTCGCTTCTTTTTTATTTTTTTGATATTTTTTATTGAAAGTTTTTATAACTTCTGAAGGTCTTGGCATTAGACAATTCATTATTTCAGTATCAAATAAATCTCTTTCTGTTGTAGTGTTTTCTATTATATTTTTAGATACTACGTAATCAAGCATATTCTCAAGTATTGGTGTTGCAGTTTCTAAATCTTCATCAACATTTTCATAAGTAAATTCATCAAGTTCTAAAACTTCAAGAAGTAAATTTGATGCATATACTTTGTCAAGTTCATTTATTAAACCTTTTTTTATACCAAAATTTATTAATCTATTTATTTCGTAATTCATAAAACACCTACTTAGAAAATCCATTTGGATTAGATTTATGCCAAGCCCAAGCATCACTTATCATTTTTTTAACGTCATCAAATTTTGGCTTCCAACCAAGTATTTCTCTTGCTTTATCACTTGATGCAACAAGCTTTGCAGGGTCTCCTGCTCTTCTTTCACCAATAACAACTTTTATATTTTCTCCTGTAGCTTCTTTTGCAGCTTCTATCATTTCTTTAACTGTAAATCCATTTCCACTACCTAAATTAAATATGTTAGACTCATTTCCTTCTCTTAGATAATTAAATGCCTTTATATGAGCATCTGCCAAATCTATTACGTGAATATAATCTCTTATACAAGTTCCATCGTGTGTATCATAGTCATCTCCAAAAACAGTTATATGCTCTCTTTTTCCAAGTGGCACTTGAAGTATTAAAGGTATTAGATGAGTTTCTGGGGTATGGTCCTCACCTATAAATCCTCCTTCAATTGCACCTGCTACATTAAAATATCTAAGTGATACATACTTAATTCCATATGCTAAATCAGACCACTTCATCATTTTTTCCATAGAAAGTTTAGTCTCACCATAAGTATTTGTTGGATTTGTTATATCTGTTTCTAGTATTGGTATTTGTTTTGGCTCTCCATAAACTGCAGCAGTTGATGAGAAAACTATTTTTTTAACATTAAATTCAACCATAACTTCAAGTAAAACTTGTGTACCATAAACATTATTATCATAATAGCTTAAAGGCTCTTTCATACTAACTCCAACTAAAGAGTTCGCAGCAAAATGAATTACACCTTCTATATTATTTTCACTAAATACTTTTCTTAAGAAATTTTTATCTCTTATATCTCCTTCAAAAAACTTAGCATCTTTATGAATAGCATCTTTATGTCCAGTTTGTAAGTTATCTACTATTACAACTTCTTCATTATTTTTTATAAGTTCATAAACTGTATGACTTCCTATATATCCTGCTCCACCACAAACTAAAATAGCCATTTTTTCCTCCTAAATAATTAACCTATTTTTCTAGCTCCATTTGAAATGTGTGCTACATAAAAAGTTGGTGCATAACCTATTTCTTTTTCATATCCTTTAGTTACATTTTCTATAAAGTTTCCAACACACTCATCTTTTACTATACTAACAGTACATCCTCCAAATCCTGCTCCAGTCATTCTAGAACCAATAACCCCCTCTTGCTTTAGTGCATAATTTACTAAAGTATCAAGTTCAATTCCTGTTACCTCATAATCATCTCTTAAAGAAACGTGAGAAGATACCATCAACTGCCCAAAGTGAGGTAAATTATTTTCTTCTAATGCTTTAACAGCACTTAAAGTTCTTTGATTTTCATAAACTGCATGTTTTGCTCTTTTTCTATCAATTTCATTTTCTATTAAATGTTTATTATCCTCAAACTCTTTCTCGGTTAATTCTCCTAAAGATTTTATATTAAGTTTTGTTTGAAGATTTTTAAGTGCTCTTTCACACTCAGCTCTTCTTTCATTATATTTTGAGTCTGCAAGACCTCTTCTTTTGTTAGTGTTACCTATTACTATCGAATATCCTTGCATATTTATTTCACTATATCTATAATTTAAAGTATTACAATCAAGAAGTATTGCACATCTATCTTTTCCCATACCTATTGCAAATTGGTCCATTATACCACAGTTTACACCAATAAACTTATTTTCAGCTTCTTGAGAATACTTAACCATATCAACCATATCTATATTAAATTTAAAAGTATCATTTAGTATAACAGCCATTAAAAGTTCAATTGATGCAGAAGATGAAAGACCTGCTCCATTTGGTATATTCCCAAATACAAGTATATCAAATCCATGACTTAACTTATGTCCTTTATCTTTAAATACTTTACAAACACCTTTTGGATAATTTACCCAATCATGTTCTTTTATATATTCCATATTGTCTAAATCAAAACTTATAGTACCTACTTCTTCAAAATTCAAAGAATACATATTAACTAGTTTATCTTCTCTTTTTGATACTACTCCATAAGTCCCAAAAGATAATGCACAAGGAAAAACATGACCCCCATTATAATCAGTATGTTCACCTATTAAATTTACTCTACCTGGTGAGAAAAATACTTCTTGTACCTCTCTTTTAAAAACCTTCTTAAAATCTGCTTTTAATTTATTTATCATAACTCCTCCCTAAACATTAAATAAAATTAAGATTTATACAAATAATTTATATTAAACAATTATATTCTTTGATTTTATTGTAAACGATTGCTAATAAAAAGTAAATAATTTTTACTAAATTTTTACTAATTTTTATACTTAAATAAAAATAAGTAGACAGTCAAAATCTGTCTACTCACAAACTATCTTTATAAACTTTTTCTTACCAACTTGAACTACTAACTCATCAAGTAATTCTACTTTACTTAAATCTTCTACCTTTTCTTGATTAACTTTAACTCCACCTTGTTTTGCCATTCTTCTTAATTCACTTTTACTTGGAGATAATTTATTATCAACTACTATTTGAGCTAAATCGAAGTTTTCTTTACTAGATTTTACAGTTAATATATCTGTTGGAATTTGTCCTTTTTGGAAAACTGACTTAAATCTTTCCTCAGCAAAATTTGCTTTTTCTTCTCCGTGATAAAGAGTAACTATTTCTTTTGCTAACCCCATTTTTATATCTCTTGGATTTTTTCTGTCTTCTTTTAAATCTTTTTCAATTTCAGCTATAATGTCAGGATGAACATCAGTTACCAAATTATAGTATTTTATTATCAGTTCATCTGGTATTTCCATTGCTTTTTGGTACATAAGACCAGCTTCTTCATCAACACCAATATAGTTTCCTAGACTTTTACTCATTTTATTAACACCATCTAGCCCTTCGATAATTGGCATCATAATTACAGTTTGTGGCTCTTGGTTAAATTCTTTTTGTAAACTTCTTCCCATAAGTAGATTAAATCTTTGGTCAGTACCACCAAGTTCTATATCAGCTTTTATAGCAACAGAATCATATCCTTGCATTAAAGGATAGAAAAATTCGTGAACAGATATAGGAGTATTATTTTGGTATCTATTTTTAAAATCTTCTCTTTCAAGCATTCTAGCAACAGTTATAGTTGATGCTAATTTCACAACATCTTCAAAATTTAATTTAGAAAGCCACTCGCTATTAAATCTAACTTCTGTCTTTTCTTTATCTAAAACTTTAAATATCTGTTTTTCATAAGTTTTAGCATTTTCTAAAACTTGTTCTGTTGTAAGTGCAACTCTTGTTTTTGATTTTCCTGTTGGATCTCCTATTTTTCCAGTAAAATCTCCTATAATTATTATAACATGATGTCCTAAATCTTGAAGTTGTTTCATTTTTCTAAGAACAACTGTATGACCTAAGTGTATATCAGGTGCTGATGGGTCAAGACCTAGTTTAATAACTAATTTACGATTTTCTTTTTCAGCTTTTAAAAGTTTAGCTTCTAACTCTTTTTCATCAATTATAGTGTCTACACCCTTTAAAATAATTTTCATTTTATCTTTCATTTAAATATCTCTCCTATATATGTAAATAATATGTAAAATTTATATATCTAAACATCCAAGACCTAAAACATCTGGTCCAGAATGAGATGCAACACAAGAACCTATCTGAAAAATAAATATTTCTTTTGGAGATAGCTCTTGTTTTACTTTTTCAACAAATTCATCTCTTAACTTTAAGTCATCTCCATAACCAACACAAACAATTTTTTGCGAGAAATCACCATTAACAACTTCCTTTAATTCATTTATTAATGTTGGTATTATTTTTTTACTTCCTCTTACCTTTGATCTTTGCTTTACTAAGCCGTCTTCTATATTTAAAATAGGCTTTATATTCAGTAAATTACCAATAGTTGCAGTAGCTCCAGATATTCTACCACCTTTTTTTAAATACTCAAGAGAATCAACTGAAAAAAATAAATGTACATTTTCTTTATACTCTTCTAATTTTTTTAATATATAATCAATACTATTTCCTTCTTTTACCATTTTGCTAGCTTCATAAATAAGCATTCCTCCACCTGCACTTAAAGAAAATGTATCAAATACGTATATATCATCACTTTCTAAGTCATTTTTTGCTAACATTGCAGATTGATAAGTTCCTGATGCAGCTGAAGAACCAGCCATATATAAAACTTTATATCCTTCATTTATGTATCTTTCAAAAACTTCTCTAAAAGTTGTATATGTTACTTGTGAAGTAGTTGGCATAGAAGAAGAGTTTCTAAGCTTCTTATAAAACTCATCAGTATCTAAATCAACTCCTGCCCTATATTCTTTACCTTCAAAAATAATAGTTACAGGAAGGATCTCTACTTCTTCTATTTTAGTTGGCAAATCACTCATTGATTCACAAATTATTTTTATCTTATTCATAAACTGCTCCCTTAAATAAAAATTTAAAAGTTTACTTTTAATAGTATATAATAGTGTTTATTATTATAACATAATTATCTTTATTAATAAATTGATATAGCTATATTAATTTATAATTTTTTATAGTTTGGAGAGAAATAAAAATGAAATTTATAAAAGAATCTTTTATTCCAAAAAATGATTTATCCTTAGCTTTAGTAGATAAGCGAGTTAGTAAATCAATAGAAAAAAAATTCAACGAATTAAATATAAAACTAATAAAGACTTATCCAGTTGATGAGGTTTATGATGCAATAAAATATCATCCTGATATATCAGTTTGTAAACTAGATTATAATAATATAGTAGTTTCTCCTAATGTTTATGATTATTATACTAAAGAGTTAAAAAAATACAATTTTAATGTTATAAAAGGAAATTCTACTTTACAAAATAAATATCCAAAAAACATTCAGTATAATGCTTGTATTTTTGGTAATTTTGCAGTACATAACTTTAAATATACAGATAAAAATATAATTGAATTTATAGAGAAAAATAATATAACAAAAATAAATGTTTCTCAAGGGTACTCTAAATGTAATATTTGTGTTGTTGATGAAAATTCAATAATAACTTCTGATATTGGCATTTATAATGAAGTTATTAAATATGATATAGACTGTTTACTAATTGATAAAGGGCATATAGACTTATTTAATTTAAATTATGGATTTATTGGAGGGTGTAGTGGCTTAATATCAAACGATACTCTAGCTTTTTTAGGAAATATAAAACTTCATCCAAATTATTATGATATTTATAAATTTGTTAAGCTAAAAAATAAAAATATAATAAGTTTAGGTAATGAAAATTTAATTGATCTAGGATCTATTATACCAATTACTACATATTAATAGAATAATTTTTTAACCATATTTTGTATATTTTCAATATTTTTATATTCTAAAATATTAACTTTTATTATATAATACTTAAAGTCTTTGGTTATATTAATAAACTACTTTAGGAGGAGCTTTATGGTAAAAAATATAAAAAGTTTGAAACTATCTACAAAAATATCTGCTGTGATAGCAATTATACTAATAGTTTCTCTTAGTATACTTGTAAGTATATCAGTATTTAAGTCAGGTTCTTCTATTGATTCTGCAATAAGCTCTAACTTTGAAAATATGGCTATTAATAATTCAGAATCAACAAATGAAGTACTATCAAAATTAGATTCAATAGTTCTTAATCTTACAAGATACATAGAAAGAGAAGCTAATTATTACTTTACATCAGCTACTGATGATGAATTAATACCTAGGAAAAAAAGTTTACTTTATGATGTTTTATTAGATGATATCGAATATAGACTAGAAAATTATATTGTAAATACTATGTGGTCTAGTATTAATAGCAATGATTTTATAAATTCTATATCTGTAACTTACGAACCTTATGCATTTGAAACTGACTCTAAGGATTATAGTTTACATATAAATAAAGAAAATGCGAAAAACAATACTATAAATTCACTTGGAGCCTATGAATCATATAGTAATAATGAATATTATAATATGGTTAAAACTACTTTAAAACCACATATAACTAAACCTTATCAAGAAGATGGAAAGTTTATTATTACTTGTGCTTATCCAATAATCTATGAAAATACTTTTTTAGGAGCAATAAGTGCTAATATAGATATTGAAAATAGTTTTAATAGTTTAATCATTGATTCAAAAAAATATCCGACTATGTTTTCTCAAATAGTAGATAATGATTTAAACATAGTATATAATAAACAATACAACCAACTAACTAACAGAAATTTATCAGAAATAACTAACTCTAAAGAACTAGAATATATAAAAAATAATACTTCTAAAAATGAACCTTTTTTCTCAGAATTTAGATCTCCTATAGATAAAAGTCTATATAGAAAATACTACTATCCTATAACTTTATCTACTGGGGACGTGTGGTGGTCTGAAACTTCACTTCAACTAAAAGACCTTAACAAAGATGTTTTAAAATTATCTCTTATTATGGTATTTTTAGCATTTTGTACAATAGTTATTCTAGTTTTGGCCACAATGACAATTATTAAAAATATGTTAAAGCCACTTGATGATATAGTAGTAGCAGCTAATAATATTTCGAGCGGAAACCTTGATATAAATTTAGATATAAATTCAAATGATGAAATTGGTATTATTAGTAGAAATTTTATGTATATGTCAGATACTTTAAACTCTATTATAGTTGATACTAATAAGTTACTTCTTGAAATGTCAAATGGTAATTTTAATATAAACTCTGAGTGTGAAGATAAGTATGTTGGTGAATTTAGCCAAATACTAGATTCTATTAATACTATAAAATATAATTTAAGTGATACTTTACTTAAGATAAATGAGGCATCTTTTAATGTTTCATCAAGTTCAGAGCAATTAGCAAGTGCTTCACAAGAACTTTCTCAAGGAGCAACAGAACAATCAAATTCAATAAATGAATTGTCTGAATTAATAGTAAATATAACCGAAAAAATAAATATAAATTCTGAAAATGCTCAATCTGCTAATTTATTGGTTAAACATACTAGTGAATCAATATTTAATAGTAATGAAAAAATGAAAGAAATGATTGAAGCTATGAATGATATATCTAATAAATCAAACGAAATTAGTAAGATAATTAAGACAATTGATGATATAGCATTCCAAACTAACATACTTGCACTTAATGCCGCAGTAGAGGCTGCTCGTGCTGGAAGTGCTGGTAAAGGATTTGCAGTTGTTGCTGATGAAGTTAGAAATCTAGCTCAAAAGTCATCTGATGCTGCAAATAATACAACAGATTTAATTGAAGGTACAGTACTTGCAGTACAAAAAGGTTCACAAATAGCTAATGAAACTGCAAAATATCTTCTTGAAATAGTTGAAGATGCATCAAAAACTACTCAAATGATGATAAATATAGCTACAGCTAGTAAAGAACAATCAAATGATGCAGAAAGTGTAAAATATAGTATACAAGAAATTTTATCTGTTGTTCAAACGAACTCATCAACAGCAGAGGAAAGTTATTCTTCTAGTGAGCTATTAAATAATCAATCTGTAATTCTTAGTGAACTTGTAAGTAAATTTAAGTTATACGAAAAAGAAACTGAGTTAAATAATATATAAAAAAAATATGGCTACAAAATTTGTAGCCATATTTTTAATTTTGTTAGAATATAAATCCTACTGAATCTAAGCATACTAGATATATTCTACCATTAGTATCGTCTATTTTATTGTAAAGTACTAATACACTTCCTATTACACCAAGTAATTTTATATCTTTTACTATTAAAGAACCTGCAGTAAGTCCTATAGATGGACTTGTAAAACTACCAGGGCTAGATAATGACTTTAGAATACCTTCATTACAACAACAATCTGGACTACTTATCTCACAACAATCATATATAGTATTATCAAAGCAATTTTTTAGTAGTGATTGTACAGACACTAGCGAGTTTGATTGAATTGTAGTTAGAAGCAAATTAAATGCTATGGCATTTATATCGCACAGTGATACTTTTGATATATTTTGAGTTATAGGTGTATCCCCTTCGTATATAGGTATTAATTGACCTGCTTGTATATTTAATACATCTAAATTACAAGGGTCAAATGAGTTAAACTGCGCACTACTATCTCCTGTTGTAGTAGCTATATCAATATTATCTCCTTGAGTTATAGCTCCTGTTTTGTAAGTTGCACCAACTAAAAACTTATCACCAACAAATGCAAATTGATCAAATTGTACTAAACCATCTACTCTTGATAATGATCTTAATACTTTAAA
Organism: uncultured Peptostreptococcaceae bacterium; assembly: GCA_944383455.1. Classification (GTDB taxonomy): domain Bacteria; phylum Bacillota; class Clostridia; order Peptostreptococcales; family Peptostreptococcaceae; genus JAGHEK01. The sequence goes on from CALWPP010000004.1 coordinate 108,143, forward strand.
TAATGCCTCTTGCATACTTTTTTTACAACAGCATTCTTTTTCTTTTGCTCTACACTTGTTTAAATGACAATTATTTGTATTATTACTTCCATAACTATGATTCATACAACACCCATCTATATCATATTCATCTTGACACATACACTCTTCATCTTCATCAGTATATAAAGAATATCTATCGCTACATTTATCTCTTTGTTTAAATCTATTACTATTATTTATTATAGATTGTTGACTAAATGCTAATTCTTCATCAAACTCATCAATATTGTCACTTTTTATCTTAAGGTTATTATTCATTATTTTTTCTAATTCTCTAGTTTTATGATACATAAAACTTCACTCCTTTTTATTTTTACCTTAATATATCTTATTTAATAAGTCTAATTTTGTTACATACTATCTAAAAATAATTTAATTTATTATTTAATTGCACATTTTGTAATTAGATATCATACAAATATAAAAAGACTAAAATCTTTTTAAATAATATTGTAAAGGTGATGTTTTATGAAAAAATGCAACTGTGAGTGTTGTAGAAAAAATAGACAAAGTAGAAGTAGAAGATTTAATCCTAATTCAGACTGTAATCAACCTACTAATGCACAACAACTAATAAATAGAACAGAAAGAACTATTTCTGAAATTGAATGTCAAAACAGAAACACAATTCAACAATTAAGTAATGCAAATAATAACTTTAACTGTGTTAATTTTTCTCAGCCAATAGCTGCTTTAACTAGTTCTCAAAATGACTTAAATGAAATAACTGAAGATTTAAATTCAATATCAAACACTTTAAAATGTATAAGTTCTTATATAGATGATATGAATATGCCAAATCTTAATAATACTATATCTCAGTTAAATAATAGTGCATCAAATTTTGATTCTGGTGTTGAGGATGTTAACAATGCTATTTCATCAGCTAGATTTATTGATAACAGATTAATTCCAAAATTAAGAAATAACTTCGCAGATACCGTTAATTATCTACAAAATGGTAATGATGATGACGACGATTTCTGTGGTGGAGGTAATTTCTAAACAAAAAAAGAGGCTAAATGCCTCTTTTTAATTATATCCAATTGTAGTAGCTATAACAACAAATATAGATGCTAAAACAAATAACGAACCTAAAAATTTAACCTGAAACTTAGCCCAAATTTTCCAATCAAGCTTTGCTACACCAAGTATAGCCATCAAACAACCTGAAGTTGGAACTATTATATTTGTAAGTCCATCTCCTAATTGGAATGCAAGAACAGAAACTTGTTTTGTTATTCCTATAAGTTCTGCAAGTGGTGCCATAAGTGGCATTGTAACAGCTGCTTGTCCAGAACCTGATACCACAAAGAAATTAAATATAGATTGGAAAACATACATAAACCATCCAGCAAGTGCAGTAGGTACACCTTGCAAAGATTCAGACATATTATGAAGTATTGTATTCATTACAGTATATTCATAAGGCGATTGACCACCTAAGACAAGTATTATACCTTGTGCTAAACCTACTATCATAGCAGCACCAACTAATTCTTCAGATCCTTTTCTAAAAGATACTGCTATATCATTTATAGTCATATTATTTAATTTGAATAAAACACCAACTATACCAGATACAATTCCCATAGCAAAAAATATTCCTGCTATTTCTGGTATATAATATCCATATTCATTAACACCCCATATAATCCAAACTATACCAATTAATAATGTAAGTATTACTAAAAAATGACCAATATTAAATTTATTATTTTCTATTTCTTCAGTATTAAAGTTTTGTCTATGATAATTATCACTTTCATAAGCTATCGATTTTGTTGGATCTTTTTTAATTTTTTTAGCATAAATCATAGTATATAAAATACCAAAAGTTGTAAACACCAAAAACATTATTATCCTAAAATATGCTCCTGAAAGTATAGGAACACCTGCTATACTTTGGGCTACCGCAACGCTAAATGGATTCATCCAAGAAGTTGCAAATCCTATCTGAGCTGCAACTATTGTTATCATAAGACCAACTATAGAATCATACCCCATAGCAACCATAATAGGAATTATAATCATAGAAAGAGGTATTACTTCTTCACTAAGTCCAAAAACAACTCCACCTATAGCAAATAAGAAAAATATAACTGGTATTAATAAAACTTGAGCACTTTTTGATTTTTTCATCATAGAAAGAATACCAATTTCAATCGCTCCAGTTTTTAGTATTACACCAAAAGCACCACCTGATATTAATATAAATGCAATTATACCAACAGCAGTACCCCATTTATCACCACTTACAAGACCTTCAAATGCGAAGTTGAAAAATCCAACGCCTCCTCCAGCCTCAAAAAGTGGAACTCCAGAAGTTTCACCTTTAGTAACATAATCACCATACTCTTGAGTTACTTTAAATTCTATTTCTTCCCCTTCTACGTATTCAAATGATTTAGCCTTACTTTTATTAATTTCTGCTAAAGTTTCATCTTCTCTAAGAATTAAAGTAGTATTTTCATTACTCGCATCAACTGTAAATATTTCTCCTTCATGTTTAAAAGACTTTACTTCTCCATCTTTTACAGTAGTTATAATTTCATTATTAAGTTTTTCTACAGAATATAAAACCTCAAATTTTCCAGTTGGAATAATATAAGTTAAAACTGATGCCAAAACTACAACCATAAAAATTATTACATATGTATCTGGCATTTGAAAGTTTCTTTTCTTATTTTGCATAAATTTCTCCTTTCTAAAATATAAAAAAAACCTAGGCTAAATCACCTAAGGTTATATAAATCACATCCTTAAATGATAGCACTCCACACATTTAAGTGTGACAATTGAGCAGATATTATCTACACAACCAGAATATAGCCTTAAAGCAATCAGCTATAAACTTCGGCAATAATTCCTTTCTTAATAACACTATTTGCTTAAAATATTATTAATACTATTAATTATTGCTCCTCTATCTTTAAAGTAATTATATATTAACAATATAATTTTGTCAAATGTCATAATATTTTGAACTACTTATTAATTAATTGTAAATATTCCTAATGAAATAAATTTATACTGTATTAATACTTAATAAATATTATTAAAATTAATTTTAATTATTTATTTCTTGATTATTAGATTTATCACTTAAAAGAAAATTTCCTAAAAAAATAAAAAGTGTACTTATTATAAAAATCATAACAAAAAACATCATACTATTATCTACAATAGATACGCTTTGAGTTGTTGAAACTTCTGATAAAAATTCTGAATTATAGGAAGTATTAATTTTATCAACTAAAAACATCATAACTACAGAAAGTGCATTATTTAAAAAATGGATAAAAGAACCTACGAATATAGAATTGCTTTTATATACAGAATAACCTATTATAAATCCTAATAAAGCAGTCGGAATTATTTTTATAAAATATATATGTAAAATCCCAAAAAGTACTGAACTTATAATAACTGATAATATTCTTGATTTTTCACCTTTATCAAAAGAACTCATAATAAATCCTCTAAAAATAAATTCTTCACAAAAAGCAGGAAATACAGCAACTACTACTAAATTTAGAATAAACGAATCTTCAAATATAAGCGCTTCATTTAATGCTTCTAAACTTTCTAAGCCATTTGGAAAAATCATTATAAGTATATTGGTTATAATTATTATATAAAAATATCCACCTAACCATAAAAATAACCCTCCAAATAAATGTCTTATTTTAGGTTTATTTAATTTAAAAGTAGTTTTAAAGTCTAACTTTTTTATGTATGAGTATAATATTGGTGGAGTTACTAAAAAAATTTGACTTAATGCAAGGCCTATAAGTCCAAAATTATTCTGAACATAACCCCCTATTGTAAAAAGAATTAATACAGACAAAATATAAATTATTATACCATCTAAAAATCTTGGTTTTAACATTATAAATATCTCCCTAAAAATTATTTTTTATTATTATATTATCTATCTTGATATTGTATAAACTAAAAATAAAAGGTTACTCTACATAAAGTAACCTAAAAAAATTATTTTGATATATATTTCATTGGGTCAACTGCATTACCGTTTATTCTAACTTCAAAATGAAGATGAGGACCAGTTGAATTGCCAGTTGAACCAATCCTTGATACAACTTGTCCTTTTGTTACTTTATCTCCTTTTGATACTGCCAAAGAATTATTATGTGCATATAAAGTTACTTTTCCATCGTCGTGTTGTATCATAACTGTATTTCCATACCCATTTTGAACTCCAGAAAAAATCACAACTCCATCATCAATAGCTACTGCTGGAGTTCCAGTAGTTGCTGGTATATCTATACCTTTGTGTAATTTTTTTGTATTAAATATTGGGTGTATTCTATAACCATATGAAGAGCTTATTCTTTTTACACTTGGAACAGGCCAAGAACCGCTAGATATTATCGATATTTCTCCATCTGTTAATATAATTTTTGATGATAATTCTTGAATTTTATTTTCAAGTTCTTCTTCTTCTTTTTCTAATTCTTCTTTAAGATACTCTATTTCTTCTCTTTTTTGATTAAGAATTAAATTATCTTCTTGTAACGAAAGTTTTAAACTTTCCATTTCTTGCTTTTTATCTTCAACACTTCTTTTATTTTCTTCTAAATCATTTTTATTTTTATCAAGACTTTCAATAAGCTCTTTATCCTCTTCAACAACTTGTTTTACCATATATATATTGTCAAGAAATTGTGATATTGATTCACTACTTAATATAACTTTTAAATATCCCATAGATTGATTTTGATGAATAACTTTTAATCTTTGACCTAAAAGATCTTTATTTTTTTCGATTTCAAGTTTTAATTTATCTGATTTTTCATTCAGCTCCTGTATTTTATCTTCTAAATCTTGTATTTGAGCAGTAGTGTTTTGAATATTTGCTTCAACTTCTCTTATAGAAAGTCTTATAGATTGTATTTGCTCATCTAGTCTTTTTTGCTCTTGTTTGTTTTGTTCTAACTTTTTATCTAAACTTTCTTTGGTTTCTTCTTCTGCAAAAGCAAAACCATAACCAACTAAAAGAGATGATATTGTTATTAATGATATAGCTTTTTTCATACTCAATCTCTCCTTTATTTAAACCTTTAAATATTTTTTAACAGAAATTATACTCCCTAAAACCCCAACAATTATCCCACTAATCATTAAAACAGGAGTAATGTACATAAAAAGATTACTAGCAGGAAGTAAAAACTCAGAAGATATCGAATTTAAAACTGTATTAATATTATCACTTATATATTTATAAATATATAAACAACTAAAAATAGACACTAAAGAACCTATAAATCCTATTAAAAATCCTTCTACTACAAATGGTGATGTTATAAAGTAATTACTTCCTCCAAAACATTTTATAATTTGAATTTCTTCTCTTTTACTATAGACTCTACTTTTTATAGTATTTGATATTAAAACGATACAAATAATAAATAAGAATATTATTACTAAAGAAGCAAATTTTTTAATTGTATTTGATATATCAAGAAAATTTTTAATTATATCCTGATGATAATCAACATTTACTACATTTTCTATTTTTTTTATACTATTTGCTACACCTTCAACACTCTCACTATTTTTTATAGTGGCTATATAATAATCATCAAGAGGATTTTCTATTCCGTCTAAAAGATGAGAATCATCCTCCCAACTTTCTTTCATCTCTTTAAACGCTTTTTCTTTACTTTTATATCTTATTGATTCTACTTGTTTTACACTTTGTATTTCCTTTTTTATAGTTTTTCTTTGTTCTTCTGATATATTAGATTTTATAGAAATTCTTATCTCATTAACTTCATCTCTTGTATTTTCAACAAAAAAGTTTATATTAATAATAGAACCAAACACGATCCCTAATATTATTAAAGATGCACTAACAGATACTATTGATAAAAAACTCATACCTTTATTAAAAAGTAATCCTTTTATTCCTTGCTGTATACTATACTTCATAAATGTCCCTCTTTGAATCTCTTACTATTTTTCCTTTTTCAAGCTTTATCACTCTATTTGGAAACTGTCTAATCATATCAATATCGTGAGTCGCCATAATAACTGTAACACCATCTCTATTTATTTGATTTAATATATTTAATATATTTATAGAATTTTCTCTATCTAAATTACCCGTACATTCATCAGCAATTATTATTGAAGGATTATTTACTATTGCCCTTGCTATACCAACTCTTTGACACTCACCACCAGATAGATCACTTGGATATTTATTGAATTTATCTTCTATGCCAACACTTTTTAACACATTCATAATCCTTGGTCTTATAGTTTTTATATCAGCCCCAACTGCCATCATAGCAATCTCAACATTTTCATAAACTGTCTTATCATTTAAAAGTTTAAAATCTTGAAAAATTATTCCAAGCTTCCTTTTATATAAATAAAGTTTATTTTGTTTTATTTTATCAACATCAACACCAAGGACAGTTAATTTTCCAGATGTTATTTTCTCTTCTCCAGTCAATAACTTTAAAAAAGTTGATTTTCCTGCACCAGAATTTCCTATAACAAAAACAAACTCCCCTTGATTTATAGTTATATTTATATTCTGTAGAGTTTTTTTGTTATCATTATAAGTTTTTTCAACATTTGTAAATCTAATCAAAAAATCATTCCTTATCTTTTTTATTTATAATTATATCTTTTTGTTATTTATTTGTAAACTAATTATAATATTTTAAAATATAAACATAGTAAATATGTATCAAAACAAACCTACCACCAAGTGGTAGGTTATTATTACTTTATTAAACCTTCATCGTGTAACATTCCTATAGCTCTCATTAAATTATTGTAGTACTTTATATCTATAAATTGTTTAGTTTCTTTATCTAATTTATCATAAGCATCTTTTAAAGCTAGTACTTTATCTTTTTCATTTGATAATTGCTTAAAATCTATTGAACTTATTTCTCTTTCCATTATTCTAGCTTTTAAGCTAGTTATTTTATTAATTGCTTTTGATAATAAATCGTGATTACTTACTGCTGGTTTCTTTTTAGAATCTAAACTATTATAACTATTTAAAACTGATTTTATTTTTTGTTCATCTTGTTTTAATTGTTCGTAATCTTTCTCTGTTTTATAATCATCAACAGTTTTATCTTCCAAATTAGGTAATTGATTTATTAATTCTTCAACAGATAAAACATCTTTATTATTTTTATATTTTATAGCATTTTGTAGTCTATCTATATTTTCTTGTGACGTTTTTATAGTAGTTAAATCTAGTTTACTTACAGCTCTTTTAGAATCTTCATCCAAATCATTATATATTTGTATAGCTATATCAACAAATTTCTGTGCATTATCTAAATCTTCTTTTGACATTTCATCATATATATTAGGTATATTAGCTACTGCATTATATAGTTTGTTAATATTTGTATTTACTCTATTTACATCATCTAAAGCTTGTTGTAATACGGTATAATTTTTAACTGACTCTTGTTCTTTTTTAGTTAATGAATTAAATTGTCTCTGAACGTTTAAAATATTTTCATATACTAATTTAAATTCCTCAGAATCTTTAAAGGATTTTACATCTCCTATATTTGAAATTAAGTTTGATACATTATTTATTCTTTCTTCACTTATAAGATTTTGATCCTTCTCAGGAATAACAAATGCAGGTAATTCACCTTTTTCCCAGTTTCCATTAGTTGTAGCACCAAAATGACCTTTTAAATATTCTTTACTATTACCATTTTCAAATAATATAGCTTTATCTTTTAGAGTAAGATTTGCTCCATTTGTTGATTTTATTACTGCTTGCGTAAATTCTTTATTTATAGTTAAATTACCATCTACTAATAACAAGTGTTTGTTAAACTTTTCAAATCCACTTTTATTAAAATTCAATTCTCCGTCTATATTTAATATATCACCTATTAAAGATATATTATTAATTAATATTTTAGAATTAGAATTTATATTTTTTATATCAGTTTTTATACTTAATAAAGAATTTGTTTTTAATGTACCTTTTCCAACTATTATAGAACCACTACCATCTATTTTATCAGTAGATACTCTTTGTTTAGATTCTAAATTTAAAATAGCACCATTTTCTATTGATAAATCAGAATTTAAAGTTAAATTACCCTTAACTGTTAAGGTACCATTTATAACGACACCTTCGTTTATTGTAGCATTTTCTTTTATAATAACTTCTTTATCAGAAGGTACATTTATATTTGATAGATCACCCTTAATCTCTATTGAATTTTCTGTTTCAAAAGCTTTATTTAAATCTGATTGTGTAGGATTTTCAACTACAATATTTTCATCTATAGAAGGCTTTTCAATTGGTTTATTAGGTTTTTCTGTAGGAGAGTTTTCATTATCATTATCTGGTTTATTAGGAATACTCGGATTCATTACAGGAGAATTAGTGGGATTATTAATTTCAGGTTTATTACTGTTTTCTTTGTTATTAGAAGCACTATGAATAGCTGCTACTGCTTCACCTCTTGTAGAATTATTTTTAGGCTTAAACATTTTATCAGGATACCCTGATATTAATCCTTTATCTACTAATCCATCAATATATCTTTTAGCCCACGGTGCAATATTTGTATCATCTAAAAAGTTAGTTTTTCCATCTCCAGTTATATTTAATATGGTACCTAATATTTTAGCCATTTGTTCTCTAGTTATATTCTCATTTGGTCTAAATGTATTATCTTCGTAACCATTTATATATCCTTTTTCAAGTGCTATTTTTACATCATCTTCATACCAAACACCTTCTTTTATATCTTTTAAAGTTTTTGTACCAACTTTATTAAATCCAAAGGCTTTATTTACTATCCTTACAAATTCAGCACGAGTTATTTTATCATTTGGTCTAAATGTCTTATCTGGGTAACCATTTATTATACCTTCTTTTATAAATTCTTCTATTTGAGTTTTTGCAAAATAATTATCTGATATATCACTAGTTGCTGATGCTTTTATTGTATCTGATGCACCTAGTGTAATACCAAAAGCTAAACCTTTTGCTATTACTTTTTTATTAAACTTTTTCATTTATGATTTCCTCCTGTTGTCTAAGTTTTTATTAGTTTAACCAAAAAGTATGATTTCATCAAAAAAGAGTTGCTAAAGTTAGCAACTCTTTTAAAATTATTTCTCAACAACTGTTATTCTAAATTTATCATAATCAGTTTGTGCCCAAACTAATTCGTGAAGTTCGTCTTTAGTTAATGTTATAGTAACTACTGAACCTTTTTCTATTGTTTGTGAAGTAAGTTCACTTAAATTATGTGAATTTAATATAACTTGACTTAATGTTTTATCTTTTCCTAAACTGATTTTTACTTTAACTTCATTGTTATTATCTATTATATCTTTCATATCAAATCCAGTTACACTTTTATCCCCAACAAATACTTCAACTTTAGTATCTACAGTACTATTAGTAGTTGTTTTTTCAACTGTTATAGTACCAGCTGTTGTTGATTGCATTTGACTAACTGGTGAAGTAGTTATAGATGTTTGTATATCTATTTGTTTTTCTTGGCTTTTAGCATCACATTCAACCCCTGTAAATTCTAAAATACCACCATGTGAATCTAAATTAGCTTTATCTAAACCTATGTTCATATAATCTTGATCTTTTCTAAGATTTATAGTTACTAAATCACCTGGCTGAATCTTATCAGATATATTTTTTTCAATATCATATGAGTTTCCATTAAACTTAATCCCTGTTAATAATTTATCTTTACCAAGATTTATAAGTATTCTAAATTCTTTTACATCATCTATATCAAATACATTAGCATTCATTGGATCACTATAATAGTCTAGTAATGTAATAGTAGTATTTTCGTTGTATTTATATTTACTCGTATCACGAGAAACACCTATTCTTGAAACTAATTCTCTACCTGGTATAATTGTACTACTTGTAGTTTTTTCCATAGAAGTCTTTACAGTTACAAGATTATCAAGTTTTTCCCAACTATTAGTTCCATTACCTTCATATGTTCCACCTTTAACGTCGCCTATTCCATATAAAGTTGCACCTATTGATTCCCATCTACCACTATTATTCTTTTTATTAGGTAAGTTTATCATACTATCAGAATTTGCTGATTTAATAACAAAACCATAGAAAGTATCATTTAATGTCACGTTACCATTTATAGTTACATAGTCTATATTATCTCCAGTTGAATTAAAGTCAAACTTTAATGTAGTGTTATCATCGTGTATAGTTATTAATGCTTTTCCAAATATATTCTTTGCTCCATCAAGCCATAAGCAATCATTTATTTGTAATTTAGACTTTGATGTTACTTCAAAATCCACATCAAGTTCAGCTACATCTGTAAGGTATATCTCACCTTCATTAACTAAAATAGTACCATCTCCTATTATTTTAACTTTAGGAGCTTCTTTAGCTAATGAGAAAGTTTTAGCATTAGTAGTAGTTAACTTTCCTCCATCAGCTAATCTAACAGTACCATTTATTATTAAAGTACCTTTACTAACATCTATATTTCCTGTTATTTCAGTATTTCCTGAAACAACTAATGTCTTACCTTCTGGTATATTTATAGTTTCTAATTGAGTATTACCTGAATATTCAACTACGGTATTGTTAGCATTATTTAATTCATTTTGTACTTCATTAGCATCAGATACTGTTTTATCAGCATCTACTTCACCTTGTCCTGGATCAGTTACATCTCCATTTCCTGGACCTGTTATACCTCCATTGTTAGAACCTCCGTTGTTAGAACCTCCAGTCGAACCTCCGTTGTTAGAACCTCCAGTCGAACCTCCGTTGTTAGACCCTCCAGTCGAAGAGTTATTATCTTCTGGTTTTTGTGTACTTTCAAAGTGATCCTTACCATTTGATATTACACTTACACTTTCCCCTCTAGTTGCATTTCCCTTTGGATTAAAAGTTTTATCAGGGTATCCAGATATTAATTTTGCATCTGCTAATCCATCAACGTATTTTTTAGCCCAAGGAGCTATTTTAGAGTCATCTAAGAAATCAGTTTTTCCATCTCCACTAATATTTAAAATAACTCCTAGTATCTTAGCCATTTGCTCTCTAGTTATTTCTTCATTTGGTCTAAATGTATTATCTTCGAAACCATTTATATATCCTTTTTCAACCGCTATTTTGATATCATTAGTATACCAAGCATCTTCTTTAATATCTTTAAAGCTTTTCGTACCTACTTTAGTAAATCCAAAAGCTTTGTTTATTATTTTTACAAACTCAGCTCTTGTTATACTATTATTTGGCTTAAAAGTTCCATCTGGATAACCTTTTATTATTCCTTCAGATATAAACTTGTCTATTTGAGCTTTTGCAAAATAGTTATCAGATATATCACTACTAGCAAATACTTTTAAAGTTTGAACTGAACCTAAAGTAATACTTACTGCAAGTCCTGTTGCAATCATTCTTTTTCTAAATTGCTTCATAAATTCCCTCCAATAAAATAAATTTTGTATTTTGATTATATTTTAAGTAATTATAAATGTCAATAAATTTAAGTCGTTATATATATTATTTTGTCGAAAATATAATAAATACTATATTTTATAGTAATATATTAAAATATTAAACTATAATTATTAACTAAAAATATATCTACCTACATTTTCTAAAAAATATATTACTTAAATTATATTTACTTATGGAATATTTACGACTAAATATTTTTATCCTTTAATTTTACAAATATTTTCATAATCTTTTATATTATTTAATTATTAGTAATAAAAAAGGTGATTAAAATTCTAATCACTTTTTTATAATTCATTATCATAATTTTCCATAAAACTATGCTTCTTACCGTTTATTTGCCACCCTAACACAGAATCTATATTAACATTTTCTGCCGCTTTAAAAATTGACTTTTCAACATCTTTAAAATTTTCTCCTAGACTTTTTATAAGGTCTTTTATTTCATATCTTTTGTTTCCTGTCTTTTTAGCAGCAACCATACAAGCACAATTTAGTGGCCATATTCCACTATTTTGAATAAATCTTATAATATGTTCTTCTCTTATATAATAAAGTGGTCTTATTATTTGTATACCATCAAAATTTGTCGAATTTAACTTTGGAAGCATAGTTTTAAAGTTACCCGCACAAAGTAAATTAAGCATAGTAGTTTCTATAACATCATCATAATGATGACCAAGCGCTAATTTATTACACCCAAGTTCTTCAGCTTTTGAATATAATGCTCCTCTTCTCATTCTAGCACACATATAGCAAGGATAATCTTTTGCAATCTCATCTGCTATTTCAAATATTCTTGAATCAAACAAATGAATAGGTATTTGTAAGTACTCACAATTGTCTATCAAAAGCTGTCTGATATCTTTGTGATAACCTGGATCCATTGCAATAAATTCAACTTCAAAGTTTACTTGACCGTGTCTTTTTAACTCTTGAAACATTTTTGCCATAAGTAAACTATCTTTACCACCAGATATTGCAACAGCTATTTTGTCTCCTTCTTCAACTAATTTATAATCTTTTATAGCCTTTATAAATTTTGACCAAATATGCTTTCTATATCTTTTTATTATACTTCTTTCTATATCTTTAAGGGGTTGTCTTTCTTCAAATGGAACTATTATTTCACAACCTTTTCCTGCTAACTCACTCATTATTTCACCTCTTAATTTTCATATTTTTTAATTTTATCATAAAGTAAGTCATCTATTCAAGTTAATAAAATTATAATATCTAAAAATAAAAATTGTAACATTTTGTCATTAGATCCATAGTATATTATTAGATATTTTATCTAAATTTTACAGGGAGGTAATTAATTTGAAAAATAATAGAGGGATTTCAAAAAACTGTGGTGATTCTTTAGCTAGACCATATGTAAATGACCAAAAATTTACTAAAATGTATAGCCTAGAAAGAGCATTAAAATATGGAACAATATTTCCAGAACTTAATCTTTTTGATTCAATAATGTATAATAAAAATTTATATGCAAATCCGTCAAAAAGAAAGGTAGGTAAAAGATAATGAGTGATAAAAGAAGTTTAATTGTTAAGATAACAGAACTATCTTTTGCTTGTGTTGATTTAAATTTATATCTTGATAGCCATCCAGAAGACACTAATGCAATAAATATGTATAATAATTTATCTGGAAAACTAAATCAAGCTATATCTTCATACGAAAAAAAATACGGGGCTTTAACTAATTTTGGTACTTCAAATAGCAAACAACCATCTTCGTGGATTGATGAGCCTTGGCCTTGGGAAATAGAATTTAATAATTAAGGGGGAAATTATAAAATGTGGATTTATCAAAAAACTTTACAACATCCAGTTAATATAAAAAATGGGGATTTAAAAATGGCAAAAAATCTTATAACTCAATTTGGGGGTCCAAACGGAGAACTTGCAGCTGCTGTTAGATATTTAAGTCAAAGATACACTATGCCAACAGGAAAATCAAAAGCACTTTTAACAGATATTGGTACAGAGGAACTTGCACACGTTGAAATGATAGCTACTATGGTAAATCAATTAACTTGTGATGCTAGTGTTGAGGAGTTAAAAAAAGCTGGGCTTGGTTCAAATTATGCTCAAAATGGTTTTGGAATATTTCCATCTGATGCAAACGGAGTCCCATTTAGTGCAGCACCTATTGCCGTTATGGGAAATCCTGTTACAGACCTTCACGAAGATATGGCAGCAGAGCAAAAAGCTCTTGCAACTTATTATCATTTAATTAACTTAACTGATGATGTTGATATAAAAAATACCTTAAGATTTTTAGCTGAAAGAGAAATAGTTCATTATCAAAGATTTGGGGAAGCTTTAATGGACGTTTATGATTACCAAGAAAATAAAAGAGTATTTTAAAAGACCTAAATTTTTAGGTCTTATTCTCCTTTATACAGTTCAAATCTATAAGTTTGATTAGTTATATTATCATCTCTTCCTTCTTCAACCTTTTCAATAAACATTTCAAGTGGTCTTGCACTCATAGTGTATGGTGGATAAAGCGCTTGATATGATACTATTTTTTCACCAGTTTCAGTATGTTCTAAAATATTATGAACATAATATAATTTTCCTTTAAAGTGTCTATATGGTCTTTGAATTTCTATTTTTCTTTCCATAAACTTCTCCAATCCTATTTTATAAATCTTATTGTCAAAGGATAGTTATAATTTTCCTCATTTGCATATTTTATTATACCTTTTATAGATAAAACAAAATATAAAATTAAAACTATGGGTAATGCAATAATTCCAATAAGTAAAATCATAGTTATACCTGCTAAAATGTGATATATGGTAAATGATAAATTAAAATTAATAAGATTTTTAGCGTTTTCATTTAGATAATAACTCCTATCACCCCATTCTCTAAATAAAATATAGCTAATTATAATTCCTAAAAAATTAGAAAATATCATTCCAACAGACATAAGTATTAGTATAGAGCTTGGCTTTAATGGTAAATTATCTTCTTTCATATAGTACCCTCCTTAAATAAAATTTTATATTACTGATTATATATTATATCATTATTAAAAAATATATTATTTTAAATTTGATTTATTTATAAATATTGTTAAAATAATAGTAAGAAAGGCGGTGTTTTTTTGAAATTAGTACTTGCAGAAAAGCCTTCGGTTGCAAAAACTATTTCTTCATTTCTAGGTGCAAACAAAAAATATGATGGATATTTTGAAGGTAACGATTATATAGTAACTTATGCTGTTGGTCATTTAGTTAGTCTTTATGATATGAAAGATTATGATAAAGATAGATATTCAGGTTCGTGGAAAATAAATAACTTTCCATTTATTCCACCTGAAAAATTTAAGTTTAAAGTTGATAAATCCAAGAAAAAGCAATTTGATATAATAAAAAAACTTATAAATAGAAACGATATAGAATACATAATAAACGCAACAGATAATGATAGAGAGGGAGAATTAATTTCATTTCTCATACTTTATATTGCCAAAAATAAAAAGCCCGTAAAAAGGATTTTAGTAAACGAGTGGACAAAAGAAGATATTACTCGTGGAATGAAAAACTTAAAAGAAGACTCTGAAATGAGAAACCTTCAAGCTTCGGGATATACTAGACTTATAACTGATTGGCTAATTGGTATTAATTTTACATCAGTTGCTACACTAAAATACGGAAATGGAAAACTTTTAAATATTGGTCGAGTAATTTTGCCAACAGTTAAGTTAATATATGATAGAGATATTGAAATAAAAAATTTCGTACCAAAGACTTATTACGAAATCGAAGGAAATTTTAAAACTTTAAATGGAGAATATAAAGGCAAATACATAAAAAATAAAATAAGTAAATTTGAAAACTTAGATGAAGTAAAAAATATTATAGAAAATATAAATTCAAAAACTGGAATTATAAAAGATAAAAAAACTACTTTATCAAAAGAGTATGCACCTAAATTATTTAGTTTAACTTCTCTACAAGGACATATTACATCAAAATACGAAAATTTTACTTCTGATAAGGTACTTAGTATTTGTCAGTCTTTATATGAGGGAAAAGGAAAAGGAGGATATATTACTTATCCTAGAACTGACTCAGTATATCTTGAAGAAAGCTTAGTATCTAAAGCATCTCAAACTTTAGATAAGTTAAAAAATGATTTTATCTTTCAAGATAAAATAAAGTTTTCTAAAACTAAAAGAGTTTTTGATTCATCAAAAGTAAATAGCCACAGTGCAATAATCCCAACTCATATAATTCCAAATAAATTAACGAGTGATGAACAAATCGTATACAACGAAATAAAAAATAGATTTATAGCAAACTTTATGCCTCCTGCAGAGTATGAAAATACAGAAATTAAAACTGAAGTAGATAAAAATATATTTATAACAAAAGGTAAAGTATTAAAAGAAAATGGTTATTTAGAAATTTATAATAAAGATAAAAAAGATGAATTACTACCAAAAGTTAATTTAGACGAAGAAGTTGATGTTTTAGAAATAAAACCTATAAAAAAACAAACTACTCCACCAAAACCATATACAGAAGATACTTTACTTAAAGCTATGCAAAATTGTGGTAAAAATATAGAAGAAGATGACCCACAAGTTTTATCAGGATATTCAATAGGAACTTCTGCAACTCGTGCTGAAGTTTTAAAAAAGATTTCACAAGTTGGGTACGTTTCTAAAAAAGGTAAATCTTATTATATAACAGAACTTGGTACTAATTTAGTAGAGATATTTCCAGTGAAAGAACTTTTTGATGTTGACTATACAGGAAAACTTGAAAAAAGTTTAAGCGATATTCAAAATGGAAATTACACAAAAAAAGAATATCTAACTAATATTATAAACTTTATTATTAAAAACGTTACAATAATAAAAAATGACTCTGTTAAACATATAAATACTGAACAATATACTTATAACAAAAAAACTAAAAAATATACTAAAACTTAGAAATAATAAATAAGGGATAACTTTTCTATTATCCCCTATTTACTATTTAAAATCCCAAGTCCAAGTCTCTTCATTAAAATATGCATTATAATAATTAACTATTGCATCTCTTAAAAACTTTGCAGAACCTTCCCCTGAATTATTTTCGTAATACTCTTTAAATCTATAGTCATCAACATACATTTGCCCAAGACCAACGTGAGCTTCTTTTGTATAGTTTCCAAAATAGCTTAACCATTTCTTATGAAGCTTAACTACTTCAATCGCTAAGTCACTTTCTGGATTATTAGTTTTCATAGCTTCTTTTAAAGTTTCATTTATTTTTTTAGAAATATTTTCAGCTTCCTCAAAATCTTCTTTGCTTAAATTTTTAAATATATTATAACTTTTATTAACTTCATCATCTCCATATTTTTCTCTTATTTCTTTTCCATACTTTTCTTCATTTTGTTTTAGTATATCTTCCTTAAAACATTCAAACTTTTCTTTATTGCTCATAATTATCTCTCCTTCTACTGATTTTATAGTATTTTCTATTGTTTTTAACATAAGTTCTATCTTATTTTTTTGATTTAACAAATTATTTTTATGTTCATATAAAGCTAATTTAAAATCAAAGTCTTTAGAGTTTATTATTTCTTTTATTTTATTAAGGGGTAAACCTAGTTCTTTATAAAATAATATTTGTTGAAGAATATCTATTTCTTTTTGAGAATAAATTCTATATCCCGATGAATTTATTCTTTTTGGCTTTAATAAGTCTATCTCATCATAGTATCTAAGTGTTCTTGTACTAACTCCTGATATTTTAGCAACTTTATTTATAGTGTATTCCAATAAATTATCTCCTTTCAAATATTATAATAATGTATTACGTAACGTTAATGTCAATAAATTATTTATAAAACAAATATTAAAAACTATAAAAAGTACTCTAAAAGTAAAAAGACTGTATTTCATTATACAGCCTTAAAAATTTATATAAATAAGTATATTACACTTAGTAAAATAGATAATACAACTAATTTATAAGAAATATTTTTATTATCACTACTTTTTAAATTTATAAATATAGATATAATAGAGGGTATTAAAAATGAACCTGAAATTATTCTTTGAAATACATAGTTAGTCGGTAAACTAGTAATATTAAAATAAGCTAATAACATTGACCACAAAACTAAAAAATAGTATGTATAATTTTTCGACCTGTAATTTTTTGATTTATAAAGTAAAAATATACCCAAGATACTAATTGATACTATGGAAACAAAAAATGTTAATAAAAAATCCAAACTATCACCTCATTAAATATATAATAGAAGTTATTATTTCTATTAGTGAATAATCCCCATACTAACATTTAATATAAAATTAATTATAAAAAGCGTAGTTAAAACATACATCGCAGGTGAAACTTCCCTGTAAGAGTTAGTAAATAACTTTAAAATAGTATATACTATAAATCCAATAGAAATACCATTAACTATATTATAAGTAAAAGGAATTAAAGTTATTATAAATATCATAGAAATAGTTTCAATTTTATCTGTATTCTTAAGTTCAAAAAAAGTTTCTATCATTAGTATTCCTATATAAATTAAAACTGCACTTATAACACCATTTGGAATAAGTTTTAGTATTGGTATTAAAAATATAGAAAGTAAAAATAATATTCCTGCAGTTAGTGAAGTTACTTTTCCTTTTGCGCCAGAGCTTATACCTGAGAAATTTTCTGCTGCAACTATTGTCGGGCTAGTTCCAATAACTCCTGCCAAAATATTTGATATACCAGTTATTTTAAATGATTTATCAAACTTATCAGTACTATTTAATGCATCTAATTGACCATATAAAAGTCCCATATTTTCAAAAATTATAACTATTGTTATTGAAAAAACCGACATTATAAATGGAAAAGTAAAAATATTTTCAAATGACATAGCCAAAAATGCTTCCTTAAAATCGCTAAAATCAATAAAACTCATAGAAATATCAGAAAGACTACTAATTTTCATTATAAAACTTAAAATAGTTCCTATAATAATACTTATAAGTAAACTTGCATTTACTTTTTTAAGGCTAAGTATCATTATAATAAAAAGTGTTATAATACTTAAAATAGTTTCTTTATTTGAAATATCTCCCATTGATATTAGTGTAGCTTCATTTGAAACTACTATACCACTTTTTTGAAGTCCTATAAAAAATATCATAAATCCAACTCCAACAGTAATTGAATGCTTTAAATTACTTGGAATAGAATTCATAAGTATTTTTGTAATTTTACTGCTTGCAATTAAAGTAAATATTACCCCACTAATAAAAACTGCTCCTAAAGCCTCCTGCCAAGTTAGATTCATTGACTTTACTATTGTATAAGTAAAAAGTGAGTTAATTCCCATTCCAGGGACTATTATAAGTGGTGCATCTGATATAACTCCCATTAAAATAGTTGAAAATGCACAAGTTAAAATGGTTGCAATCATAGCAGAATCCTGACTAATTCCTGCATCTGAAAGTATTAATGCATTAGTCATTATTATATAAACACTTGCAACAAAAGTTGTAACTCCTGCTAATACCTCAGTTTTTATAGTATTAGCATTTAATTTTAAATTTTTCATACCTCTTTCCTACTTTTCTTTGCGCCCTCTCCCACCCACACATCATATGTGCAAATTAAATAATAACACTTTTGTATGTATTTTTCTACTAAAAAAGTGAGAAATAAAAATTTCTCACTTTTTACGATTTACTTATTACTTATAAACTATTTTTGATAAATCACAAATAGTAAGCATAGTCTTATATATTTTATTAAGAAGTGCTAGTCTATTATTTTTTATATCTTCGTCTTTGTCCATAACCATAACATTATCAAATAAATTATCTACTTTATTTTTAAGTGATGAAAATTCATCAAGAGCTTTTTCATATTTTTTGTTATTTACAAATTCAACTACTCTAGTTTCTACTTTAGTAAACTCTTTATATAACTCTTTTTCTGCATCTTCTTTTAATAAGTTTTCATCAACATTTGTACTATTTGATTTTTCTGCTAGAGTTGAAACTCTATTAAATGCAGTTAATATTTCAACTAGCTCATCTTTATCTAACCAATTGTTAAGATTATCTGCTTTTAATTTTATATCAGTAATATCTTCTATTTCAGAGCTTAAAACTGCATCAATAACGTCATATCTTATTCCTAAATCTTTAAATAGGTTCTTTATTCTTTCCTTAAAAAACTCCATTATAGAATTTATTACTTCTTCTTTATTAAATTCTAAATCTGAGTAGTTTTCTAAAGAAATGTTAACTAATTCTTTTAAATTTATATTAAGTTTCTTGTCCATTATTATATTTAAAATACCTAATGCTTGACGTCTTAATGCGTATGGGTCTTGTGAACCTGTTGGACAAATATTTATTGCAAAAAATCCACAAATAGAGTCAAGTTTGTCAGCTATCGATAAAGCTATACCACAATTAGTACTTGGTAAAATATCTCCAGCAAATCTTGGTAGATAGTGTTCAAATATAGCTTCACACACATTTTCATTTTCGCCACTTACTTTTGCATATTCTTTCCCCATAATACCTTGAAGTTCTGTAAACTCAAATACCATATTAGTAACTAAATCTGATTTACAAAGCTTTGATGCTCTTTTTACATCATCTATATTGTTTTCTAATTTTAATAAGTTAAGTATATTAGTTGATAATTTTTCTATCCTTAACGTTTTATCATATATTGTTCCAAGTTTTGATTGGAAAACTACATTTTTAAGTTTATCTACGTATTCTTCTAAACTTTTTTTAGTATCTTCTTTGTAGAAAAATAGTGCATCTTCAAGCCTTGCAACTAAAACTTTTTCATTTCCTTTTTTAACGTTTTCTATTTCAAAGTCATTTCCATTTCTAACTGCTATAAAGTTTGGTAAAAGCTTATTATCTTTTAAAACTGGGAAATATCTTTGATGTTCTTTCATAGGAGTTGTAACAACTTCTTTTGGAAGCTTTGCATAACTTTCATCAAACTCTCCATAAAAAGCAGTAGGATACTCAACTAAATTAGTAACTTCATCAAGTAAGTCTAAATCAAGTTCTACTTCTCCACCAAGTTTATTCGCTACCTCTATACATTGATTTTTTATTATTTCTTTTCTTTTTATATTATCAATTATTACAAAGTTTTCTTCTAACTTTTTAAAATAATCTTCTAATGAGTTTACTATTATTTCACTATTACCTAAAAATCTATGACCACAAGTTTTATTACTTGCTATTATTCCTTCTAAATTTATTTCAACAACTTCATCATTTAAAAGTGCAACTAACCATCTTATAGGTCTAATGAATTTAATATTTTTTCCACCCCAACGCATAGCTTTTGGGAATGTAGTATTTTTGATTGCTTTTGGAAGTATTTCTTTTAAAACTTCACTTGTTGGTATACCTTCTTTTTTTATAGTTGCGAATAAGTATTCATCTTTTCCAATAGTTTTGAAAGTAATATCTTCTTCTTTAAGACCTTTACTTTTCATAAATCCAATCGCAGGTTTTGTAAAGTTTCCGTTTTCATCAAGTGAAATCTTTTTTGAAGGTCCTTTAAGTTCTTCTTCTAAGTCATTTTGTTTTAGTTCTATTTTTTCTATAACAAAAGTTAATCTTCTTGGAGTTTGATAAGTTTTTATTTCTTTAAAATCAACTCTTTCTTCTTTTAACATTTTTTGTATGTTTTGTTTTATTTGTTCTAAAGTAGAATTAACAAATCTTGAAGGTAATTCTTCAACACCTATTTCAAATAAAAAATAATTATTCATTATTTATCACCTTCCTTTAAAAGTGGATATCCTAAGTTTTCTCTTTGTTTCACAAAACTTTCTGCAACGTTTTTAGCCATATTTCTAACTCGACCGATAAATGATGCTCTTTGGCTAACCCCTATTGCTCCTTTTGCATCAAGAACATTAAATGTATGAGAACATTTTAAAACATAATCATAAGCAGGAATTACTATTCCTTTTTCCATAAGTCTTAATCCTTCTTTTTCATATATATCGAATAAGTTAAATAACATTTCACTATCACATTCTTCAAATGAATAAACTGAATTTTCGTATTCTGATTGTTTAAATACATCTCCATAAGTTAATTCATCGTTCCATTTTAAATCATAAACGTTATCTACTTCTTGAATATACATAGCAAGTCTTTCAAGTCCATATGTTATTTCTCCAGTTTCAAGTTCACACTCAATTCCTCCAACTTGTTGGAAATATGTAAACTGAGTAATTTCCATTCCATCTAACCAAACTTCCCAACCAAGTCCCCAAGCTCCAACAGTAGTTGATTCCCAGTTATCCTCAACAAATCTTATATCGTGCTTTAGAGGATCTATTCCGATTTCTTTTAAGCTTCCTAAATATAGTTCTTGTATATTATCTGGTGATGGCTTTAGTATAACTTGGAATTGATGATGTTGATAAAGTCTGTTTGGATTTTCTCCATATCTTCCATCTGCAGGTCTTCTTGATGGCTCTACATAACAAACCTTCCAAGGCTCAGGCCCTAAACTTCTTAAGAAAGTATTTGGGTTCATAGTTCCTGCTCCTTTTTCAACATCATATGGTTGCATCATAATACATCCATTTTTTGACCAATAATTTTGAAGTGTAAGTATCATATCTTGAAAATTCATATATTAAACCTCCAATTTTTATTATAATTTTTAGATTATCAAATCAGTATCTTTTTGTCAATTAATTTAACTTCCTTATATTTATCCAAAAATTTAGACGATAGCTAAAAACTATCGTCTATTTTAAATTATTTCTTTTCACATTTTCCTAACATATGATACTTAGATTCAAAACTTGTGTGTAAAAGCTCGTGAGATTTATGAGATAAAGGCTTTTCAAAAAACTCATCGTAAGCTCTTATTACATCTGGATTTTCGTGACTACATTTTACTTCTAAGTTTTTATCTTTACTATATAATCCTTCTATACGCTTTAATCTCATATCATCAGTTACTCTCTTTTTAGGTTGTTTTGGTTGACCAGCTCCACCTATACAACCTCCTTTACAAGTCATAACCTCTATAAAGTCATAGCTTGCTTCACCTGATTTTAATTTTTCAATTAAACTTTCTGCATTTTTTGTAGTTTGAACTGCTGCTACTTTTATAGTTCTTCCGTTTATTTCTAAAGTAGCTTCTTTAACTCCTTCAAGACCTCTAACTGGATTAAATTCAAGTAAATCAGCTGGTGGTCTTTCTCCAGTTAATATATTATAAGCAGTTCTTACTGCAGCTTCCATAACTCCACCAGTATTTCCAAATATAAGACCTGCACCACTACCAAAGCTCATTATATTATCAAACTTACTTCCTTTTAAAGAATTAAAGTCTATATTTTCTTCCTTTATCCATTTAGCTAATTCCTTTGTAGTTAATATATAATCATTATCTCTTAAACCTTCTACATTATTATAATGACTTGATGAGTTCATCTCAGGTCTAGATATTTCGTACTTTTTAGCAGTACAAGGAGTTATTGTAACATTTACTATTTTTTTAACATCTATATTATTTTCATTTGCAAAGTAAGTCTTAATAGCTGCACCTTGTATTCCTATTGGACTTTTTGTAGTAGATAAGTTAGGTATATACTCTGGATAAAAAGTTTCAACGTATTTTACCCAAGATGGACAACAACTCGTAAACTGAGGTATAACTCCATTTCCATTAACTAATCTATCTACTAATTCATTAGCTTCTTCCATTATAGTCATATCAGCACCAAAAGTTATATCAAAAACGTAATCTCCACCAAGTGCTCTTAAAGAGTCAACTAATTTATCTTCAACATAAGAACCGACTTCATATCCAAATTCTTCACCAAGTGCAACTCTTACTGCTGGAGCTGTATTAAATATTACTATTTTTTCTGGGTCTTTTATTGCTTCTTTTACTTTATGATAATCTTCAACTTGAGTTATAGCTTCAACAGGACAAGCAACAGCACATTGACCACAATGTATACAGATAGCTAAATCTCCTGTTTCTTCTAAATTAAATCTATTTGCAACTGCTATTTCATTATCACAAACTCTTTTACATAATCCACATTTAATACACTTATCATAGTCTATTTTTATTGCTGGATTATCAAGTTCTATTGGTACAACTTTTTCTGTAAATAAATGTTTCATAATATTCCCTTCTTTCTTAAACTTATTTATATAATAAAAAACCAACAAATATAGTATACTACTTTTATCACAAAAATAAAAGAAGTGTACTAAATGTTGGTTTTTATAAGTATTAACTTTTCAAATTAAATATAGTATAGTTTATCTATTCTATTAATAAAAATATATCTTAAAAAGTCTCATCTTCTTTGATTTTTGTATACAAAAATTATACAATAATACCGTTATCCTGTCAATATTTTAACAACAAAACACTTTATACATTTTTAGTGAAATCATATTCATCAAATAATTCATCAGTTATATCTTTACTATCTTTTTTAGTATTTATTACAGCATCTTTAACATCACTTGCTGTTTCAATTATCATATTCTTTAGCATATTAATTTTTTCTATATTTAATTTACCAAGATTTACTTCTGTATTATCTTCTTCATTTTGGATTTTTATTTCATATCTGCTAATAAGTGCTGCTGATACACCAACAAGAGCAAATACAGGACCTAATGCTATTCCTACAACACCTACAGTTAAGGGAATATTTAAAATCACCTTTGAATTTTTTTCAACAATAACTCTTATAACACTACTTCTTTTTATAAGTTCTAGTGCTTGTTCTTTTATAACTTTTAAATCTTCCGAATCTTTTGAAAGAGATTCTTCAAATACTTCCTTCATATTTTTTGATTTATTTGGTTTACTTGATTCAAGATAAATTATAGCATCTAAAACATCACCACTAGATTTAACTAACGCTTCTTTTGCTTGTTCATATCTTATATGAGGCATTCTTGATATTATTTCATCAATTTTTTCAATAGTTATATCACCCAATATCGTCATCTCCCTTATAATTATTTATATCCTTTATAAGATATAAAGAGCTTAAATTTATATTTTCTAAATGAACTTTTAAATATTTTCTAATAATATTTTCAAATTCGTATAAAATATATTTTGAAACTTTAGCTCTAACACAAATATCAATATCATTACTTAATATATATTCCATAAGTCTTATTGTGGTTACATCAAGTAAAATAGTATTTGTACTATTTTTTGAGCACTCTTCACAAATAACCCCTCCTTCATATACATTAAATCTAGATATATTTTTCGTTGATGTACAAATAACACATTTATTTAATATTGGTTTAAACCCTAAATAATCTATAAATTGTAATTCAAATATCCTAGTTAATAAATATTTATCTATGTCTTTATTAGTATAAAAATTTAAAGTTTTGGCAAGTAACAAAAATAATCTGTTGTTAGTCTGATTCTCAAACATAGATTTTTCTACTAATTTTAATATATAAGTTGCATAAGAAAATGCTTCTATATCATAAGCTATATCATAAAAACTTTTTATAACATCAGTTTGAACTACTCTATAGATATCATTTTGCTTTTTTAGAGTATAATTTGAATAGGAAAAAACTTGAGAGGAAGACAAAAGGGGGCTTTTGCTTTTTTTAGCCCCTTTTGCTATTGCTGAAATTTTTCCTAATTTTCTAGTAAACAAAGTTAATATCAAATCATTATCTTTATATCTAACACTTTTAAGGACTATCGCCTGTGTGTTTATTACTATCATTTATAACTTCATTCTCCCTTAAATTACTAAACTCTGACTCTATCTTTTCATATTCTTTTACGTATAAATATGCTTCTATGTTCCCTGTTTTTTCAAAAACTTCCCAAAGAATATTATTCATATTTAAACCCCCTTCTTACCTTTTATTATATTTTTAGTAGTAAAAGGTTAAAAAATGCATAATATTTATAAGTATTTTTTGGTATTTTATACTTTATTTATCTGTATATCCAAAATTACTTACATAATTTTGAAGATTTCTCCAATTTTCCTTAACTTTAACCCAAAGTTGTAGATTTATTTTTGAACCAAGTAAATCTTCCATATCTTTTCTAGCTGATTTTCCTATCCCTTTTAATTTTCTTCCATTTTTACCAATTATAATACCCTTATGAGAATCTCTCTCACAATAAATTACAGCAGAAATATCTACTATCTCTTTATCATCTCTTGATTTCATTTTTTCTATTTCAACTGCTACTCCGTGAGGTACTTCATCATTAATATAATGAAGAACTTTTTCCCTTATAAGTTCTGATACTAACACTCTTTCTGGTTGGTCAGTTATCATATATTCTGGAAAATATTTAGGCCCTTCTTCTAAATACTTTGAAGTTACTTTTATAAGTTCTTTTATATTTCTTCCTTTTAATGCTGAAATTGGTACTATTTCTTTAAATAGTTCTTCTTCTCCATACATTTTCATTATATCAAATAAATCAGATTCATCTAATTTATCCATCTTATTTATCACCAAAACCACAGGAGATTTAGTATTTCTTAAATTTTCAATTATCATTTTATCTCCTGGTCCTATTTTTTTTGAATCATCAACAACAAATAAAACTAAATCAACATTTTTAAAAGCATCAGTCGCAGATTTTACCATAAATTCTCCAAGTTTATTTTTAGGTTTATGTATACCTGGAGTGTCTAAAAACACTATCTGACATTCATTATTTGTGTAAACTGCTTGTATTGTATTTCTAGTTGTTTGAGGTTTATCACTCATTATCGCTATTTTTTCTCCAACAACATTATTCATTAAAGTTGATTTTCCAACATTTGGTCTTCCAACAATACTAACAAATCCTGATTTAAACATAAAATTCTCCTATCTAGTTAAACTCACTTCCTGAAAAGTAGTTTGGAAGTAAATCAGAAATGCTACATTCATAAATTTCACCTTTTGAATATCCTGTAACTATTTTTATATCTTTTCCAAACTCTATTATTACTTGTCTACAAATTCCACAAGGAAACGTCTTTTCATTTTTTTCTGAATTAGAACTTGCTATTGCAATTTTTAATATATCTTTACTACCTTCAGAAATAGCCTTAAAAAGTGCTGTTCTTTCTGCACAATTAGTTCCTCCAAATGATGCACATTCTATATTACATCCTGTGTATACTTTATTATCTTTAGTTAAAACAGCTGCTCCTACTCTAAAATTAGAATATGGGACATAGGCATTATCTTTTGCTTTTTCTGCAATTTCAAGTAATTTCTTATTATCCATTAAAATAAACTCCTTAAAATATAATTTTTACAAATTTATATTTTCTTATATAAAATATAAAAATACGATAATTTTAAAGTCTATATAAAATAATTATAACATAAAAAAAAGAAGCATATGCTTCTTTTTTTATATGTAAAATCTACTCATTTGGAAAACTAAAATACAAACTAAAGTTCCAAGAAGTGCACCTGCTACCGTTTCCCAAAAAGTATGTATTTTTCCCTCGATTCTACTTTGTGCAATAAGAATTGCCATTAAGTATGCAAGTGTTGATGTTACTACTCGCTCCATCATAAATGTAATAGCTGTTGCCATTGCAAAAGCTAGCGCTGTATGACCACTTGGCATACCTCCTTTAAGAGGTGTACCAGTTGCTGTTACAGACTTTACAACTACAACTGCAATTAGTACTAAAACAATACAAATTAAAGTAACGTGAATTTGAGATTGTCTTATAGTATATAAAAGTGAATCTGAAAGTTTAGTTAATTTATCATAAAATAATAAGTATCCAACAACAATAGAATTAAGTGTTGCTATTAGTACTCCTCCTGCTGCAACATCTTTTGCTATTTTTGCTAGTATATTATACTCCTCTGTTATCATATCAATAGTTTTTTCAACTGCGGTATTAAACATTTCAGATATAACAACTAAACTTATAGCAAATACTAAAAGTATCATTTCTATTCTACTTAAGTTAAAAAATAAACTTAAAGTAAAAACTACAACAGCAACAAAATAGTGAATTTTCATATTTCTTTCTGCTTTAAAAGTATATAAAATTCCTTCTATTGCTGCATTAAAAGCACTTATTATACTTTGGCGAGTCTTCTTTTTTTCTTTCATAAAAAGTTACTCCCTTGTTATACCTAACTTATTTAGAATATATTCTTCATTAGTTCTCATAATTTTTGTATTTTCTTCTGTATCGTGATCATATCCTAATAAATGAAACATACTATGACAAACTAAAAAACATACTTCTCTAAAAAAACTATGATTATATTCTTTACTTTGTTCAAAAGCTTTATCAAGAGATATTACTATATCACCTAAACTCTTTTCAAAAAGTTCAACATCAAAATCATTTTCATCAATCATAGGAAAAGACAATACGTCAGTTACTTTATCAATTCCTCTAAAGTTTTTGTTTAGTTCTTTTATTTCAGAGTTTTCAACAAATGAAAGGCTTACCTCATAGTCATTTTCAAAATCTTCATAATCTAAACATTCATTTATTATATCTTCTATTTTTTTTATTAATTCTTTTTCTATTTCAAATTTATCTTGTCTATTATCTATTATAAGTTCCAAAATTATCACCTTACTTATCTTTAGTTTTTTTCTTTTTTGAATTATTTATACTTCGTTTTTCGTGCTTATCGTAAGCCTTAATTATTCTTTGTACTAATTCGTGCCTTACAACGTCTTTTTCTGTAAGAAACATCTTTCCAATACCTTCTATATTATCTAGTACCTCTATAGCGTGTAGTAGACCACTTTTTTTCTTGTCTGGTAAATCAGTTTGAGTTAAATCACCAGTTACAACGGCTTTTGAACCAAATCCAAGCCTAGTTAAAAACATTTTCATCTGTTCTTTAGTAGTATTTTGTGCCTCATCAAGTATTATGAAAGCATTATCTAAAGTTCTCCCTCTCATAAAAGCAAGTGGAGCAACTTCAATCAAACCTCTTTCTAAATATTTATTAAACTTTTCTACACCAAACATATCAAATAAAGCATCATATAATGGTCTTAAATATGGGTCTACTTTATCTTTTAAATCCCCTGGCAAAAATCCTAAACTCTCTCCAGCTTCTACTGCTGGTCTTGTTAGAATTATCTTACTAACTTCATCTTTTTTAAATGCTTTTACTGCCATAGCAACAGCTAAATATGTTTTTCCCGTTCCAGCAGGTCCAATCCCAAATGTTATATCGTTTGATTTTATTAAGTTTATGTAATTTTTTTGACCTAAAGTTTTTGGAGATACAGGCTTTCCTTTTTGAGTTAAAACTATAGTATCGCCTAAGTCTTGTATTTTTTCTTCACTTCCATCTATAAGTAAAGATAATGAGTAGTTTATTACTTGTTTATCTAAAGTTTTTTTACTACTTACAACTTGATGAAGTTCCTTTATTAATTTAAGTCCTTTATCGACATTTTCTTCGTGTCCTATAAGAACTAATTTTCCCTCTCTTAATATAATATCTATATTAAGTGTATCTTCAATTAATTTTACATTTTCATCAAAATTTTTAAAAAGCTCTTTTTCAAATGTTTCTTCAACTATATCAAATTTCTTTTGTGTAATCATTTATCCTCCCTAATTATTTTCCTCTTTACTTTCATTATTTTTTATTTCATCATCAAAATTATTTCTAATATCATTTATAGGTCTTTTTTCTGGATTTGAAGGAATAGCTTCTTCACTTTGTTTTTTGTTTTCTTCTAAAGTCATATCCTCTGCTTCTTTTTTTGATAATGGATAAATCTGTGCAATATTTTCTGATGTTTGAACAGTTACCATATATTCTAACATATCTTTATCAACTTTGTAATTATCATTAACATCTTTGTATCTTGCAGAAGGAGGTATTATATAATTAAGTTCATTTAATGCTTTCCTTTTTAAACTTTTCTTTAAAACTTCTTTATCTTTTGTAATTTTCTTTTCTTTAGTTTCAAAGAAAGAACTTACATTTACTTTTATAGGAAAAGTATAATTGTTAAATGATAATTTATACTCTTTATTTTCTATTGTGTAATTTTTATAGTCTATTTTTCTTCTTATAGTATACTCTTTATCATAAAATTTTATAGTATAAACATTTTTACTTTTTCCAGTCTTTTCTTTTATAGACTCCTCATAACTCTCACTTTCAACAACTTCATAAAAAGTGCTTGCCCAAATTTCAGGAGGCGATTTTGTATCTGCACCAGTAACTAACACGTCTCCTTTTTTTACAATATCTCCTTCTTTGACTACTGCTTTTCCACTTCTTGCTATTATATTTTCTATTATACCATTTTTTGTTGCTATTACGTTACAGTAATTTGAGTTTTCTTTTGATTCCAAAGTTTCTGCTTTTTTAGTTATTGTGACAAATACATTAGTTCCCTTAACATTTATTGAAACGTAAGCTACATCATTAAATTTTATCATTATTTCATCTCTTATATTTTTTCTATCGATACTTTTTTTGTATGTACCAGGTTTAAGCCCTATCTTATAAAGTTCTTCTCGTATATCTTCTTTTTTTATTCCTTCTGGAACTTGAATATAAACATCAGTTACAAATTGAGAGGTTGACATTAATATAAAAAGTGAAATAATAGCTCCTAACCACATAATTTTATTTTTATAAATTCTAACCGCTAAAAATGGTAGTCCCGTTTTTTGTTTTACTTTTACATTAAAAGTACTCCCTCTGTATACTTTTTTGAATAACTTATAATAATCTTTTGTAATACAAAACTCTATTTTTGTGTTATCAATTCTTTTTAAATTATAAACCCTTATATTATTTCTAATTAAATAGTTCAAAAAATTTTCAACTACTATACCATCAACAATTATGGTATAGTATCCCCTCATATAACTTATCACTTAGTAAATCCCCCTAATCTATATACTCTATATTATATATAGTTCCTTTTATTCCGATTTCTCCATCATCAATATATTTTAATAAAAGATTATCACCACTTATTTTTATAGTCTTTAGTTTTGTTTTTATTTTTATTTCTTCTCTTTCATAAGTTATTATTGATAAATAATTTTCTATACTAACAAAAGTATTTCCAACAATAGTAGTTGTAGGCTTAGTAACTTCAAACATAAAAACCTCCATTTTAAATACTTTAAAAAATATATATGATTTAAAATTAATATAAATACCAAAAAGCCCTAGCTAATGCTAGAGCTTCTAAAACTCTTATTTAGTTTTTTAGTATATATAAGTAAAACATAACTTTAAATTGCTTACTTTGAACTTCCTTGTCTTATAAGTCTTGCAAAATCGTTTGGTAGTATTTCATTTTCTTCTATTTCTTTTGCAAACTTTTCATAGTTATACTCTACTTCAAAAATATCAATATTAACATCATTTTCTATGATTTCTATTGTAATGTAATTTGCATTTGGATTATTAGTCTTTGGTTTACCAACACTTCCTGCATTAACTAATAATTTTTCACCATATTTTTTAATATATGGAATATGAGTATGTCCACAAACTAAAATATCTTCTTTTAAATCTTTCATAACTTCTTTTGCTTCTTTTGAATCTTCTTTTAAGTATTCATTTATGAGTCTTGTACTTCCGTGAACAAATCTTATAGTTTTATTACCTACCTTAATAACTACTTCTTCTAATAAATTTCTTAAGAATTCTTTATTATAATCAGTAGTTTCATTTGCAGTAAAACTCATCGAAAGTCCTGCTTTTTCTGCATCTTTTGGGTCAGGATAATCACATCCACAAACTATTTTATAATTTCCTATTGCATCATCATAATTTCCCATTATAGTTAGTATTTTATTTTCTCTAATTAAGTTTATAACTTCATTTGGTCTTGTACCATATCCAACTAAGTCACCAGTACAAACCACTAAGTCAACGTTTCTTTGTTTTACGTCTTTTAATACTTCTTCTAGTGCATAAATATTACTGTGTATATCCGATATAACAGCTATTTTCATAAGTTTATAACTCCTTTTTTAATAATTATTCTATAACTTATAAACTAATTATTCAATACAATAAAAAATACCCCTAAATACGGAGTATTCTCATTTATTTATAATCCATATAAAATAATTTAAAAATAATGCAACAATTAACCATAATAAATAAGGTATATTTAAAAATGCTGCTCTTTTATCTATTTTATAAAATTTAAATATCATAACTAAAACTACAACTATCAATATTAGTATATTAAAAATTGCAGTAAATCTTAAATCAAGTCCAAAAAATAATATACTCCATAAAAAATTTAAACCAAGTTGTAAATAATAATAAAAAAGTGCATCATTTACTTTTGGATCTTTCTTATCATTTTTAGAAATTATGTAATAAGATATACCCATCAAAATAAAAAGTATTATCCAAACTACTTGAAAAATATTTGAAGGTGGTGCAAAACTTGGCTTTATAAGTTGTGAGTAAAACTCAGATATATCCATTTTAAGTAATAATTTAGAAATGTTTGAGCTCAAGAAACCTACTATTAAAGGTATTATAATACTTATTAAGAAATTTTTTATTTCTTTTACTGAAACTATCAACAAAATCTCCTCCTTAGTTTACTTTATTAATAAATATGTACAAACTATTGGTATTATTACTTAAATTTAAAAACAAAAAAAGCCTAGATTATCTCATAGGCTTTTTTAATCTATTGTAAGTTAGATTTTACTAACTTATTTATTAATTTACCATCAGCTCTTCCTTTTGTTTTAGGCTTTATAGCTGACATTATTTTACCCATATCTTTCATAGAAGTTGCTCCTACTTCAGATATAGTTTCTTTAACTATAATATCTAATTCTTCTTCGCTTAATTGTTGAGGTAGGTACTCTTTTAAAACTTTGATTTCAGCTTCTGTTTCACTTACTAAGTCATCTCTATTAGCTTTTTTGAATTCTTCTAAAGCGTCATTTCTTTGCTTTAACTGTTTTGATATAACATCAATTATACCATCATCATCAAGCTCGACTCTATTATCAACTTCAAATTGCTTAATAGATGCTCTTATTAAAGTTATCACAGATTTTTTAACTGTCTCTTTATTTTTCATAGAAGACTTTAAATCTTCTTGTAATCTTTCTTTAAGGGACATTCCCCTCACCTCTTTGATATTTTATTACTATTTTTTAGCGTTTTTTCTTCTAGCAGCTTCTGCTTTCTTTTTACGTCTTACGCTTGGCTTGTCATAGTGCTCTCTTTTTCTTACTTCTGACATTATGCCAGACATAGCACATTGACGCTTAAATCTTCTTAAAGCACTATCAAGTGTTTCATTCTCTCTTACTTTAACTTCTGACATTTCGTTTTCCCTCCCTCCGATTGCGCGAATTTTGTTGAAACTTAATACAAAGTTTCATACTCCGTTTATTATAAACTAATAACACTCATTTTTCAAGTATTTTTTATTGAAAATTATGGATTAAGTTTCTTACCACCAAGAACATGATAATGTATATGTTTTACAACTTGATTTGCATCTTCTCCACAATTATTTATTATTCTAAAACCTGTTTTGTCTATTTCTTTTTCTTTTGCAATATGATTTATTACTTTGTGTATTTCTGCAATTATTTCCATTTCGCTATCAGGAACATCTTTTATACTTGTGTAGTGTTTTTTTGGTATTACTAAAATATGAACCGGCGCTAGTGGATTTATATCATTAAATGCTAATACTTTATCATTTTCATATACTTTAGTTGATGGTACTTCTCCACTTACTATTTTACAAAATAAACAATCCATTAAATAATTTCTCCCTTCGTATATTCATTTTCTATACTTGTTATTTTAGTTTTAAGTATTTTACCTTGAATATCTTTTTTACTTTCAACAACAACTCTTATATAATTTTTTGTAAGACCTTCATAAACATTTTCTTTTATAGCTTGTTCAAATAAAACTTCGACTTCTTTGTTTAAATAATTTTTAGAAAACTTATAAAAGTTTTCTCTATTTAAAGAAAGTAAACTATCACTTCTAAATTGTTTTATCTGAGGGTCTATTTGGTTTTCCATTTCAGATGCTGGTGTACCCTTTCTTGGTGAATATTTAAAAATATGCATTTGAGTTAACTCTAGTTCTTTTAAAAAATTTAATGTAGTATCAAATTCACCATTAGTTTCTCCAGGAAAGCCAACAATTACATCTGTCGTTATTGCTACATCAGGTATATTTTTTCTTAGTTTATCTACTATCTCCTTGTACTCAGAAGTAGTATATCTTCTATTCATTCTTTTTAAAGTTTCATCACAGCCACTTTGAAGGGATAAGTGATAATGCGGACAAAGTTTATCTATTTTTTTGATTTCTGTTATAAACTCATCAGTAAATAAAATTGGCTCAACAGAACTAAGTCTTATTCTTTCTATTTTTTCTATTTTTGCTACTTTTTTAATAACTTCTAATAGATTACTTTCTTTTTCTTTAAAATCTTTCCCATAAGATGCTACGTGTATACCTGTTAATACAATTTCTTTATATCCTTTTTCTGATAATTTTTCTGCTTCTTTTATTATACTTTCTAAATCTCTACTTCTTATTTTTCCTCCTCTTGCATAAGGAATTATGCAATAAGTACAAAATCTATCGCATCCGTCTTGAATCTTCATAAATGCTCTAGTTTTTCCGTTAGTTTGGTTTATTTCTATTTCTTCAAATGCTCTAACTTTCATTATATCATCAACAGTACTTACCTTTTTTGTTGAGTCAAGTTTTTTTATTTCTTCAACTATTTTTCGTCTTTCATTAGTTCCCATAACTAAATTTACTTCTTCTATCTCTAAAATCTCTTCAGGAGATACTTGAGAATAACATCCAACTACTGCAATTATAGCTTCTGGATTTTTCTTTTTCATCCTTCTTATATATTGACGAGATTTTCTATCACTCATATGAGTTACAGTACAAGTATTTATAACATAAACATCTGCAAAATCCTCACTATTAACTTGAGTGTATCCTTCCTTTTCAAACATATCAAGCATAGCATCAGTTTCATATTGATTAACTTTACATCCTAAAGTATAAAAAGCTACTTTTTTCATTAATTGCCTCCTAAATCGTCTAATTCGTATAAAACTATACTACTTGCAACCAAAGATGCAGTTTCAGTTCTTAAAATTCTATTTCCTAAAGAAACACTTTTTACATCGTTTTTTTCAAGTTCTTTTATTTCTTCTTCGCAAAATCCACCCTCAGGACCAACAAAAATACCAATACTATTTATATTTACACCTTTTATAGCATTTTTAATCGAAGTTGTATTTTCATTTTCATAACAAACTATATTTAAATCATTTTCTTTTATAGAATTTAGTGCTTCCTTAAAACTTATAACTCCCGTTAGCTTTGGAATTTGACCTCTTTTACTTTGCTTTGATGCTTCATAAATTATTCTTTCAAATCTGTCTAATTTTTTACCTTCTTTTTTTTCATCAAATTTTGATACACTTCTTTTAGTATCTAATAAAATAATTTCATTAACTCCAACTTCAGTTAGTTTTTGAAGAATATACTCCATTTTAGAGTTTTTAGGAACTCCTTGATAAACTCTTATTTTTAAATTAGGCTCCCTTTTTATATATACTTTTTCTAATATACTAAGTTTTATAAACTCTTTATTTATATCAATAATTTCACAAATATATTCTGAATTGTCTTTATCACAAATCTCTAACTTTTCACCTAATTTACATCTTAAAACCTTTGATATATGCTTTATATCTTCTCCATAAATAAAAAGAGTATTAGAGGTTAAGTCAATATTTTCTTTATCAACAAAAAATCTATCCATAGTTTCACCTACTTAATTTTTGAAACTATAGCGTTCCATTCACCTAGAGTTTGAATTTCAACTATTTCAAGTCCATTTTCTTCAAGAGATTTAACAACTTCATCAACTTTTTTATGAATTATTCCTGATGATATAAATATAGAATCTTTTTTCATAAAGTTTTTAATATCTTTTGATAAAAGTATTATAATATCTGCAATTATGTTTGCAACTACGATATCTGCTTTATCACTAACAACATCCATTAAATTACCACATATTGCTTTAACATTTTTAGAAACATTATTAAGCTCTATATTTTCATTTGAAACTTTAACAGCAACCTCATCTAAATCAACAGCTAATACTTCTTTAGCTCCAAGTTTAGCAGATACTATAGCAAGTATCCCACTTCCACAACCTATATCAAATACTTTAGAATCATTTTTAACGTATTTTTCAAGCTGTTCAATACACATATAAGTTGTTTCGTGAGTCCCTGTTCCAAATGCCATTCCTGGATCAAGTTCTACTATTATGTCATTTTCTTTCTTTTCATATTCTTCCCAAGTTGGCTTTATAACTATTTTTTCACCTATTTTTGTAGGCTTATAGTAATTTTTCCATTCATTAGCCCAATCCTCTTCATCAACCTCTGAAATTTCAACTATAGCTTCTCCTACATCTATTCCAAAATCTTTTAATTTTTGTATTCTTTCTTTTATTATTTCTATATCTTTTGTTACATCTTTTTCTTCTGTTATGTAAGTTTTTATTATAACACCATCATATCCACTATTAAATATTTCTTCTTCAACAAAGTCCCAATCATATTCATTTTTCTTTTGGAATTTGAAGTCTTTTGGGTCTTCAATAGAAACCCCACCAACATTTAACTCATATAAAATATTAGTTACAGCTTCAACTGCTTCTGTTGTAGTTTTTATTGTTACTTCAGTCCATTTCATCTATATAAATACCTTCCTAATCTTAAAATTTATAAATTTTATTATAACACAAGTATTATATTTTGTAGCTAAATTTAAAAAAGTGATATCCAAACGATACCACTAATATTTTATATCCATATTTTTTCATTTATTTGGTTTAATTTTACTTCTTCTATATTCCCTTTTTCGTTTACTTTTTTGTATATATTATTTGCAAATAATATATCATGAGTTGATAAACCTACATTATAAGAAATTATTTTTTCTTTATCATCTTTTCTTCCCTTAGTTTCATCAAGTAAAAGGTCAGTCAATTCACATTTATTTTTGATTAAGTCAAATCCTTCAATAACTTTCATATTATCAAAATCATCCATATAAACTTTGTCAAATAGCTTGTCCACATTAGAAAAACCTTTAACGTGAACCGGTAAAAGTAAAGCTCCTTCTTTATACCAATCAAATTCAGAAATATAACCATCAGCATAAGTAATAGCAGAAATTACAACATCAGAACCATTTATAAGTTCTTCTACACTATTTGATATTACGAAATTAAAGTTATTATTTTCTTTAAACTTTTCTATTAATTCTTCTGCTTGATTTTTATATTTTAAAAGTTTTATAGTTAATTTTCTTCCTTCAAATATTTTTTCTATAATTTTTAAAGTAGTTACAGAAACTAATCCAAGACCCATAAAAGAAATAGTTTCAAAGTTTTTAACTGCTAGTTTTTCAATCGCTAAAGTTGATACACAAGCAGTTCTCATAGCTGTTATGTAGTTTCCATCCATTACTGCTTTTATGTTATAGCTTTCTAAATCATATAAATAAATTTGTGAGTCAATAGTTGGCTTTCTATCTTGCTTTCTTGTAACAACTTTTACACCAAAAACATCATTTACAGTACTAACTGAAGGCATAGTATTAAAAAACTTTCCACCCTCTCCAGTTATACTAATTTTATTTGGAAGTATTGCACTATTTTTTTGTATAAATGAATCTTTAATCCAACTATAAAGTTCTTTATAGTCTATATCTAAATTTATTATATCTTCGTGAGTTATTATTTTCATAAAACTGCCTCCTTTTAGTTTTATATTATAACACAAAAAAATTAATATTTAATAAAACTTTACATAAAATAACTAATCTTTTATAATAATTAAATCATATTTAATAAGGAGAAAAATATGGATACTATACTTTGTCTTTGTAAAGGTATAAAAAAATACGAAATAATTGATACTATAATAAAAGGAGCTCACACAGTTGATGATATCAAAGAAAAACTAGGAGTCACTTCAGGTCTTTGTGGTGGAGAAAGATGTAAAACTTCAATAGAGTATTTTATTGAGCAATACAAAGATTATAAACCTTCACAAGAAGAATATGTTTACAATCGAATGGATACTTTAGTTTGTTTTTGTAAACAAATAAAAAAATCTGATATAATAGATGCTATAAATGATGGATATGATACGGTTGACAAGTTAAAAGAAAAACTAAATGTAACTAACGGTGTTTGTATAGGTGAGAGATGTAGAGAAAATATAGAAGAAATCATAAAAATACACTTAAAAAAGTGATGCTATGCATCACTTTTCATTACTTTAATTCAAAAGTTTTACAGTTAGTTTCACTATAAAGATTAACTTCTGCTCCATTTATCTCTATATTTTTTGCTGTACAAGCTTCATTTGAATTATACTTGCAGTTTTCAGCATTACAACTTATACTTTCACAAGCACCACTTGAGCTACAACTATTTGTTAAATTTGAATAGTTGGTCTTATCTAAAAACGAACCACAACAAGTATTTTCAGCTTTTGATACACCTTTTCCACCTACATTTATACTATTTGCACAACAAGTCCCGCTTGAGTTGTGAGAGCAATTATTTACATTACAACTTATCATAATTTTTCCTCCATAAGTTTAGTATAAATATAGTATTTAATTTTTACTTAATTTTTATTCAATTTAATCTCTTTTTGTATTTTTCTTAATGCTTTTTTAGAACCTCTTTTTATATCATTTTCAAGTTTTCTATCTTTATAAGAAGTAAATAAAGAATTTAAATCGTAATCTTTTGGATATAATTCAGTAGCTCTTATATAAAGTTTAACTCTTTTTATATTTACTTGTATAAACTCATCTTTATACAAAACGATGATATTGTTAAATTTATCTATGGTTTTATACACTATACCAAAATCGTCTTTATCAAGTAATCGTACCTTATCCCCAACAAAATATTCAATATTTTCAAATTCTACTTCTTTTTCTATTTTATTTTCATCGAAGCTAAAGTCAATTACTTCTATAGTATAGTCTTTATTTTGAATATAATTATATGCTCTTTTTAAAACACTTTCATTTATTCCCATTTTTCTTGATATAAAAAGTGCATTACTATCTTGAGATGTTCCAATAGTTAATTTATAAAGTGGTTCTAAAGTTTCTTTATCAAAAAGCATACCTGCATTTTCAAAATGAGGATGAAGATTGGCAAATCTTTTTATTTCTCCATAATGAGTTGATGCAATAGTTATACATCCTTTTTTATAAAACTCTTCTAAAATAGATATCGAAAGCCCTGCTCCTTCGTTTGGCTCTGTTCCGCTTCCTATTTCATCAAAAAGTAGTAGTGTAAGTCCTTTTGATTTTTTCATTATATCTGAAATATTTTTCATATGAGAAGAAAATGTACTTAAAGAATTTTCAATACTTTGATTATCTCCAATATCAACAAAAACATCATCAAAAATACTTATTTCAGTATTAGGGTCAGCACAAATATCAAACCCACACTCAACCATTAAAGTAAGAATTCCAACAGTCTTAAGTGAAACAGTTTTTCCACCTGCATTTGGACCTGTTATAACTAATGTTCTATAAGTTTTTCCAATTTCTATATCAAGAGGAACAACGCCTCCTTTTAAAAGTGGATGCTTTCCTTTTATAATTTTTATGTATCCATTTTTATTTATTTTTGGTGTTATCCCATTAATATTTTTACTAAACTTAGCCTTTGCAAAAATCATATCGTACTCTGAAATTATTTCTAAGTTTAAGTTTATATTATAAATTTTTTCATTTATAAGCTCACTTAAAAAGGATAAAATTTTATACTCTTCAATGACTTCTTCAGATTTTAAAGTTATTAGTTCTAAACTATATTTTGAAATAATTTTTGGCTCAACAAAAACCGTATTTCCTTTTGAAGAAGTATCAAGTATTACTCCTTCAACATCATTTTTAAACGAAGATTTTATAGGAATAACATATCTATCATCTCTTTTTGTTATTATAAATTCTTGAATATATTTTTTATTATTGCTTGAAGTTATAAACTTATTTAATTTATCTTTTATTTTTTCTTCACAAACGTCAATATTTCTTCTAATCTTTTTTAGTTCTTTAGATGCATTTGAATCTACTTTGTTATTTTTAATTGAAAAATTTATTTCTTCTTCTATTTCTTTAAGTTCTGTTATATTAAGAGAATATGAGCTTAAATTTGGAGAATAAAAATTCATATCTACCATAAATTTTTTAATCTTTGAACAACCTCTTAAAAAATCACTAACTTTCAAAAGCTCAATAGGGTCAAGTATCATCCCTTTTTCAACTTTTTGAGTTATAGATGAAATATTAGAAACTCCTTCAAGAGGAATATGATTACTATTTTCTAATATTTTCTTAGCTTCTATATTATCATTTAATCTTCTTTGAACTACTTCTATATTTGAACTTGGAATTAATTTATCTATAAGATCTTTTCCAAGTGAACTAACACAATAACTTTTTATAATTTCTTTTACTTCATTAAGTTGTAATTTTTCCATTATTTTCTCCTTTATTTATAAGATTTAACTAATGACTTCTTATAAAAAAGGATTTAAACTCCTTATTTTATAAGAAGTCCTCCTACCGTACTCATTAAATTCACCCTTTCCTAATTTATTGTGAAAAATTATATCATAAATTAACTATATTGTCTATTTAGGTATAAATTCACTATAGTAATTTCTATTTAATATTTAAAATATTATTAGTAAATATTTTAATCTTCTATTTTATATCCTATTTCATTATTTTTTAGTTTGTATGATTTTGTTATTAATTCTTCATAATTCAAATTCATATTATCTATAAAAGAAATTTGATTTTTATTTGGAAAATATTCTTCAATTAATATTTCTTCTAATTCACACTGTGAAATTCTTTTATCCTCATTTAATATATGGTATACATCATACCCTTTTTCTTTCAAATATCTTCCTATCAAAATACTTCTATGGCAAGACCACGGTATTTTTTCAGCACACATTAAAGATATTTTATAATTTTTTGAAATACCCACTTCTAATCTTTTAATACCTTTTTTAAAAAATTTACTATTAACAACTTTTTCAAAGTCAACTCTTTTTTCACTATCATATACTTCTTTTTCTATCCTTCTTGCTCCAAGTAAATCCCCTATATATACATAATATAAATTATTTTTATTTAAAAAATATTTTATATTTTCTCTATTAAATTGACTATTATAACTTGAATAGGGTATTGATCTTACCTGAACCTCTCACGACTAAAGTCGCGTGTTCCTGCTTCTTAGAATCTTGCATAAAATATGTCTTACTGATTCTCCACAGGCTATCCCCGTAGTTCCTACGGTTCTTACATAAGTTATCTATTTTGTTATAAGTTTTATTCCTTCATTTAATATATTTATACTTGCATTTATATCTCTATCGTGATGTGT
>CALWPP010000005.1 GCA_944383455.1 uncultured Peptostreptococcaceae bacterium
GCAGCAGAAAATATAAGAGAAAGTATATCAGAAATATCAGCAGTAGTCCAAACAAACTCAGCAACAGCAGAGGAAAGCTCAGCAGCAAGTGAAGAGTTAAGTGGACAATCACAAGTACTAAAAGATTTAGTAAGTGGATTTACATTAAGAGAAGGATTTGATTCTTCAACTAACGGTAATGCTAGCTTAGACTTTAACTTTTAATATAAAAGGAGTATAGAAAAATCTATACTCCTTTTTACATATAAACTTAAATTATAAAAATTATTAATAGGATAAAAATTTTAAAATTACAAAATATAAAAGTATGTATTTGGAGGTAAAAATGAAAAATTTTAAATACGTACTTTTTATTTTTTTGCTTATAATATCAATATTTGATGAAATTTTATTTTATGATATAAAAGATAGATTATTATCTAATATAAATAAAGCAAGTATATATTTAAAAGTAGATGAACAAAGTCTTAAAATAGAAGATAAAGATTTAACTATAAATATAAAAATACCTTCTATTTATTATAAAGACAATAAAGATGTAGAAAGGCATATAAACTCTTATTTAAGAAATGAAATAAATAGCTTTACAAATATAAAAAGACAATCAAATAGACTTAATTTAGATAAAACATATAAAACTATAAATATAGATTATCATATACCTTTTAAAAATAAAGATATATTAAATATTGTTGTATACAAAGAATTAATTGAAAAAGACAATAAGATAAATTTGTATAAAAATAGTTATGTGTTTGATTTAAGAAGTGGACAAAGAATTTATTTAAATCATTTTATTAATAATGAAGAAAAGATTTTTCGCAATATAGAAAATCATATAAAAAGTTATATTAAAGAAAATAATTTAGATGTTGACTTATCTATGATAAAAATAAGTAAAGATACAAGTTATGAAATATCCGACAATAGTATAAATATAAATTTTAATCCTTATAAAACTACTTATAAAAAAGAATTTTATGAATTTAATATTCCTTATGATTTATTTAAGTCTAATACTAAATCAATAAAAAGTAATAAAATAGAAGCTAACATTGATACCCAAACAATAACAAAAGATACTAAATATTTAAGTAGTGTTATTAATATACCAATAATAATTATAGATGATAAAGATTTTCAAAAAACTATAAACGATAAAATAACTACTGATATTATGAGTTTTTACAATACTACTGAAGAAGAAATTAAAAATTTTTATGTTGATATATTATACGGAGATACTAAGTTTTTAGCTAATGTTGACTATAAGGTCAAAAAAAATTCTGATGGAGTTATTAGTATCTTAATAAATTATTATAAATATAGTGGTGGAGCTCATGGATTATATGAAGATATTTCATATAATATAGATACAAAGAAAAAAGAGTTTTTATATTTTGATGATTTATTTGAAAAAAATTCTAACTATAAAGAAATAATAGAAGAGCAAATAAGACAAAATATAATAAATTTAGAAAAAGAAAACTCTGAAAATATTGGTATATATAATTTTAAGGAGTTAAATGAAAATCAAAAGTTTTATATTGAAGATGATAATTTAGTTTTATATTTTGATTTATATGATATTGGTCCATATTCTTTAGGAATACCATCATTTAAAATAAATATATCAAAAATAAAAGATATATTAAAAGATGAATATATAGGATTTTTCAAATAAAAAACAAGTAATTCTACTTGTTTTTTATTCTATTTAACATAACTATTGCCTCAGCTCTAGTAACTAGTCTTTGAGGTTTTAAAGTATTATCACTGTAGCCACCAATATAATTATTTTTTAATGCTCCTTCAACACTAGCTCTATAATCAGGAGATATATTATGCCAATCATCATAAGCAAATATTTTATTTAAATTAGTATCAGCATTTGAATTGATATTAGTAAGGATTTTTGCTACTTCTTCTCTAGTAATATCATCTTCTGGATTAAAGAAATTACCATCACCTTCAATATAACCAAATTTAATAGCATTCATTATATCATTATAGTACCAACTATTTTTAGGTACATCTAAAAATGATATATTTTCGTTTTGGTTATTATCTTTTATAGTATCTGAATTTATATTAAATACCTCATTTACTATTTTTATAAATTCAGCTTTTGTTATTGTGTTATTAGGTCTTAAAGTATTATCACTATATCCTTTTTGTAAGAATAATTTTAAATCTTCCTTAGCCCAATGATTACTTATATCAACTATACCTAAAATAGGAGTAGATATTTCTGGCTTAGAAGGGTTATTTTGAATTGGATGATTTTCTGGGTCAAATGAATCTTTAGCTATTTTGTATTTGTTATTAAATTCAGGTGTAGTAAATTTAGTATCTCTTTTATGGTCTTTGTCAAATTCCTCTGAATTTTTAAGGAAGTACTTATAACTAATAGAATTTTTTGTAGTTAGATTTTCATCCCAAGTATTATCTATGTTGTACCATTTATTATTTATCTTAACTATATTCCATCCATGTGCTTGATTTTTGCTATATCCTGAAATAACTCTAACATCAACACCAAGTTCTTTTAGCATTTTATAAGTAAGAGATGCAAAACCTTGACAAACCACATTTTCTTTAATTATTGCATCATATGCAGTATAGCGAGTTAATGATTTATCATAATCTATATTTTGAACTATATAATCGTGAACTGCTTTAATTTTTTCGTAATCACTAGCATCATAAACATTTAATTTATCTAAAACTGACTTAACTTTTTTGTCAACTTCAAGTTCTTGTTTATAAGTTGATAAGTATTTTATAGATATTTCAAATTCAACATAATTAGTCTTTTTAAAGTACTTAGAAGAAGTTGAACTTAAGTGCCAATAAAGATAATCTCCTTCACTAGAGCTACCAGAATTATTAGAAAAAACTAATTCAAATAAATCATTATACATTCCATTATAATATTCTTGATTTATACCTATTTTTATAAAACTTTCTCTTTTTACCATTTGACTACTTAAAAACTTACTAGCATCATTTAAGTTATCAAATACATGAACAACA
Organism: uncultured Peptostreptococcaceae bacterium; assembly: GCA_944383455.1. Lineage (GTDB taxonomy): Bacteria > Bacillota > Clostridia > Peptostreptococcales > Peptostreptococcaceae > JAGHEK01. The sequence continues at coordinate 3,037 of CALWPP010000005.1, forward strand.
TCTTTAGATTTATTTATTGATTTTTTGTTTGATGAAAATTCTGTGCTTTTTTCATCTAAACTATGTAAATTATTTTCTATCTTATGTAATGTTTCATTATTTTCATATCCATTAATAAGACCTACATTACTTAAAAATAAGCTTAATGTAAGAATTATTGATAGTATTTTTTTCATAAATTCTTATCCCCTAACTATAAATTTTTCTTAAACTACATTATATAATAGAGTCTATAATTACTCAATATAATTTATTAATCATGAATATTTGATTAAAATTAGACAAATATATCTATAAAAATACTTAAAAATATATATCTATTATGATAATATTATATATGAATTTAAAAATATGAAAGGGAGGTATTTCTTTGAAAGTGAATAAGAAAATAAGAAATATACTATCTTTTGGTGTATTTTCAGTTATGTTATTTTCATTTGGCGCAAATATTTCATATGCTAATAATAATATAGAAGATGAATTTAACTCTGTTTTAAAAAGATACGAAAATAAAAAAATAGAATTTGAAGATGGTATAGTTTTAGAATTAGGAGAAAAAATTGATTTAAAAAAATACAAAGATGTTGAACTTTCAAATAACAAAGTTGCAAAAATAAATAAAGATGGTTATCTCGAAACTTTATCTGAGGGTACGGTTTTTTTAAGTATAAGAATTAACAATATTGTTTATATAGTCGAAATTTATGTTGATAATAATTTAGACAAGCCTAAAATTGCTAGAAATGATGTTTTAAACAATAAGTATAAAGTTTTCATAGATGCAGGTCACGGTGGTTCTGATCCTGGAAGTGTTGCAAATGGAGTGGAAGAAGCAGATCTTAATTTAGCTGTTGCAAAGCTTGTAAAAGAAAAATTAAATCAAAGAGGAATAGATGTGTTAATGAGTAGGGAAACTGATATTTTTTACTCTTTAGGACAAAGAGGGGAGATGTCTAATAATTATGACCCTGACGTTTTTGTTTCTATTCATCACAATTCAGCATCAAGTAGTGCATATGGTATAGAGAGTTACTATCACTCTAATAAACCACAATTTAAACCTTTAAGTGATGATATACAAGAAAACTTAATAATTCAAACTAATGGAAAAAGTAGAGGAGTTAAAAATGCTAACTTTTCTGTATTAAGAACTACTTATTCACCTTCATCTCTTGTTGAATGTGGATTTATAACTAATATAGAAGAGGTAAATAAATTAAAAACTCCAGAATATCAAGAAAAGTTAGCTACTGGAATTGCAGATGGTGTAGAAAGGTATTTACTAGATAATATTGTACTTGATAACTCAAACACACAGGTTATAAAAACTGGAACAGTAAATACTGATTGGTTAAATGTAAGAAAAGGATATGGTAGTGATTATGAAGTCTTAGGAAGTATTCCAAAAGGTTCTACTGTTGAAATAGTTGGAGAAAGAAATGGATGGTATAAAATAAAATATAATTCTAGATTTGGATATGTATCGTCTAATTATGTAACAATTAGTGAAGATAAGCATCCGGTTGTTGAAAATCCTGATAACAATGAAAATCAAAAGCCAGAAAATCCACCAGTTAATCCAGATAATAAACCAACAAATCCTGAAATTAAATTAACTGATATAGATAGTCACTGGGCAAAAGAATCTATAATTGATTTTGTATCAAAAGGAATTTTAAATGGATATGAAGACAATACATTTAAACCAGATAACTCTATAACTAGAGCAGAGTTTGTTAAAATAGTTAATAAAGTTTTTGGATTTAGTGAAGTTTCTGAAGTTAAATTTACTGATGTAAATGAAAATGACTGGTATTATAATGAACTTCAAATAGCTTCAAAGCAGGGATATATAAATGGATATGAGGACAACACATTTAGACCAAATAGCCAAATAACTAGACAAGAGGCAGCTTCTATAATTTCTAATATACTTAAGATTTCAGGAGATGGAAACTTAGATTTCGCTGATAAGGATAGCATAGGTGATTGGGCAAAAAGTTCAGTTGATGCCTTAAATGATAATAAAATAATGGGTGGTTATGAAGATAATACATTTAGACCAAATAATAATATGACAAGGGCTGAGGCTGTTGTTACATTAAGTAGGCTTAAATAATTTTGACTAGATTTTTTATCTAGTCTTTTTAATTGGTTATACAATATTTTATTTAGGGTTATATTTTTGGTATATTATAGAGGTTACATTATGTAATATATTGTTATATAATATTAGTTGTTAATTATGATTATAAAAAATTTTTTATCGGAGGGAATATAGTTGAGGAGATTATTATCTTTAATATTTAGTTTTATATTAGTTTTTTCAAATTGTTTTATAAATAGCTCATACGCATATGAGAGAGATAGTATGCAAGGAGCTTGGATAACTACAGTTTACAATTCAGACTGGCCAAAAGTAAAAGGAAATATAAATGCTCAAAAACAAGAAATGATAAATATACTTGATACATTAAAACAAACTGGAATTAATACAATTATGTTTCAAGTTAGAACTCAGGGAGATGCATTATATAAATCAAATATAAATCCTTGGTCAAGTGTATTAACTGGTACCCAAGGAAAAGACCCAGGGTATGACCCATTACAATTTGTAATAGAAGAAGCTCATAAAAGAAATATGAAAGTTCACGCTTGGTTAAATCCATATAGAGTTACTACTAGCGGAACTGACTTAAATGTATTAAGTAAAAATCATCAAGCAAGAAAAAATCCATCTTGGGTTTTAACTCATAATAATAAACTTTACTTTAATCCAGAGTTAGAAGAAGTTAAAAACCATATAGTTGAGACTGTTGCTGAAATAGTTAACAACTATGATATTGATGGAATACATTTTGATGATTATTTTTATCCATCAGGATATCCACTACCACAAGGTGAAAATAAAGATGGTATAGTTGCTAATTCAAGAAGAAATCATATAACAGATATGATAAATAGAGTAAATCAAAAAATAAAGTCTATAAAAAGTGATGTAGAATTTGGAATAAGTCCATCAGGTATATGGAAAAATAATAGAAATGATTCAAATGGTTCTAATACTAATGGAAAAGAAAGTTATTACTCAGATTATGCAGATACTAGACTTTGGGTAAAACAAAATATGATAGACTATATAGTTCCTCAGATATATTGGGAAACTGGTCATAAATCTGCTGATTATGAAACTTTAGTAAAATGGTGGAATGATGTAGCTTATGGAACTAATGTTGACCTTTATATAGGACACGGAATATATAAAGATGAAGTTTCTGTACAAATAGATAAGCAACTTGAAATAGCATCAAAATATGAAAATGTTGATGGAAGTATATACTATACTACTAGAGATATATTAAATAATAGACAAGGTGCTAAAGATAAAATAAAATCGTTTTTAGACAATTATAATAATACAAACGATAATTCAGATGATAATAATACTAATGATGACAATATAAATAGCGAAGGAAACCAAATATTAAATGACATAAATAATCACTGGGCAAAAGAGAGTATATTATTATTTTTAAATAATGGATTTGTTGGAGGGTATGAGGATAATACTTTTAAGCCTGATAATCAAATAACTCGTGCAGAATTTGTAAAATTAATAAATAAAGTTTATAATCTTACAAATTCAAGTGGAAAAGTTTTTGATGATACAATAAATCACTGGGCAAAGAATGAGATAGATATTGCTTACACAAATAAAGTTGCAAGTGGGAAAAGTGAAAATGAATTTAGACCAGATGATTTTATAACTAGAGAAGAAGCTGTTAGTATGATTTCTAATATCGAAAAAATTTGGGATGAAAATACTGATAAAGTAGACAATTATACTGATGGATACAAAGTATCTAGTTGGGCAAAATCTTCAGTTGAAGCAAGTATTGAAAAAGGTTATTTAGGTGGTTATAGTGATAATACCATAAGACCAAAAAATAACTTAACTCGTGCTGAAGCTGTTGTAATGCTACAAAGAACTATGAATAAATCTAACTAAGGAAATGGATTGATATAATGAGTATATTAGACAATATATTAAATTTAGATAGAAAAGAGCTTAAAGAATTAAATAAAATAGTAGATAAAATAGAAAGCTTAGAAAGTGAAATTTCTAAGCTTTCTGATAATGAACTTAAAGAAAAGACTCACTACTTTAAAGAAAAACTAAAAGACGGACAAACTCTTGATGATATTTTGGTTGAAGCTTTTGCTGTTGTTAGAGAGGTTTCAAAAAGGGTTTTGAATATGAAACAATATAGAGTCCAACTTATGGGAGGAGTTGTACTTCATCAATCTAAAATAGCTCAAATGAAAACTGGTGAAGGAAAAACTCTAGTTGGAGTTGCTCCAGTATATTTAAATGCTTTAACTGGAAAGGGAGTTCATGTTGTTACAGTAAATGATTATCTTGCAAAGCGTGATAAAGAATTAATGGAACCAATTTTTAATTTTTTAGGGCTTACAGTAGGTGTTATTCTTCATGGTCAAAAACCAGATGAAAGAAGAAAAGAATATAGTTGTGATATAACTTATGGGACTAATAATGAATTTGGATTTGATTACCTAAAAGACAATATGGTAATGGATAAAGATGAAATGGTTCAAAGAGGATTAAATTTTGCTATAGTTGATGAAATTGACTCTATTTTAATTGACGAAGCTAGAACACCTCTTATAATTTCTGGTCAAATAAGTCTTGATGAAAAAGCGTTTAGAGTTGCTAATGTTTTTATTAAGATGTTACTTCCTGAAGATTATGAATACAAAGAAAAAGAAAAGCAAGTACATTTAACTGATAGTGGGATAGAAAAAGCAGAAAGATTTTATAATGTAAAAAATCTTATGGATTTAGAAAATATGTCTATTTATCATCATATAAATCAAGCTCTAAAAGCTGATGTAGTTATGAGAAGAGATGTTGATTATGTTGTAAAAGACGATTCAGTAGAACTAATTGATGAATTTACTGGTAGAGTAATGGAGGGAAGAAGATTTTCAGAAGGTCTTCATCAGGCAATAGAAGCTAAAGAAGATGTAGAAATAAAAAACGAATCAAAGACTTTAGCTACTATAACTTATCAAAATTACTTTAGAATGTATGATAAATTATCTGGAATGACTGGTACTGCAAAAACTGAAGAAGCTGAATTTGAAGCTATCTATAGAATGAATGTTGTTGAAATACCAACTAACAAACCAGTAATAAGAAAAGACTTAGATGAGAAAGTTTATGTAAATGAAGTAGAAAAGTTTAAGGCAATAGTTTTAGAAGTGGAAAAAGTCTATAATGAGACGAAGCAACCTATACTAATTGGAACATCGTCAATAAAAAAATCGGAAATACTTTCATATTTATTAAGTTTAAAAAATATACCTCACAACGTCTTAAATGCAAAAAATCACGAAAAAGAAGCAAATATAGTAAAAGATGCAGGTCAGTTAGGTGCTGTAACTGTTGCTACAAATATGGCAGGTCGTGGTACTGATATAAAACTTGGAGAGGGTGTAGCTGAACTTGGTGGACTTTATGTAATAGGTAGTGAAAAAAACGAAAACAGAAGAGTCGATGACCAATTAAAGGGACGTTCGGGTCGTCAAGGTGACCCAGGAAAATCAATATTTTATGTTAGTTTAGAAGATAGTTTAATAAGAAATTATGGGAGTCACAAAATAGAAAAGATTGCATCGAAAATAAATAGTGAAAAAGAATTAGTACATAAAGATTTTCCAAAATTAATTAGAAATGCTCAAATTGCTCTAGAGTCTACAAATTTTGAAATAAGAAAACAAGTTTTAAAGTATGATGATGTTATGAATAATCAAAGAAAATCTATTTATTCAGATAGACAAAAAGTACTTTTTGATGATGATTGTGTAGATATCGTTTTAAGTATGATAGATAAAACAATAAAGTATGCTTTTGATAATTATATATCAGTTGAAGAAAAAGAAAGTGAAATTTATTATGTGAAAGATGAGTATATAGATTTTATAAAGAATTTATTTGATATAAAAGAGTTATATATTAATGATAAAGATATAAATGAAATTTTTGATTATACTAAAGAAGTTGTAGTTAATCTGTACAATGAAAAGCTACAAAACAATGAAAATCTAAAAGATTATCAAAAACCACTTATACTTAGTATTATTGATAAATATTGGGTTGAACACTTAGACCTTATGGAACAACTTCAAAAATCTGTACCACTTCAAGCTATAGGTCAAAAAGACCCAGTAAAAGTTTATACAGTTGAAGCTTACGAAATTTTTGATGAAATGAATAGAAACATAATGTATGATTCGTTAAAACATATATTTTGCTTATAAGATAAAATCTAAGGAGTATTTTTATACTACTTAGATTTTTATTTATTTTAATCTAATTCTAATTTTTATCTAAATAAATACTAATTAATATTTATTATAATTAAGATATAAGTTGAGATTTTAAATAAATTAATTATATATATTGTATGGAGGGTTTTATATATGGAAAAAATAACTGTTGAACAAATAGATGCTGTAAGAAAAAGAGCAAATGTTGGATACAAAGAAGCTAAGGAAGTTTTAGAAAGATTTGATGGAGATATAGTTTCAGCACTTTTGTATTTAGAAGAAGAAGACAAGACTGTCTCTGACTTTAAGAAAGAAACTGATAAATATTATAGAAAAGGTAAAAGTCTTGTAAAAAAATTAAATACAACAAGACTTAAAATTAGAAAAAATGAAAGAATAGCACTTGATATAAGTTCAATGCTTGCACTTATAATAACTTTTTTAGCACCACATATTACTTTACTATCTCTTGTTTTATCATTCTTTTATGGATATAAAATTAAGTTTGAAAATGAACTTGAGTTTGATTTAACTAAAAAGTAAAGTAAAAAATACTTGCCAAATTGCAAGTATTTTTTATTTTGTAAGGATTTACTTATATTTTTATATTTATACCCTATTGTGCTAGTTTATCCATTAAAAATACTACATATAACTTTTTAATTTTTGAAATTATGATTTTCAAACACTAGTTTTTTCAATATACCAAACTTAACTATCCCAATGCATATTTTTAATTATGTATATAATTTAACTCAACAGAATTGTTTTAAATAAAAGTATTGTTTATAAATATCCGTATAATATTAATTATATATATTTAGGATAAAATATTTTTAAGGAGAAATTTATGAGAAATGTTTTAATAATCGAAGATGAAAATAAGATTGCAAGGTTTATAGAGCTTGAATTAAGGCATGAAGGATATAATGTTGATATAGTATCAGATGGAAGAGAAGGTCTTAATAAAGCTTTATCAAATGATTATGACATTATAGTTCTTGATGTAATGCTACCCTCGCTTAATGGTATGGAAGTTTTAAGAAGAATAAGAGCTGTAAGTGATGTTTCTGTTATTATGCTTTCTGCAAAAGGTGATATAACTGATAAAGTTATGGGGCTTGATATAGGTGCTGATGATTATATGGCAAAACCTTTTGCAATAGAGGAACTTCTTGCAAGAATTAGAGTTTGCCTAAAAAGAAAGAGTGGACTTGCATCAAAAGTTAAAGAAGAATTAAAGGTTGGAAAGCTTGTTGTTAATGAAAAAAAGCATAAAGTAACTTATGATAATTATGAGATTGAATTAACTAAAAAAGAGTTTGATTTATTAAAATATTTAATTGAAAATAAGGGAGTAGTAGTTACAAGAGATAACGTTTTAGAAAAGATTTGGGGATATGACTATATAGGTGATACTAATGTTGTTGATGTTTATGTGAGATATTTAAGAAATAAAATAGATAATAGATTCGATGTGAAAATTATAAATACTGTTAGAGGGGTAGGGTATCAGATAAAAGACGATGAATAGTAAAGAAAAGCTAATCGAAAATCTAAAATCTTACAAAGACAAAATAATTAAAGATACAAAAGATTTTATTGATAATAATATAAGGTTTTCAATAAAATCAAAACTTACCCTTAGTTATTTATTTATGTTTACAATAATTTCTATTATTTTTGTATATTTACTAATATTTTTATTCTTAAAAACTAACACAATAAATTCATATGAATCATTTTTCTATATGCTAATGTTTATTTTGATATTTAAGGGATTTGAGGTATTTATAAATACTATACTTATTTACAAAATATCAAAAAGGGCTTTAAAGCCTGTTGATAATATGATTAATGAAGTTAATGAAATTTCAATAAACAACTTAGAAAAAAGGCTAGATGTTTCTGGAACTAACAATGAATTTAAAGACTTAGCAAAAACTTTTAATCAAATGCTTGATGATATTAATATATCTGTACAAAATCAAAAAAGATTTGTATCTGATGCATCACACGAACTTAGAACTCCAATATCTGTAATTCAAGGTTATGTAAATTTGCTTGATAGGTGGGGAAAAGATGATAAAGAAGTTTTAGATGAGGGAATTCAAGCTATAAAAGATGAGTCTGAAAGTATGAAAAGATTAATAGAAAGTCTTTTATTTTTAGCTCGTGGAGAGAATAATAAAAATATAGTACAAAAAGAAAATTTTAATCTAAAATATTTAATAGATGAAATAGTAAAAGAAAGTAGTATGATAGATAAAAATCATACTATAAAGACTGATAAAAATGAAGATTTAAAAATTTTTGGTGATAAAAATTTAATAAAGGAAGCTATAAGAATTTTTGTTGACAATAGCATTAAATATACTGACGGTGGTGGAACTATAAAAATAAATTCCTATACTGGAGAGAGTAATGTATATATAGTTATTGAAGATAATGGTATTGGTATTTCTAAAGAAGATTTAGAAAAGATATTTGACAGATTCTATAGAGTGGATAAGTCAAGAAGTAGAGAAAGTGGTGGATTTGGTCTTGGATTGTCTATTGCGAAATATATAATAGATACACACGATGGAGAAATAAAAATTTACTCTAAATTAAATGAAGGTACGATAGTATCTATAATGTTACCAATTTAAAAAATTATAAATAAAAATAAATTATATGGTTATAATACTATTAAATAAATGTATCTCACACCTCAGTAAAGCAAAATAGTGATACATTTTTTATATATATCAAAAGTCCTTCTATACATATAGGAGGACTTTTACTTATTTAAAATAAAATTAAAAATGATAAAATAAATATGAGGTGATATTTTTGGAAAAAAGAATTGATGAATTAATTGAAAAAATAAATTACTATAACAATAAATACTACAATGAAGATATATCAGAAATATCTGATTATGAATACGATAAACTTATGAACGAACTTATAAAACTTGAAAATGAAAATCCAAGTTTAAAAAGAATAGATTCTCCAACTAATAGAGTTGGTGGAGATGCGTTAGAAAAGTTTGAACAAATAAAACATAAAATACCAATGCTTAGCCTATCTAACGCTTATTCTAAAGAAGATCTAATAGAATTTGACAAAAAGATACGTCAGACTATAAATGAAGAAATAGAATACGTTGTTGAATATAAAATTGATGGATTATCTACTAGTTTAACTTACATAGATAATGAATTAAAATTTGGCTTAACTAGAGGAAATGGGATTATAGGTGAGGATATAACTAAAAATATAATGACTATAAAAAGTATTCCTTTAAAAATAGAAACTGAAGATGAGTTAGTATTAAGAGGTGAAGTCTTTATATCAAAGAAAAACTTTGAAAAAATAAATAAATATCAAGAAGAAAAAGGAGAACAAATTTTTGCAAATCCAAGAAATCTAGCATCTGGCTCATTAAGACAATTAGATCCAAAAGTAACCTCTAAAAGACCACTTGACATATTTTTATTTAATTTAGAATACAAAGAAAACAATAACTTAAAAACTCATAGCGAGTGTCTAGAATATATGAAAAGTTTGAATTTTTCTGTGAGTCCTGATTATAAAGTATTTAAAAATATTGATGAAGTTATAGATTATATATATTTTGTTACAGAAAATAGAGATAAGTTAGATTTTGAAATTGATGGAATGGTGGTTAAATTAAATAATTTAGCTCAAAGAGAAATCTTAGGAAATACTTCTAAAAGCCCAAGATGGGCTATTGCTTATAAATTTCCAGCAGAAAAGAAAAAAACTAAATTACTTGATATAATTGTTGAGGTTGGAAGGACTGGAAATATAACTCCAACTGCAATACTTTCTCCAGTAAGACTTGCAGGGACTAATGTAAGTCGTGCTACACTTCATAATGAAGATTACATAAAACAAAAAGATATAAAAATAGGAGACACAGTTTTAGTTCAAAAAGCAGGAGATATTATTCCACAAGTATTAGAAGTTATAAAAGAAGAAAGAACAGGAGATGAAATAGAATTTAATATGCCAAATACTTGTCCTTCTTGTGGTGAAAAAACTGTGAGAATAGAAGGAGAGTCAGCACTTAAGTGTGTAAATACTTATTGTAAGGCTCAAATTAAAAGGGGTATAATTCACTTTGCATCAAGAGAAGCTATGGATATAGAAGGTCTTGGTGAAAGTGTAGTTTCACTTTTACTTGATAATAATTTAATAAATAATATTAGTGATTTATACAAATTAAAAGCAGAAGATATTGAAAAACTTGAAAGAATGGGTAAAAAATCTGCTACTAATTTAATTAACGCAATAGAAAAATCAAAACAAAATGACTTACATAAATTAATAAATGGACTTGGAATAAAATTTATAGGAGCTAAAGCATCTAAAGTTTTAGCTAATAATTTTAAGAGTTTAGAAAATATAATTAATGCAAGTTTTGATGAGCTTATTAGCCTAGATGAGTTTGGTGAAATTATGGCAAAAAGTATTTTAGAATTCTTTAAAGAAGAAAAAAATATAAAAGTTATAAACGAACTTACAAATAGTGGTGTAAATACTAATTTAATAGAAAAAAATACGAAAACAAAAAATTTATTTAGTGATATGAAAATAGTTTTAACAGGAACTTTAAATACATTAAAAAGAAATGATGCTAAAAATATAATTGAAGCAAATGGTGGAAAAGTAACTTCAAGTGTTAGTAAATCAACTACTTTTGTTGTTAGTGGTGAAGACGCTGGTTCAAAGCTTGATAAAGCTAATGAACTTAATATAAAAGTTATTGATGAAAAATCTTTTTTAGATATTTTGAATTTAAGTTCTAAAGATGAAGTTATGAAGTTTTTAAATTAATTTATATAGTAAATTAAAACTAAAAGTGATAAGATTATTATACAATAATTATTAAGAGGTATTATAATGACTAGAATTGATAATAGAAATTTCGATGAAATCAGAAATATAAAAATAACTAGAAACTACACAAAATATGCTGAAGGTTCTGTGCTTATTGAGATGGGAGAAACTAAAGTTATATGTACGGCATCTGTTGAAGAAAAAGTTCCTCCATTTTTAAGAAACACTGGTACTGGTTGGATAAATGCAGAGTATTCTATGCTTCCAAGATCAACTCACGAAAGAAAAATAAGAGAGTCATCAAGAGGTAAAGTTGAGGGTAGAACTCAAGAAATACAAAGATTAATAGGAAGGGCTATAAGAAGTGTTGTTGATTTAGATAAAATTGGTGAAAGAACTATTTGGATAGATTGTGATGTTATTCAAGCAGATGGTGGAACTAGAACGGCATCAATTACAGGGGCTTATGTTGCAGTTGTTGATGCACTTTATAAATTATATTCATCAAAAAAAATAAAAACAATGCCTGTAAATAGATTTGTTTCAGCGATAAGTGTCGGAATAGTTGAGGGTAATCATTTACTTGACCTTTGTTATGACGAAGACTCGAAAGCTCAAGTTGATATGAATATAATAATGACTAATGAAGGTGAATTTATTGAAGTTCAAGGAACTGGAGAAGAAAATCCATTTTCAAGAGAAGATTTAAATAAATTATTAGAACTTGGAGAAAAAGGAAATAAACTTCTTATAGAAGCACAAAAAGAAGCTTTAGGGCCTATAACTTATGAAATAGTAAGTATTGATTATGGAAATGATATTGTAATAGCAACTAATAATAAGCATAAATTAGAAGAAATAGGGGATATTTTAAAAGATTTAGATTATAATATAAAATCTCTAAAAGATGTTAATTTAGATGGTATAGAAATTGTTGAAGATGGAAAAACATTTGAGCACAACGCACTAATAAAAGCTAGAACTATTTCTAAAAAAACTAATTTAATATCAATAGCAGATGATTCTGGTCTTGAAGTTAAGGCTATAGGAAATAAGCCTGGAATATACTCAGCAAGATATGCAGGGGAAAATGCTACTGATTCTGAAAACAGAAAAAAATTAATAAAATCACTTCAAAATATTCCAATGAGTAAAAGAGATGCAAGATTTGTATCTTGTGTTGCAGTAGTATTTCCAGATGGAAAAGAGTTTGTAGTTAGAGGGACTTGTGAAGGATTTATTGGACTTGAAGAAAAGGGAGATAATGGATTTGGTTATGATTCATTATTTATAGTTAATAACTATAATAAAACATTTGCACAGCTTCCATCATCAATAAAAAATAGCATAAGTCATAGAGCTAAGGCTTTAGAATTAATGAAAGAAGAGTTAAAAAAGAGAGTGGATAAATGAAAATAGGAGTAGTTAGTGATACTCATCAAATTACAAAAAATATAGATAAAATCATTCAAAATCTTAAAACTTGTGATTTAATAATTCATGCGGGAGATAATTTTGTTGATTCAAAATACATTCATTCTATGACTAACGTAGGAGTTATGGCAGTTAAGGGAAATTGTGATTTTTGTGATGTAGAAGATGAGATTTTATTTGAAGTAGAAGGAAAAAATATATTTTTATGTCATGGTGATAAATATGATGTAAAATATGATATAATAAATTTAAAAGAAAAGGCAAAAAAAGTTAATGCTGATATAGTTATATTTGGACATACCCATGTTCCATTTCACAAAGAAATTGATGATATAGTTTTTTTAAATCCCGGAAGTTTATCTTTTCCAAGAGAAGTAAGTTATAAAAGTTTTGTTATTATAGATATTTGTGAAAATGATATAAATGTTGAGTTTATAAGGATTTAAGTTGTAAAATAAAAATATTATATGATATAATTATAAAGTTAAGTTGTATAAAAATTACATAATAAAAGGAGGAAACTTATTAATGAAGACTGAATTATTAAAAAAAGAAGGTACTAAAGTATCTTTTAAAATGACTATAGAAAATGATAAGTTTGAAGAAGCAGTTAAAAAAGCATATAACAAGACTAAATCAAAATATAATATACCAGGGTTTAGAAAAGGTAAAGCTCCACAAAAGATAATAGAAGCTAATTATGGAAAAGGGGTATTCTATAATGATGCAATAGATATGCTATTTCCGGAAGTTTATCCAAAAGCAATAGATGAATTAAAATTAGAAGTTGTTGATAGACCTTCAATAGGAATAGAAGAAATAAGCAAAGAAAATGGTGTTGTAATATCTGTTGAAGTTGATGTTATGCCAGAGTTTGAAGTTAAAGATTATAAAGGTGTAGAAGTTAAGAAAGAAGAAACACTTATAAGTGAAGAAGAAGTTGAGCTTGAGTTAAAAGAAAGAGCTGATAGAAATGCAAGACTTTTAAGTGTTGAAGGTAAAGAAATAGAAAGTGGAGATACTGCTGTTATAGACTATGAGGGGTTTGATAATGGCGTAGCTTTTAATGGTGGTAAAGGAGAAAACTATTCTTTAGTAATAGGTTCTAATACTTTTATACCAGGATTTGAAGATCAATTAATAGGTAAAAAATCAGGGGATGAAGTTGATGTAAATGTTACTTTCCCAACTGAGTATCATGCAAAAGAATTAGCAGGAAAGCCTGTAGTATTTAAGGTAAAAGTAAATGACGTTAAGGTTAAAGAAGTTCCAACTTTAGATGATGAATTTGCAAAAGATACTAGTGAATTTGATACATTAGCTGAACTAAAAGAAGATATAAAAACAAATCTTCAAAAAAGAGCAGATGAAAACTCTAAAAATAAGATGAAAAATGACATAATAGAGAAGGTTTGTGAAAATACTGAAATAGAAATACCAAATGGTATGATAGAAAACCAAGTAGATAATTTAATAATGCAACTTAACTATCAATTACAATATCAAGGAATGAATTTAGATACATTACTAAAAATGACAGGAAGAAATATAGCAGATTTAAGAGAAGAAAGAAGAGAAGATGCTAAAAAGCAAGTTAAAGCTGAACTTGTTTTAAATAAGATAGCTACTCTTGAAAATATAGAAGTTTCTGAAGAAGAAGTTGATAAAGAAATTGAAAAAATGGCTTCAATTTATAATATGGAAGCTGAGAAATTAAAATCAACTATGGGACCAGAAATAAATAATTTAAAAGAAGATATGAAGCTAAGAAAAGTAGTAGATTTCTTACTTGAAAATGCAGTAATAGCTTAATTAATTTACAGTAGCCGTTTAGGCTACTGTAAATGTATATAGGAAAAATAAAAAAATTGTATAAATTTGATGAAAAGGGGGCTTTACCTATGGCATTAGTACCTGTAGTTGTTGAACAAACAGGAAGAGGCGAAAGGTCTTATGATATATACTCTAGATTATTAAAAGATAGAATAATATTTTTATGTGATGAAGTAAATGATGTAACTGCTGGACTTGTTGTAGCTCAATTATTATTTTTAGAATCAGAAGATCCGGATAAAGATATTCATTTATATATAAATTCACCAGGAGGAAGTATAACTGCTGGTATGGCAATATATGATACTATGCAATATATAAAGCCTGATGTATCAACTACTTGTATAGGAATGGCAGCATCAATGGGTGCATTTTTATTAGCATCAGGTGCAAAAGGAAAAAGATTTGCTCTTCCAAATAGTGAAATAATGATACATCAACCATTAGGAGGAACTAGAGGTCAGGCGACTGATATAGAAATTCATGCAAAGAGAATACTAAAAATGAAAGAAAATTTAAATAAAATATTATCAGAAAGAACAGGTCAACCACTTGAAAAAATTCAAAAAGATACTGAGCGTGATAATTTTATGGAAGCTATCGAAGCTAAAGAGTATGGTTTGATAGATGAAGTAGTAACTAAAAGACCTTAGGGAAAGAGGTGAGTAATTTGTCAGAAAAAAATTTAAAATGCTCTTTTTGTGGTAAAAGTCAAGAACAAGTTAAAAGATTAATAGCAGGTCCAAATGTTTATATTTGTGATGAATGTGTTGAACTTTGTGATGAAATAATTCAAGAAGAGATAGATGAAGTTGTAGAAGACACTAACATAACACTTCCAAAACCTATGGAAATGATGGAAGTTTTAAATGATTATGTTATAGGTCAACAAAAAGCTAAAAAAGCTTTATCTGTTGCAGTCTATAACCATTATAAGAGAATATATAGCCCTAAATCAAAAACTAAAGATGTTGAGATACAAAAAAGTAATGTATTACTTCTTGGACCAACAGGTTCTGGAAAAACTTTACTTGCCCAAACTTTAGCAAAGACTTTAAATGTTCCTTTTGCAATAGCTGATGCAACTTCATTAACAGAAGCTGGATATGTTGGAGAAGATGTTGAGAATATATTACTTAAATTAATTCAAGCAGCTGATTTTGATATTGAAAAAGCTGAAAAAGGTATAATATATATAGATGAGATAGATAAAATAGCTAGAAAATCTGAAAATCCTTCTATAACAAGAGATGTTAGTGGAGAAGGAGTTCAACAAGCACTTTTAAAAATTCTTGAAGGTACTGTTGCTAGTGTTCCACCACAAGGAGGAAGAAAACATCCTCATCAAGAGTTAATAAAAATAGATACTACTAATATATTATTTATATTAGGAGGAGCTTTTGATGGTATTGAAAAAATAATAAAAAAACGTGATGGAGATAAATCTTTAGGATTTGGGGCAAAAATAGAGAGTAAAAAAGATGTAGACTTAGGTAAAGTGTATGCTAAAGTTTTACCAGAAGATTTATTAAAGTTTGGTATAATACCTGAATTTATAGGTAGATTACCAGTTATTGCAAGTCTTGAATTACTTGATGAAGAAGCTTTAGTTAGAATATTAAAAGAGCCTAAAAATTCTTTAGTTAAGCAGTATCAAAAGCTATTAGAACTTGATGATATAGAGTTAGAATTTGAAGAAGATGCTCTTGTTCAAATAGCTAAAAAAGCTATAGAAAGAAATACTGGAGCTAGAGGTCTTAGAAGTATAGTTGAAGGAATTATGATGGAAACTATGTATGAAGTTCCTTCAAGAGATGATGTTTCAAAGGCAGTGGTTACAAAAGATTCTGTTGATGGTAAAGAAGAACCACTTTTAATAAAAAAAGAAAATACAAAAAATTAGTGCAATTTAAATCAAAAAAGCAACCTTAATTTTAAGGGTTGCTTTTCGTTTTAAAACGGATGATATAAAATATATTTTTAGTGTATAATAAAGAATATGCATTACTATAATTTATTAATGATTATTGAAAATTAATTATCGTATATATATAATATACTAAGCAATAAAATTTGGCACTTTAAGGAGTGATTTTAATGGAAGAGAATTTTACTAAAATAGAACACGAATTGCCTTTAATACCTCTTAGAGGCTCATCTATTTTTCCACATATGGTACTTAATTTTGATGTGGGGAGAGATATATCTATAAAAGCATTAGATAAATGTATAGGAACTGATGATTTAGTTTTTTTATCTTCTCAAAAAAATTTAGATATAGATAATCCTTTAGAAGATGATTTTTATAAAGTAGGGACTATATGTAAAATAAAACAAATTATAAAACTTCCTGGAAATGCTATAAGAGTATTAGCAGAAGGGGTTTCAAGAGGTAAAGTAAAGTCGTTAGAATTTTTAGAAGAAGGGTATTATAAAGCAGTAATTGAAGAAATAATATTAGATGAAGATAATTTAGAAGAAGACATAGAAATAGATGGTTACATAAGAAATATAACTACTTCGTTTGAAGAGTACATAGGGATTGGAAATAGAATATCACCAGAAATATTGCTTACAATAGAAAATATAGATAGTATAAGTAAATTTGCTGATGTTATAGCTTCTAATATAGCTTTAAAATTAGAACAAAAGCAAGAAATATTAGAAGAATTTGATATAAAAAAGAGATTAGAGCTTATATATAAAATACTAATTGAGGAAATAGAAATATTAAAAGTAGAAAAAAAGATTGCTATAAAAGTAAAAAAACAAGTAAATAAACTTCAAAAAGATTACTATTTAAGAGAACAAGCAAAAGCGATTCAAAAAGAGCTTGGGGACTATGATGATTTTGATGAAGATATAAATGAATTTAGAGAAAAGTTAAAGAAATTAAAAGTAAGTAAAGAAACAAAAGAAAAAATAGAAAGGGAAATAAATAAACTTGCTAGAATTTCTCCAAGTTCTCCTGATGCATCTGTAAGTAGAAATTACTTAGAAACTATATTTTTACTTCCTTGGAACAAAGAAACAAAAGATAAAATAGATTTGAAAAAATCTGAAGAAATACTAAACGAAAAGCATTTTGGAATGGAGAAAGTAAAAGAGAGAATACTTGAGTACTTAGCTATTAGAAAGTTATCAAGTAGTCTAAAGTCCCCTATAATATGTTTAGTTGGTCCTCCAGGTGTAGGAAAAACTTCTATTGCAAAATCAATAGCAGACTCATTAAATAGAAAGTTTGTTAGAATTTCTCTTGGTGGAGTAAGAGATGAGGCAGAAATTAGAGGACATAGAAGAACTTATGTTGGAGCTATTCCAGGAAGAATAATAAATGCTTTAAAAGAAGCAAAAACAAAAAATCCAGTATTTTTACTTGATGAAATAGATAAGATGTCATCAGACCAAAGAGGAAATCCTTATTCTGCAATGCTTGAGGTACTTGACCCTGAGCAAAATAAAGATTTTGTAGACCATTATCTTGAATTACCATTTGATTTATCAAAAATACTTTTTGTAACTACTGCAAATAGTTTAGGTAATATACCAAGACCGCTTTTAGATAGAATGGAAATAATAGAAGTTTCAGGATATATAGAAGAAGAAAAATTAAATATAGCTAAAAAGTATCTTTTACCAAAACAAATAAAAGAAAATGGACTTAAAGAAGAATTTGTAAAAATAGATGAAACTACATTAAAAGAAATAATAAATTCTTATACAAGAGAATCTGGAGTTAGAAATTTAGAAAGAACTATTGGAACAGTATGTAGAAAATGTGCTAAAAAGTATGTAGAAAATGATAAGCTTTCTGAAATTGTAGTTACTAAAGACGACTTAAAAGAATACTTAGGAAAAGTAAAATATAGACACCAAATGCCAGAAACAAAGCCACAAGTTGGTATTGTAACTGGTCTTGCTTGGACTAGTGTTGGCGGTGAAACTTTAACTGTTGAAGTTAACACACTAAAAGGAAAAGGAAATATTTCTTTAACTGGTAAATTAGGAGATGTTATGAAAGAATCTGCAAAGGCAGGTATTACATATATAAGATCAATAGCAGATAAATTTGATATAGACCCTGAATTTTATAAAAATAATGACATACATATACATTTGCCAGAAGGAGCTGTTCCAAAAGATGGTCCTTCAGCAGGTATAACTATGGCGCTTGCAGTTTTATCTTCTCTTTCTAATATACCAGTTAGAAATGATATTGCAATGACTGGTGAGATAACTCTAAGAGGTAGAGTTTTAGCAGTTGGTGGCATAAAAGAAAAGTTACTTGCAGCACATAGAGCAGGGATTAAAAAAGTTTTACTTCCAAAAGAATGTGAAGCTGATTTAGATGAAATTCCAAAGAATGTAAAAGGTGAGATGGAATTTGTTTTAGTTGAACATATGGATGAAGTTTTAGAACACGGACTACTAAGGAATGGTGAATAATATGAAAATAAGAAGTTCTGAAATAGTTATTAGTGCTGTTAATAAAAGTCAATATCCAAATGAAGGTATACCAGAAATTGCTATGGTTGGAAGATCAAATGTTGGTAAATCATCAACTATAAATACGTTATTAAATAGAAGAAATTTTGCAAGAGTAAGTCAAACTCCTGGAAAAACCAGAACAATAAACTTTTATCTTATAAATAAAGAGTTTTTCTTTGTTGATTTACCTGGATATGGATATGCAAAAATATCAAAATCAGAAAAAGAAAAATGGGGAGCTATAATGGAAAGATATCTAAAAGATAGAAATGAGCTTTGTGCTATATTCTTACTTGTAGATATAAGACACGAACCAACTTCTGATGATGTTTTAATGTATGAATGGATAAAACATTTTGGATATGATTGTGTTGTTATTGCAACAAAATCAGATAAAATATCAAGAGGGAATTATCAAAAGCATATAAGTATTATAAGAAAAAAATTAAATATGGATAAAAATGAAAAAGTAATACCTATTTCTTCTCTTAAAAAAACTGGGGTTGAAGATGTTTGGAATGAAATAATAAGTACTTATAATAAAAATGGATACGAAATAACTGTTGAGTAGCATATTTTGCTACTCTTTTTGTATATATATTTAAAATTTGTCAATAATACAAATAAATTTAATTATAGAGGTGATTATAAATTATTGATAAAAATTTTCTAAATAAAATTAATTATCCTATAAAAAAACAGTCAAATAATACTAAGTCTGATTTTTTGGAAAACGATATAGAAAAGTTTTTTAATGAAATGCTAATTGATTCTATTAATAAAAATTGTAGTGATATACATATAAAGCCTCAAAAAGAAAGATCAATAATAAAATTAAGAATTAATGGAAAGTTACAAGATTATATTACTATTGAAAATAGTATATATAAAAACTTAGTTTCCTACATCAAACTTAAAAATAATATGGATATATCAGAAAAAAGAATTCCTCAAGATGGAAGAATGACATTTGATTTTAATTCAAGAGATATAGATATAAGAACATCATCTGTACCAACCATTTTTGGTGAAAAATTGGCTCTTAGAATTTTAAATAGAAGTAATTTTTTAAAAGATAAAAAAGATTTAGGTTTTTTACAACGTGATATAAAGATAATAGAAAATTTACTTAAACAAAAAAGTGGAATGATTTTAATATCGGGTTCAACTGGGAGTGGTAAAACTACTACTGCATATTCTCTTATCAATGATTTAATTGATAAAAACCTCAATATAATTAGTATTGAAGACCCAATAGAGTATAGAATTGATGAAATAACTCAAATTCAAGTTAATAAGAAAATAGGGATTGATTTTGATAATGGATTAAAATCAATATTAAGACAAGACCCAGATGTTATATTTGTAGGTGAAATTAGAGATTTAGAAACTGCAAAAACTGCTATAAAAGCATCAACAACAGGTCATTTAGTAATCAGTACAATTCACACAAATGACTCTTTATCATCATTATTAAGATTTATTGAAATGAACATACCACATTATCTGATAAATGCATCCCTTATAGGAATAATATCCCAAAGATTAATAACAATAAATGAAAAAATAAATTTATCATATGAAATTTTAGAAGTAAAAAATAGTTTAAAAAAATATATAAATAATGATATTGATTATAGCACTTTAAGAAGTAAAGCAAAAGAATTAAATTTAATAAGTTCTAATAAAGATATTTTTGAAAATAATAAATTAATGTTAGAAGGTGCTAAGTGAGCAGTTTAAAAAATAAAGAATTACTAATTTTTTGTAAAAATATTAGTATACTATTAAACTCAGGACAAGATATAACTAAAACATTAAATATTTTAAAAGAACAATCATCAAAAAATTTAGAAAAAGTTATTAACGAAATAACTACTAGCATAAATGATGGAAATAGTATATCAGAATCATTTGAAAAAACTAATTCATTCTCTTATTATTTTATAAATTTAATAAAGTCAGGAGAAAAAAGTGGGAATATATCGGATACATTCAAAAACTTAGCTTTGTTTTATGAAAAAGAAGCGAAGATATCATCTAAAATCAAATCATCTATAGCTTATCCTATAATATTACTTTTACTTATAATATTTGTTACAATTTTTGTAGTACTTTATTTTGTACCAAAATATCGAGAATTTTATGAGTATAGTAATGTAAAAGCCCCAAAAACTTTGGATTTTTTGTTTAGATTTTCACTTTTTATAAAAAGTAATTATATTATTATAATATTTTTTATTCTACTAATTTTATTTTGTTTATATATTTTTAGATTTAGACTAAACTTAAAAGAAAGAATAGATTTTTTAAAGATTTACTTATTTAAAAATATTTTTCTAAATCAAGCAATAATAAGGTTTACAGATACTTTATTATCTCTTATAAAAAGTGGTGTAAATATTATTGATGCAATAAATCTATCCTCTTTAGTTGTTAATAATTTATATTTAATAAATAAAATATCTATATCAAAAGATCTACTACAAAAAGGAAATAGCTTATCATATTCTATGGATAAATGTAGTATTTTTCCAAATACTATTATATCACTTATAAAAATTGGAGAAGAAAGTGGTAATTTAGAACAATCACTCCAAACTATAAATAAATTTTATACTGAAGAATTTGAACTAAGTATAGATAAATTTATAAAAAATATAGAGCCAACGCTAATTATAATTTCAGGTTTAATGGTTTTTATGTTTGTGATTGTTATGATAGTTCCAATGTATGATGCTATGAGTTTAATTTAAAATATATATAGGAAAGGTTTTTATATGTATATTAAAATAAATAAAGTTATTAAAAATAATAAAGGAGTAACACTTTTAGAAATTATTGTTTCTATTAGTATATTAGTAATGATATCAAGTGTTGGGATTGTAAAAGTAAATGAAATACAAAAAAATGCTAGTGAGAAAGCTGATAAAGTAGTTTCAGCAAACTTAATAAATGCAACTAATTTATATTTATTAGATAATCCAACTAAAACTTCAATAAGATTAGATGAATTAAAAAATGGAGGTTATATTTCAAGTATTCCAAAACCTCAAAGTAAAGGAGATGCTTTTTCTATTGAAGTAAAGGAAAATGATATTAATATATTAATTGATGGAGAAAAATTTTATCCTAAAGATTAGAAGAATTAAGAATATATAAAAATAAAAAACTATGTATTTTAGATAAAATTTCTATTTTCATAGTTTTTTTGTTTGTATATGTAGAAACAAGTATTAAAAAGTGATATAATAACAAATTGTATTTTATTTTAAATAAAGGGAGTGAAAGAATGCTTGGAAGAAATGATTTATGTAGTTGTGGAAGTGGCAAGAAGTACAAAAAATGTTGCTTAAATAATGATAAAGCTAAAAAAATTGTTAATATTAAAGTTGAATCTGCACAAAATAAATACGCTCGTTTATATGAAAAACTATATAATTATTCAGTACAAGATAGATTTGATTTAGAAAATAAAAAAGCAAGAGAAATATTTTATGTATTAAATAATGATAATATTAATGAAAAGTTTGAAAGACTTTTTAGTACTTATTTTATGATAGATCACATAATGGAAAATAAAAAAGTTATAGCAGTTTCTTATTATGAAGAGAATGCAAATAGAATAACTCAAACAGAGGCTAACGTTATGAGAGGTCTTTTTGATTCTTATATTAGTGTTTACTCTATACAAAATAAATTTAATGAAAATGTAGTACTAAAAGATTTATTAACTAACGAGACTATTGTTACTGAGGATATCAAATTATTAGAAAACTTTAAAGAAAATGATATTATAATAGCAAGAGTAGTGAATGTTGAAGGAGTTAATATATTAGTTGATGTAACAGTTAGTATATCTGAATCTATAAAAGACGTTATATGTAATGACTTAGAAAAGATTTTTGATAAGTACAAAGAAATCTATAAGGATATAAAAGTATTTTTAACTCATCATACAACTATTTTATATAGATATATACAACAATTATTAGAACCTGAAGTTGCAACTTATCTGCAAAATCAATTAAAGGAATCTAAAAATTCAATAGAAAACAATAGTGATATTTCTTCAAATAAAGATGAAAAGTCTGATAAAGAACTTAGTGTAGAAGAAATATTAAGTGAAAAAATCGAAGAAGATTATATGAATAAGTCTGTTGAATTTTGGAAAGAATACAAAAATTCAGGAAAAGAAATAAAAGGTAGTGAAATAGGTTGGGCAGCAGCTATTGAATATCATATTAAAAAAGAAAATAATATTAATGAAACTCAAACTGAAATAGCTAAAAAGTATGGAATAAGTGCAAGTACTTTAGGAAAAAGATACAAAGATTTAAGGGGATAAAATGCTAGGTGTTTTGCCTAGTTTTTTATGTATAAATTTTTATAAGTATAAAAGGAAAGAGTGAATTTTATGAACCTTAGTTTAGGAAAAGAGATAGCCGTATCAACAAGTTATATAAAATCAAATCCAGCAGTTCCAATTTATAGAAATGATGAAATTTATGGTGTAATTTATCATATAGAGATTGGTTATAATGAAAATAAAAATCAAAAGACTAAACAATATATAATAGTTGATTATAAAGATTTTGATTTAGATAACATTAAAAAGAATGATTTAATAAATATTGCTAAAAGATACTGTGAAGATAAAAATATAAAAGACGAAATACATATAGAGTTACTTGATAATGAAGAAGCCGAAAATTTCATAGAAAAAATATTTAATAATATGAAAGTTATAAAAGGTCTTATAACTAAAAAGGATAAATAAATGAATTTAGTCTTACTTGAAGAAATAGTTTTATTTGAAAATGTCTTTGAATTTGGAGTTTATAAGTATAGTGATGAAATTAATCTAAATGATAAGACTAATTTTATTTGTAACTTAAAAGTTATAATAAATAAAGTAAAAAAAGAGTATGAAAATAAAACAGATAAAAAAAAAGAAGTATTAGTTTTATTAGATAAATTAAACTTAAACTACTCAAATGAATTAGAAAATAGTATAAAAAACTTAGTTTATGATGAACTAATAGAAAATAATATAAATAAAGAAGATATAAAAATATTAATTATAAAAAGCTAGGTATATCCTAGCTTTTAAAATATGGAGGAAAAATGATTAGAGTATCAAATATAAAAATAGGAATTGATGATGATATATCTTTAATTAAAAGTTTATTACTAAAAAAGTTAAAAATAAGAGAAAGTGAACTAGAAAAGTATTATATATTTAAAGAATCTATAGATGCTAGAAAAAAAGGTAAAATAGATTTTGTATATACTATTGATGTAAAAGTAAAAAATGAAGATAAATTACTTAAAAAAGGAATTAAAGATGTAATAAAGCTTACAAATTACAAGTATATTGACGTTAAAATGGGGACTAAAAAATTAAAAAATAGACCAGTAATAATAGGAAGTGGTCCTGCTGGTCTTTTTGCAAGTTTGATTTTAGCACAAAGAGGATACAGTCCTATAATGATTGAAAGAGGACTTGATGTGGATGAGAGAACTAAAGATATAGATAATTTCTGGGAAAATAGAAAATTTAAAAATAACTCTAATGTTCAATTTGGAGAAGGTGGAGCAGGTACTTTTTCTGATGGAAAATTAACTACTAGAATAAAAGATATAAGGTGTAGAAAAGTTTTAGAAGAGTTAGTTAATTTTGGTTCTCCAAGTGAAATTTTATACTCTTATAAGCCACACGTAGGAACTGATATTTTAAAAGATGTAGTGAAAAATATAAGAAAAGAAATAATAAACCTTGGTGGTGAGGTTAGATTTAACTCACTTGTTACAGACATTATAATTGAAGATAATAAAGTAAGAGGGGTTATAATTAATGAAAATGAAAAAATAGAAACGGATAACATTATACTTGCAATAGGTCATAGTGCAAGAGATACTTATAAAATGCTTGATAAAAGAGGAGTTTTAATAACTCAAAAGCCTTTTTCAATAGGAGTTAGAATTGAACATCCTCAAAGTCTAATAAATAAATCTCAATATAAAGAGTTTTATAATCATAAAAGGCTAGGACCTGCTGATTATAAATTAATTGAACACACTTCAAATTTAAGAACTGCTTATAGTTTTTGTATGTGTCCTGGTGGAAGTGTTATAGCGTCGGCATCAAATGAAGGAGAAGTAGTTACAAACGGAATGAGTGAACACGCAAGAGATAAAGCTAATGCAAATAGTGGATTTTTAGTTAATGTAGTTCCTTCTGATTTTGGAAGTGATAAGCCACTTGCCGGAGTATATTTTCAAGAGAAATATGAAAAATTAGCTTATAAATTAGGAGGAAATAATTACAATGCTCCTGTTCAATTAGTAGGAGATTTTTTACAGGATAAAGTTTCAACAAGTATTGGAGAAGTTGAGCCTTCTTATAAGCCTGGATATACTTTTGTAGATTTAAGAGAGTGTCTACCTAAATTTGTTACAGATACTATGAAAGAAGCATTAGTAAAACTAAATAATAAATTAGAAGGATTTTCTATGTATGATGCAGTTTTAACTGGAGTTGAAACAAGGTCATCTTCACCGATTAGAATAGTAAGAAATGAAGATACCTTAGAGTCTTTTAATATAAGAAATTTATATCCTTGTGGAGAAGGTGCAGGATATGCTGGTGGTATAGTAACAGCAGCAGTTGATGGTATAAAATGTGCAGAAAAGATAATAGAAAGGTATTCTAATTTATAATTATACTTAAATATTATTAATAATATAAAAAATATGCGTTGTGCTAGTTAAATATAAATATTAAAAATACTAGATTTATGATGTATAAATTTTGATGTATTTAAAATTATGTATAGTAATTTTAATATGTTAAATAAAATAACTAGCACAATAGATAAAAAATATATCATTAATTAATGATAGTTTTATTAAAAATAATATGATTGTTTTTTATTTTATTTATTACTACACAATAATAATATGTTATAATTTGATTTATAAGTTTAAAATTATTAATATATAAAATAGAAATATATAATAAATTACGTAACTTATTACTACGATTTTAAAAGAGGAATTGAGAAAATTTTATGTCAATATTAAATAAATCAAATTTAAATTTATTACTTAAACAAGAAAATGCTAAAACAATTAAATATCACGAAAATATAGAAATGTTAGAGCAATTTTCATATAACAATAATTATTTATTTAACTTTTTAGTAAAAAACTGCTCTATGCATGAAACTGGTTTAATGATAGGATCTACTGCTAAATATATAGAAATTAAGGACAGATGTTTAAATAATAAACAACCTAGTAAATTTATAAACTATCAAAATAAACAAATTGTAATGGTTGAATTAGGTATAAATTATAATAAGTTATCTTATAAGCATCCGTGCGTTGTTTTGGCAAATTTAGATGATAGGCTTTTTGTTGTCCCGTGCACATCTCGTAGAGCTAAAAGAGATAAATCAGGAGAGATACGTAGTGGTTATTTAGAGTTTGAAAAGACTGATGGATTTGAACATACAACAACTGTAATATTAAAAGATGCCACTTGTATTAATAAAGAACAAGTAATATCTACAATTAAAGAAAATGGTAAATATAAAAAGATAAGTGATGATGCATTTATAAAAATAGTTAATAAGTTGCATGAAATGTTGTTTAGTTGGCAATATTTTAATTTAAGTAAACTAAGTCGTGAAGTTGAAAATTTAAAATCAGAAAAATTGATATTAGAAAAAGAAATTGAAATATTAAAATATGAGAAACAAAAAAATGAAAGTGTTACAAAAGAGGTTGCATTAAATTTAGAATAAAAATAAATATTTATTTAAGTATAATAAAATTTATTGATTTTTTACAAATTTTATAATATAATTTACTTAAATAGAGAAGGCTAAAGCCATAGTACACTAAAAATCTTGTTAGTGTTGAGAAAGAAAAAGGTTAAAACCATAGGCTCTTAAAAAAATGAGCTATTAAAGAAGAGAGATTTTTTGTCTCTCTTTTTTTGTGTTTAAAACAAAATATTAAAAATACCAAATAATAAGATTTAAAATTTACAATAAGTTACAGGATTTATTTATCTGAATCCAGAAGAATTTAATTAATATTTAACATTTAGTTAATATTATTTTAATATTTAACATAATTTTAACATAATAATGTATCGAAATTTGATAAAATACAAATGATAAAATATAAATACTCCAAGGAGGAAATTTAAATTGGATATAGTTATAAGACTTATAGGAGGTTTAGGGCTATTTTTATATGGAATGAACCTTATGGGAGAAAGTCTTCAAAAGTCAGCTGGTGCAAAATTAAAGAAGATTATTGAATTACTCACAAGTAATGTAGTTATGGGAGTTATTGTAGGTACAATAGTAACTATGATAATTCAAAGTAGTAGTGCAACTACTGTTATGGTAGTTGGATTTGTTAATGCTGGAATTATGAGTTTAACTCAAGCAATAGGAGTTATAATGGGAGCAAATATTGGGACAACTGTTACAGCTCAGTTAGTATCGCTTGATGTAGATTATTTAGCTCCAGTAGCACTTGGTATAGGAATTTTAATATATCTTTTTTCTAAAAAGACAAAAAGTAGATATTTAGCAGAAATACTTATAGGTTTTGGTATATTATTTACTGGTATGGAGTTTATGAAAGAGGCTGTTTCACCTCTTAAGGAGTATGAAGGATTTACTAATATGTTACTTAACTTTGGTAAAAATCCTATCTTAGGAGTTTTAATGGGGTTTGCAATAACTGCTATAGTTCAGAGCTCTAGTGCCTCTATGGGAATGTTAATTGCACTTGCATCAGAAGGATTAATACCAATAACCGCAGCTCTTCCAATACTTTATGGTGAAAATATAGGTACTTGTGTTACTTCATTAATATCTAGTATTGGTGCGAGTAAAAATGCAAAAAGAGCAGCTGTTATGCATTTAACTTTTAATGTAATAGGTTCTTTACTATTTATGTTTTTATTAAGTAAGCCAATAGTTGCAATAGTTAAATACATAGATCCAACAGATGCAGCAAGACAAATAGCGAATGCACATACTTTATTTAATGTAATAAATGTTATATTATTATTACCTGCAAATAAATTAATAGTTAATATTGCAACAAGAATTATTCCTGATAAAGACTCAGATGAAGAAGATGATGATAGAGTTATAAAATATATAGATGAAAGAATGATAGAAACACCATCAATAGCACTTTCAAATACTTTAAAAGAAAGTATTAGAATGAGTGAAAAAGCAAAACAAGCTTTTGATTTTTCTATGAATGGAGTTTTTGAAAGGTCAGAAGAAAAAATAAAAAAATCTTTTAAAAGAGAGCATTTAGTAAATGATTTACAAAAAAACATTTTAAACTATCTTTTAAAACTTTCTAAATCACCACTTAATGATAATGCTATAGAAACTGTAGATTGTTTATTTAATGTTGTAAATGATATAGAAAGAATAGGGGATCATTCAGAAAATATAGCAGAACTTGGAAAACTATTAATAGATAATGATTTAAAGTTTTCAAAAGATGCTCTTGAAGAATTAAAATCTATGTATGAAAAAGTAATGTCAACTTATAGTTATGCAATAGAAGCTATGAAAAATTCAGATGTTGAGCTTGCTTATAAAATAATAAAAATGGAAGAACAAGTTGATATGATGGAAAAGTCATCAAGAAAAAATCATATGACAAGATTAAACAATAACACTTGTAATATTGAAAGTGGAGTTTTATATTTAGATATGTTAAGTAATTTAGAAAGAATATCAGATCATTCTTTAAATATAGCACAACAAGTTATATCAGGAAGAATAGTTTTTGAGTAAAGGGAGTTTATAAATCTCCCTTTTATTTACATTATTGAAATATATTTATTAATTAAGTATAATTTATATTATATTAATATTTAAAAGGAGGTTTATTTATATGGAAAAATTAACTTTTGACTATTCTAAAGCAAGCAGTTTTATATCTAAATATGAATTAGACGCTATGAAAGATTGCGTTAAAGCTATACATAATATGATACACAACAAAACTGGTCTAGGAAATGAGTTTTTAGGGTGGGTTGACCTTCCAAAAAATTATGACAAAGAAGAATTTGAAAGAATTCAAAAATCAGCAAAAAAAATTCAAAGTGACTCAGATGTATTATTAGTAATAGGGATAGGGGGGTCTTATCTAGGAGCAAGAGCTGCAATAGAGATGATAGGACACTCTTTTAAAAATAATCTAACTAAAGAAGATAGAAAAGCTCCAGAAATATACTTTGTTGGACAAAATATAAGTTCAACATATATGAGTGATTTATTAGACGTTATAAAAAATAAAGACGTATCTATAAATGTAATCTCAAAATCTGGAACAACTACTGAGCCAGCAATAGCATTTAGAATATTTAAAGACTACTTAGAGAAAAAATATGGAAAAGAAGAAGCTAAAAATAGAATTTATGCAACTACTGACTCAAAAAAAGGAGCTTTAAAAAAGTTAGCTGATGAAGAGGGGTATGAAACTTTTGTTATACCTGATGATGTTGGAGGACGCTTTTCTGTTTTAACTCCAGTTGGGCTTTTACCAATAGCAGTATCAGGTCTTGATATAAAAGCTATGATGGATGGAGCTTTAGAAGCTAGTAAAGATTTCTCAAATGATGATTTAGAAAATAATTATAGTTATCAATATGCAGTTGTTAGAAATTGTTTACATAGAAAAGGTAAGGATATAGAATTATTAGTAAATTATGAACCAAAACTTCACTACGTTTTAGAGTGGTGGAAGCAATTATTTGGAGAAAGTGAAGGTAAAGATAATAAAGGAATTTTCCCAGCATCAGTAGATTTTTCAACAGACCTTCACTCTATGGGACAATACATTCAAGAAGGAAAAAGAATATTATTTGAAACAGTTTTAAATGTTTTAAATGTAGATAAAGAGTTAACAATAGAAGAAGTGGATGGAGATTTAGACGGACTTAACTACTTAGCTGGAAAAACTGTTGATTTTGTAAATAAAAAAGCATTCCAAGGAACACTTCTTGCACATTCTGATGGGAATGTACCTAACTTAGTGGTTAACATACCAAAATTAGACGAATTTAACTTTGGATATATGGTTTATTTCTTTGAAAAAGCTTGTGCTATGAGTGGATATTTATCAGGAGTTAATCCATTTGACCAACCAGGAGTTGAAGCATACAAGAAAAATATGTTTGCACTTTTAGGAAAACCAGGATTTGAAAAAGAAAAAGAAGAATTAGAAAAGAGACTTTAGTAAATAATATAAAAATCATCATCAAAAGATGATGATTTTTTTGTATGAATTTTTGTTCATAATTTTTATTTATTTTCTTCACAAAAATAAATAGTTTATATGTTAAAATAAACACATAAACTGAAGGAGATGATTTTTATGAAAAAAGGTTCTGTAATTTTAATGTGTATAATAAGTAGCTTAATAAGTAGTTCTATAACTTTACTTGCAGTAAAAAATGATATACCAAAAGATACTGTTAAAGAGCAAACAGAAATATCAGAAAATATAGACTCAAGTAAGGATAAGAATATATATCATGCAGTAAGCGATAAAGCTATGCCGTCAGTTGTTGGTATAACTACTATAAGTATAAATGAAAATAATATATTTAATATACCGACTCAATCACAAGGAGTTGGAAGTGGGTTTATAGTTGATAAAAATGGATATATAGTCACTAATTCTCACGTTGTAAATGATGGAGAAGTAGTTGAAGTTAATGTTGTATTTAACGATGGGGAAACTACAAAAGGTAAAGTTTTATGGAGTGACCCTCAGCTTGATTTAGCAGTTGTGAAAGTAAACAAAACAGGTCTTCCAGTTTCTGACCTTGGAGATAGTGATAAAGTAAGAACAGGAGATATTGCAATAGCTATAGGAAATCCACTTGGTCTTGAGTTTCAAAAGACTGTAACACAAGGTATAATAAGTGGTATGGATAGAAGTATAACAACAGAAAACTCTAATATGACAGGGCTTATTCAAACTGACGCTAGTATAAATCCTGGAAATAGTGGAGGACCACTTCTTAATGAAGATGGTGAAGTTATAGGAATTAATACAGCAAAAGTATCTGAAGCTGAAGGATTAGGTTTTTCAATTCCAATAAATACAGTAAAGCCAATAGTTGAACAAATAATTAAAAAAGGAAGTTTTGAAAAAGTAACTCTTGGTGTAAAAGGTTTTGATGTTTCTGTATTTGAGTCTGCAACGGGGACTGACTTAGAAGCTGAAAATGGTGTTTATATAGCAGAAGTTGTTACTAATACTCCAGCTCAAAAAGCAGGAATAAATGCAGGAGATGTTATAGTTAAAATTGGTGATATAGATGTTGAGACTATGTCTGACTTAAATAAAGCACTTTATAACTATTCATTAGGTCAAGAGACTGAGATAGTTTTAAATAGGGGTGGAAAAGAAGTAAAATTAAAAGTAAGATTTTAATAGAGTATAGTATAATCTATACTCTATTTTTTTATAGTTAACTTATAACTAAAAACGTACAATTGCGAAATTTGTAAAAAAATGTTATAATCATTACGTCAAAATTTAGTCAAAAATTAATAATTAAAGGTGGTTACTTTGGACAAAAATCATTCAGAATACATTAAAGAGGAAATCGAAGTTTTAAGAGAAGAATTAAATGTTTTTATCCAATATCCAGAGATATTTTCAAGTGAAATAGAAGAATACAGCGATAAAATAAATAAATTAATAAATGAGTATATGATTAGTCAAATTAAGTAAATTTTATAAAGATTTACTAAACATTTACACATATTTAACATTCTTATAACATTTACTTAACAAAAAAAGTTTATTATATCAATTGTAAATAGAATTTATAAATAATTTTTATAAACTAAGGAGACGGGAAATGTTAAATAAAAGAATATCATTATTAGCTAGTTTTTTACTTGTTGGAACTTTAGCAGTAGGTTGTGGAGGTTCTGATAAATCACAAGAAAGTGCATCTACTATAACTATATCTGGTTCAACTTCTGTTGGTCCAAGTATGGAGCTTATCGCAGAAAAATTTGAAGCAAGTAATGAAGGTGTATCTGTTGAAATACAACAATTAGGGTCATCTGCAGGTATAAAAAATGCAATAGAAGGCGTGTCTGAAATTGGAATGGCATCGAGAGATTTAAAAGAAGAAGAAAAATCATCAGGATTAACTGAAACTGAAATGGCAATAGATGCAATAGCTCTTATAACTAATGTTAACAATCCAGTAAAAAACTTAACAAAAGATCAAATAAAAGATATATACACAGGAAAAATAACTAACTGGAAAGAACTTGGTGGAAATGATGCTCCAATAGTTGTAGTATCAAGAGAAGATGGTTCTGGAACAAGAGGAGCTTTTGAAGAAATAGTTGGTTTTGAAAGTGCAGAACTAACGAAAGAGGCTTCAATAGGAGATGGTTCTGGTAATATAAAATCAACTGTTGAAGGAAATGAAAATGCAATAGGTTATGTTTCTGGCTCTTATGTAGATGATAAAGTAAATCTATTAACTGTAGATGGTCAAGAAATGACTGAAGAAAACATAAAAGCAGGAAATTATCCAGTAGCAAGACCTTTCATATTAGTTCATAAAGAAGACAAAATATCAGAAAACGGAAAGAAATTATTAGACTTTATATTAAGTGAAGAAGGTCAAGCATTAGTTAAAGAAGAAGGATTAATAAGTATAAAATAAAAAAGTCCCAATTTTGGGGCTTTTATTATTTTATATCTTCTTTAGGCTTTTTAAATAAGTTTATAGCTGATAAAACAGAAGGCACTAACATCATAATAAACTCAAGCTTACTTACAAAAAGCCAAAGTTCACCTCCAAGTACAACATCAGGAGATGTATTAAACTCATCTGAATAAATAGCTAAATTAATAATCTGTTTATAACATATGAAAAAACAAATAACACTTAAGATAAATATACTACATTTGATTAACTTATAATTTACTATTCACATTATTATAAATTAACAATTATTTTTCATAATAATTACTAATCAACATATTTTAAGTTGATAAATTAGTAAAATATATCTAAATTATAACGTTTATTTTATAATTATGACGTTATAGTTTTTAGGTTAATTCCTTTTGTACTATTATAATAACTTATACTATTTAAAGCTAATATTTAATAAAAAAATATTGACTACAAGTTATATTTGTTATACTATAACTATAACAAATATAATAAAAGTTACATACAATAAATTGAGGTGATAAATTGATTTTAAATTTAGAGTTTGATAGTGACAAAGCAATTTATATTCAAATTAAAGAGCAAATAATAAAGGCAATAGCAATAGGTGAATTAAAAATAAACGAATCATTACCTTCTGTTAGGGGTTTAGCTGAAGAAATAGGTATAAATCTTCACACAGTAAATAAAGCATATAATTTACTAAAAGACGAAGGATATATAACTATAGACAGAAGAAAAGGAGCCATAATAAGTAACTTACCACTAAAAAAATCAGAAAATGATGAAGTTTTAATAAAAGAAGAAATAGAGCTTTTAACATCAAAAAGTTATCTAAAAGGTATAAAAGAAGAAGAATTTATTAATATATGTAAAGATTACTTTAAAAAATATGGGGTGAAAAATTATGAATGAAGAAGTAGTTTTGCTAGCTATATTTGTACCAATTTTTGCATTTACTCATTTTTTTATATATAATATTCAATTTATAAGTAGTAAAAATTATTTTTATGGTGTTTTTGTTGGGAATATTGATTTAGATGAAGATTATAAGAAGAACATAAATTCTAGTTACAAAAAAAGTATAAATATATTATTTTTAATAGTAGTGTTAACTTCTATTTTAAGTATATTTTTATTTAAATTTAATATAACTTTTATATTTACTATTGAAATTATACTATATTCTGTGTTTTCTATTTATTTTCTTAGAAAATACTATATTGAAGTTATTACTCTAAAAAAAGATTTATTAAAAAATAGTAATAAAGATTTAGAAAAGATAAAATACAAAACTTCAATAGATACAGAACTTGTAAATAGAAAGTGTAAATTAAAGAAAAAATTTACAATACTTTTTTCTATATGTTTATTTTTTTCAGTAGCATCACTTTTATATTTGGCAATTAATTATAGTAACTTACCTGATACTATACCAACTCATTGGAACTTATATGGAGAAGCTGACGCTTTTACTAAAAAAAGTATAAAAAATATATTTTTTATGAGTTTTATAGATATTAGTTTTATATTATTACTTTCAATTATTACAATTGAAACAATTGGTGCTAAATCAAATATAAACATTAAAGATATAGAAAATAATAGAGAAAAGTATATAATCTATCTAAATAGAATAGGATATTCATCTTTAATTATAACTTTGAGTATACAACTACTTACAACAACAAATCCAATATTTATTATCAAAAATATTGATAAACCAATGATTTTTATATTACAGGCATTATTTATACCAATAATAGTTTCTTTTTTTATTATTTATAATTATATAAAACTAGACAGTATACTATCAAAAGAGAATACAGGTCTTTTTGAAGATGATGAAAAATGGATTTATGGGTTTGTATATTTTAATAAAGAAGACCCATCAACTATTGTAAGAAAGAGATTTGGTAGTGGATGGACTATAAATATAGGTTCTCCTATAGGTAAATTAATTATGTTAATTATATTTTTAATGATTTTATTTCCACTTATGCTAATTAATAAATAATAATATAAGATCTAATATAATTAATAGCCAACATAAAATTAAAGTGTATAAATTTTAATATAAATAGGTCTTAAAAATTATTTAATAATAAAAATAATACTTTAATCAATGAATATTAAAATATATTATAATAATAAATATATACATTAAATTTTTGGAGATAAATTATGAACTTTATAACAGCAAAAGTCACTAATTCAAGGCTTATGGGAAGTCTTGGACTTATTATAAAATGGGAAAAAGAAGAAAATAAATTTTTTCAGTACTTTTTGCTTGATGCAGAAGGTCTTGGAGTAGCAGATTATGTTTCTTTAACTAATCCAGCAGAAAAAGATGATTATATTGAAGAAGAGAGATTAATGGGAGGACTTGGGTCTGATAGAATAGATTTAACTAAAGATGAAGCATTATTATTACTTAAATCATTCGTTGATAAAAATATAAGATACGATAAAGAGCTACCAGAAAATAGTGATGAATTTTTGAGTTTATTAAATGATTTTAACACTAATATTTCTTATGAGAGTATATTTAATAAAATATTAAAAAATATAGAAAATGAAGTAGAATTTATAAATTATATGGTTATGAGATTTATTGCAAGAGATAGAGAATCTATTTATTACTTCTCAAAAAATAAAGATTTATCAAATATGCATATAACAAGTATAAATGGAACATTACTAAAAAACACAGTAACAAAAAAATCAAATAATAAATTTATAAGTGAAGCTATTTATGAAGATAATGATGGATACTATACTTGTAAAATTGCTATGAGTATTGAAAAGTACAAAAATAGTTTTAAGTTAAATTCAATAATTGTAGGAGAAAGAGAAGGTATTTTTGATTTTGAGGTATTTGATGAAATATCAAAAGAAGAATTTATTTGTATTTATAATATAAAAAATAAAAAAGAGTTTTTAGAAAAGTTTTATATAGAAAATCCATTTTTACAAAAAAATGAAATTGATTATAGTTCATTTTTTACTCTATTTAAATTTAATAACAACCATGTAAAAGATAATATTTATGTAATTAATAATGATATAAAATCACTTTTTTATCAAGTTAATGATGAATTTTTTGTATCAACTTATAATGAAGAAGATAGAAAAAATATAAACAAAATATTAGTAAATAATTATGATGAATATTTAACTGAAAAAGAACAATTATACTTTGAAGAAAATGTATTGTATGATTTTATAGAATCAGGTTCTGATAATTTTTATGACTTTTTAGATATATAAAAATTGTTAATAAAAGTATTTGCAATATAAAAAGCTGTGAAGATTATCGACTTCACAGCTTTTTAATGTATTTATAATATTGGGGGAATATTATGAGGAATACATTTATATTATTGTCAGATAGGATTTTTTTATACATAAAAAATATAAAAAAATTTACATTTCTTCTTCATCAAACTCTTCCATATTAAAAGGAGTCATATTAGTCATACTAAAATAATTATTAATCATTTGGCATAGCATCATTTGATACGTCATCATTTGTTGTATAACATAAGGGTTCATCTGATTAATTGGAGGTATTTGCTGATTAAAATTTGGTATCATATTAGATGATTGATTACATTCATTATTTTGATTAATACTATTATTAAAGTTTGTCATCATATTAGGTATTTGATTTAAGTCATTATTTTGCATACAATTATTCATATTTGGAGTCATATAAGGCATTTGATTTAAATTATTATTTTGATTAATGCCACCATTCATATTAGGAACCATATAAGGAAATTGATTTAGTTCATTATTATTTTGATTATCGTATACGTGTTTAATACTATTGTAACCACTATATATGCTAGGATCTACATAAGGATTTGGATAAAAATAATTAAAATTGTTGTCTTGATTCATAAAATTACCTCCCAAAATTAATATCGTATTAAAATTTTATTCTACAGAAAAATATATATGAATTATATTGACAATTAATTTGAAATAATTTACCATAATATATGAACATATATTCATATATTGGAGGTATTTATGAAAAATGATATACAACTTTGTGAAGAGGTAGAAGTTCATACAGAAATAGTAAAAGATTTTGAAAACAAAATGATTGAAGATGAAATACTTTATGATTTAGCAGAGCTTTTTAAGGTATTTGGAGATACGACAAGAATAAAAATTATATATGTTTTATTTGAAAAAGAAATGTGTGTTTGTGATATAGCAAATTTACTATCAATGTCTCAATCTGCGATATCTCATCAACTAAGAGTGTTAAAAAGTGCAAGACTTGTTAAATTTAGAAAAGAGGGAAAAACAGTTTTTTATTCTTTAGATGACTGTCATATAAATAAAATTTTTAATGAAGGTCTAAGTCATATAAAAGAAATTTATAAGTAGGTGAAAACAGTGGAAGATACTTTAATAAAAAAAGATATATATTTAGAAGGTCTTAATTGTGCTCATTGCGCACAAGTTATAAATGATAAAATAGAAAAACTAGAAGAAGTTAATAGTGCTAATTTGAATTTTATAAATAAAAAACTTACTATAAATATAAATTCTGATGTTGATTACAATATTTTATCACAAAAAATAAAAGATATAATAGATAAGATAGAACCTGGACTTAATATAATATTTGAAAATGATTTTGAAAGCAATGCGAAAATTAGTAATACAACAATAGAAAAAGATGATACAAAAGATGAACTTATAAAATTAGCAATAGGATTAGCAGTTTATTTATTTGGAATATACCAAAGTATATCTGGTAAAGAAAGTTTATTCGGTAATGTTATATTTATAATAACCTACTTTTTAGTTGGTTTTGATGTTTTGAAAAAATCATTAAAAAATATATTAAATGGTAAAGTTTTAGATGAGAACTTTTTAATGAGCTTAGCAACTATTGGAGCTATAGCGATTAATGAAATACCAGAAGCCGTTGGAGTTATGCTTTTTTATAAAATAGGCGAATATCTTCAAAAAAAGGCTGTTGGTAAATCTAGAAAATCTATTGCTTCACTAATGGATATAAGACCAAATACTGCCAACCTAAAAGTAGGTTCAAAAATTGAAGTAGCAAGCCCTAGTGAAGTTAAAATTGGAGATACTATAATAGTAAAAAATGGTGAAAAAGTTCCGCTTGACGGAGTTGTTATAGATGGTAGCTCTATGGTAGATACTTCTTGCTTAACAGGAGAGTCAGTTTTTAGAGGTGTATCTATAGGAGATGAGGTTTTATCAGGGTTTATAAATAAAAATTCAACTTTAACTATTAAAGTTTCAAAAGAATTTGAGGATTCAACAATTTCAAAAATACTTGATTTAGTTGAGAATGCTAGTTCAAAAAAATCAAAAACTGAAAACTTCATAACAAAATTTGCAAGATACTATACACCAATAGTGGTTTTACTTTCTATTTTAATAACTTTCATAACACCTATTTTAACAGATAAAAGTTTATCAGAATCATTTTATAATGGACTTGTGTTTTTAGTAGTTTCTTGTCCTTGTGCATTAGTTTTATCAATTCCACTTACTTACTTTAGTGGAATAGGAGTAGCATCAAAAAATGGTATTTTAATAAAGGGAAGTAACTATTTAGAGTATTTAAGAAATATTGATACAGTTATATTTGACAAAACAGGAACTTTAACAGAAGGAGTTTTTGATGTTTCAAAAATAAAAGGAATAAATATAACAGATGATAAGTTACTAGAATATTGTGCATTTGCTGAAGTAAACTCAAATCACCCAATAGCTAAATCTATACTAAAGGCATATGATAAAGAAGTTGATATAGAAAAAATTATATCTTACGAAGAAATAGATTCTTATGGTGTGAAGGTTAATTATGACAACAATAATATATTAGTAGGAAATGAAAAATTACTAAAAAAAGAAAACATACTATTTACTAAACCAAATGAATTTGGGACTATAGTATATGTTGCTGTTAATCAAGTTTACAAAGGCTATATAGTAATATCTGATAAAATAAAGGATGAAAGCGAAGAAGCACTAAAAAGTATTAAAAATATGAATATAGATACTATTATGCTAACTGGTGATAATGAAGGAGTAGCAAAAAATGTTTCTAAAAAACTTAAAATAGATAAATACTATGCTAATTTACTTCCTATTGACAAGGTAAATAGATTAGAAGAAATTATAAAAGATAACAAAAAGGTAGCTTTTGTAGGAGATGGAATAAATGATGCTCCTGTACTTAAAAGAGCTGATATTGGTATTTCTATGGGTGGTATTGGCTCTGATTGTGCTATAGAGGCGTCAGATATAGTTATAATGAATGATGATATAAGTAAAATCAAAAAAGGAATAGAAATATCAGAAAAAACTTATAAGATAGTTTGGCAAAATATAATATTTGCACTTTCTATAAAAGCTATTGTTATGATTTTAGGTGCAGGAGGAGTGGCATCTATGTGGGAAGCTATATTTGCAGATGTTGGCGTAAGTATTTTAGCAGTATTAAATTCTATGAGAATAATGAAAGCCTAGAAAATTTCTAGGCTTTTTATATTACATATTTAAAAACACATAAAAAGTGTGTATAAGTTCCAAGCATTATAAATATATGGAATATCTCATGATATCCTAAATGTTTCGATTGTAAAAATTTTGGTTTGATAGCATAAATTAATGCACCAATAGTATAAAATACACCACCAACTACTAAAAGAGTAAGACCTTCTGGTGAAAGTGCAGTTTTTAGCGGTTCTATTAAAAATATAGACATCCAACCCATTCCAACGTAAATTAAAGTTGAAAGCCATCTTGGGCAGTTAAACCAAATAAGTTTAAAGCAAATTCCAATAACTGCAATAATAGCTATAATAAAAAACATTGGTAAACCAGTAGTTTTTTCTAGTGCTATTAAACAAAAAGGAGTATATGAACCTGCTATAAGCAAAAATATCATAGCATGATCAAGTCTTCTTAAAAATGATATAACTTTATCTGTTGAAACAACTAAGTGATAAGTTGCAGAAGAAGCATAAAGTAAAATCATACTTATACCAAATATTATAACAGCAGTTAAAGATAAAAATGAAGGATTACTTATAGCAGTTTTAATAACTAAAGCTAAAAGCCCAATAAATGAAAGAATAGCCCCAGCTAAATGAGTAAATCCGTTTATTGGCTCTCTAAGGTAATTATTCAAAAAAACACCTCCCATTAAAATATACATAATTTTAAATTCAATATTTTATTTTTATAATATTATTATAATTGAAAAAAATTACTTCGTATATCAAAATTTTTTAAATTATTAATTTTTAAATAACACAAAGGGCTATCCTCTTTGAGATAACCCTTTTTATTAACAAATTTCTTTTCTTATAAGAGATTTTAACTCATCATGTGTCATGGTTTCATTTTCAAATAAATGATTAGATATTATATGTAATTCGTTTATATTATTTTGAAGAAGTTCTAAAGTTTCCTCATAACATTTTTCTACGATACTATTAGCTTCTTTTTGAATTTTTTCAGATAAAAATGATTTAGTATTATTATCTAAAGTCATAAATCCCAAATCACTCATTCCATACTCACAAACCATTTGATTTGCAATATCTGTAACTTTTCTTAAATCATCTTTTGCTCCAGTTGATTTTTGGTTAAAAATAAGTTCCTCAGAAGCTTTACCTGCAAGAAGTATTTTCATTTTTCCAATAAGTTCATCTTTTGTATAGATATATCTATCTTCATCAGGAAGTTGAAGAACATATCCAAGAGCCTGACCTCTAGGTATTATAGATATTTTTTGAATTGGAGATATACCAACTAAATCACTAACGAGTGCATGACCTGCTTCATGGTAAGATACTATTTTTTTCTCTTTTTCTATTAACTTAGAGTTTTTAGACTCAAGTCCTGCTATAACTCTTTCTAAAGCTTTATCAAAATGACTTTCAGTAATTAACTTACTATTTTCTCTAACTGCAAATATTGCTGCTTCATTTGCTATATTTGCAAGATGAGCTCCATTAAAACCATGTGTTTTTTTAGCTAAAAGCTCTATGCTTACCCTTTTATCAAGAGGCTTATTTTTCGTATGTACTTTAAGTATTTCAAATCTTGTATGATAATTTGGAGAACCAATATGTATATGTCTATCAAATCTTCCAGGTCTTAATAGTGCTTCATCAAGTAAATCAAGCCTATTAGTTGCTCCAATTACTATAACATTAGAATCTTTTGTAAATCCGTCCATTTCAACTAAAAGTTGGTTTAGAGTTTGGTCTTTTTCGTTGTTACTTTCAGAATGTCTTTTTGCACCTAGTGCGTCTATTTCATCAATAAATATTATACTTGGAGCTTCTTTTCTTGCTTTTTCAAATAAAGTTCTAACTCTTTTTGCACCAACTCCAACATATTTTTCAACAAATTCAGAACCTGTAACATTAAAAAATGATGAATTAGTCTCACCTGCAACAGCTGAAGCTAAAAGTGTTTTACCAGTACCTGGAGGACCATAAAATAACACACCTTTTGGTATTTTTGCACCCATTTTTTTGTATTTTTCTGGATTTTTCATAAAATCAACTATTTCAAAAAGTTCTTCCTTAACCTCATCAAGTCCAGCAACATCATCAAACGTTGTTTTAGGTTTTGTATATGAAGAATCGTCAGGTGTTTCTTTTTCCATTTTTGTTTGTGCAAAAACTGGAACAGGTTTATTAAGTTTTTTAAATAAATTGTTAAGCATTTTCATAATCACACCTCAAAATACAATTATTTATTATAATCTATATTTTCCATAAATAGAAATTTTATTATAAAATTTTTAAAATTTGATTTTAAATAATTTTTAACACATATATCTATTATGTCCATATATTAGAAAAATAGTAGTTTATATATATAAAATTAAATAATAAAAATACTTGAAATGTTTTTTTTTTTCTGATATACTTTATAAGTACCAAAATAAGAAGAAGTCCGCTTCTCACCTTACGATAAGTATGTTGTAAGTGTAAATATAAGTTAAAGCCTTCAAAAGGCTATGTTTTTGTAAACTTATATGCGGATGATTATTCATTCGTTTTTTTATTTGTAAAATTTTTTGGAGGTGTACCACCATAAGTAAAGAGGTAGCAATAAATGAACAAATAAGAGATAAGGAACTTAGAATTATCTCTGACTCTGGAGAACAGCTAGGTATAATGTCTGCAAAAGAAGCTCAATCAATAGCAAATAGTAGAGATTTAGACTTAGTTATGATTTCACCTAATGCTAAGCCACCAGTATGTAAAATAATGGATTATGGTAAGTATAAATATGAACAAGCTAGAAAAGAAAAAGAATCTAAGAAAAAGCAAAAAGTAATAAATGTAAAAGAGGTTAGATTAAGACCAGGTATAGAAGATAATGATTTAAATACTAAGGCTAATCAAGCTATGAAGTTTCTTAAAAAAGGAGACAAAGTTAAAGTAGAGCTTAGATTCAGAGGTAGAGAACTTGGACACAAAGATATTGGTAAAGAAGTTATGCTTAAATTTATAGATATAGTAAAAGAGTTTGGAGAACCAACTAAAGCCCCAGCTTTTGAGGGTAATAATATGGTTGTAATGATAGATCCAAAAAAATAGTTATAAATTGAGAGGAGGAACTATACTATGCCTAAAATGAAAACACATAAAGGTGCTAGTAAGAGATTTAGAAAAACTGGAACTGGAAAGTTAAAGAGAGCTAAAGCTTTCAGAAGACATATATTAACTAAGAAAGATGCTAAGACTAAAATGCAACTTAGAAAATCTGGAATAGTTACTGCAGGAGATGCAAAGAGAATAGCTCAATTATTACCATACTAAAATACGGATATAAAAAAACAAAGGAGGCAAAAAAATGGCAAGAATTAAAAAAGCTATGAATGCTCGTAAGAAGCATAAGAAAATATTAAAACTTGCAAAAGGATACAGAGGTTCAAGAAGCAAGTTATTTAGACCAGCAAATACGTTTGTGATGAAGGCATTAAAGAATGCTTATATAGGAAGAAAATTAAAGAAAAGAGATTATAGAAAACTTTGGATACAAAGAATAAACGCTGGAACTAGAGCTCATGGATTATCTTATTCAAGATTTATGAATGGACTTAAGTTAGCTGGTGTTGAAGTAAATAGAAAAATGTTAGCTGAAATGGCTATACATGATGAAAAAGGTTTTGCTAAGTTAGTTGAACTTGCAAAGTCAAATTTAGCTTAATGTTAAAGCACAGATATTTATGTCTGTGCTTTTTTGAATTATATCCTAAATGTTGATATATAATAAGTTTTGGAATATAATAGATAATATTTGATGCTTTTAAAAGGAGGAGGATTATTTAGTTAATAAAAATATATGCAAATATAATCAAGTACAATATAATGCAATCATAGAAAGGTTGTGATTACATTGAGTAAACATTATAAACTAAAAGAATTTGCAGAACTATTGAACGTATCTGTTATAACTTTACAACGTTGGGATAATGATGATAAATTAAAAGTATTCAGAACTCCTACTAATAGGAGGTACTACACTTATGAACAATATCTTGAATATAAAGGTATTCATAAAAAAGATGATGATAGAAAAATTGTTATTTACACTAGGGTTTCAACTTCTAATCAAAAAGATGATTTAAAAAATCAAGTAGACTTTCTTAGACAATATGCAAATGCTAAAGGCATAATAATAGATGAAGTCATTGAGGATTATGGAAGTGGGTTTAATAATGAAAGTCTTTTACAACAAGAAGAATTAGTTCAAGATATAATTTCAATACTTCATATATTTAGTAGTCGTATATATGGTTTAAGAAAATACAAGAAAAAAATTAGAAAGGATAAAGAAGTTGAAAAGAGCCTATAAGATAGAGATTAATCCTACTAATGAACAAAAGACTAAAATACATCAAACTATTGGTGTTAGTAGATTTATATATAATTTCTATATATCACATAATAAAGAAGTTTATGAAAAAGAAGGTAAATTTGTAAGTGGTATGGATTTTTCAAAATGGTTAAATAACGAATATATACCTAATAATCAAGAAATGAAATGGATTAAAAATGTATCGTCAAAAGCTACTAAGAAAGCTATTATGAATGCAGAAAAAGCATTTAAAAACTTCTTTAAAGGGAAATCTAAATTTCCTAAATTTAAGAAAAAGAAAAATCAAAATATTAAAGCATATTTCCCTAAAAATAATAAAACAGACTTAACTATTGAAAGGCATAGAATTAAAATACCTACTATTGGTTGGGTAAGATTTAAAGAATATGGATATATACCTACAAATTCAATAGTAAAAAGTGCAACAGTAAGTCAAAAAGCCAATAGATATTATATATCAATATTAGTTGAGGAAGAATATAAAAAAGTGCCTATACCTACAAATGAAGGAATAGGAATTGATTTGGGATTAAAAGAATTTGCTGTATGTTCAAATGGTAAAAAATTTAAAAATATAAACAAAACCTCTACTGTTAAAAAAGTAGAAAAGAAATTAAAAAGAGAACAAAGAACACTTTCAAGGAAATATGAGAGTTTAAAGATAAGAAATAAAAATATAAAGGAAGGAGAAGCTACTCGTCAAAATATCCAAAAACAAGTAATCAAAGTACAAAAACTTCATCAAAGATTAGTGAATATAAGAAATGATTATATTAATAAAACTGTAAATGAGATAGTGAAAACCAAACCATCTTATATAGTTATAGAAGATTTAAATGTTAAAGGAATGATGAAGAATAAGCATTTATCAAAAGCCATTTCAAATCAAAAGTTTTTTGAATTTAGAGCTAAATTAACTACTAAATGTAAACAAAATAATATAGAAATTAGAGTAGTTGATAGATTTTATCCATCAAGTAAGACTTGTAGTAGTTGTGGTGAGATTAAAAAAGATTTAAAGCTATCGGATAGAATTTATAAATGTAGATGTGGACTTACTATAGATAGAGATTTAAATGCGAGTATTAATCTAAAAAATGCT
The DNA here is from genome assembly GCA_944383455.1 of uncultured Peptostreptococcaceae bacterium. Classification (GTDB taxonomy): domain Bacteria; phylum Bacillota; class Clostridia; order Peptostreptococcales; family Peptostreptococcaceae; genus JAGHEK01. Next base: position 47,787 of record CALWPP010000005.1, read on the forward strand.
AAAAAATATAAGATAGCTTAACTAAAAAAGCACTTATATATGTACGGAGGGCTAACTTCGGAATTTAAGCCTTTGGAGAACCAAATCGTAGTAGCTTAGGCAAGGCGAGGTTCATTGAAGAAGGAATAATCTCAATATGGATATATTTGACCATATTTTGAGTAGCAGGATTACGACTTGAAAAATATTTTGAGTAATTTTTCTAAAGTATTTCATAAATTAAATTCTGGACAAATTATGGTACTTGGATTTGCCTCAATAATATTTATAGGTGCCTTTTTACTTAATTTACCGATATCATCAAGAAGTGGTGAAAGTATAGGTTTTTTAAATGCACTTTTTACTGCAACATCTGCAGTATGTGTTACAGGACTTGTAGTTGTTGATACTGCAACGTATTGGAACTCATTTGGACAATTTATAATAATAACTCTAATTCAAATTGGTGGACTTGGATTTATGGCTATAACCACTATGTTTGCAATTATAATAAGAAAAAGAATAAATCTAAAAGAAAGGCTTTTAATTCAAGAGTCTTTTAATCAAGGTGACTTATCTGGTCTTGTAAAATTAACTAGATACATACTTATAACAACATTTACGATAGAAGGTATTGGAGCTTTACTTTTATCAACTATATTTATACCACAATTTGGAATGTTAAAGGGAATATGGTATAGTATATTTCACTCAATATCTGCATTTTGTAATGCAGGATTTGACTTAATGGGAACTATAAGTGGAGAGTTTTCATCAATAACTTATTACTCAGAAAATATTATATTTATATCTACTATATCAATTCTAATAATATTAGGAGGGCTTGGTTTTCCTGTTATTTTAGATGTAATAAAGTATAGGAAATTTTCAAAACTAAATATACATTCTAAGGTAGTTATTATAAGTAATATTAGTTTAATATTTATTGGTATGGTATTTATATTATTTTTAGAATATAGTAATCCAAATACTCTTGGAGTACTTAATACTAAAGGAACTTTTTTAGGTTCTATTTTTCAGTCAATAACAACAAGAACAGCAGGTTTTAATAGTATAGATTTAACTCTTATGAGAGAAAGTACTTTATTTTTAATGATAATGTTAATGTTTGTAGGAGCATCACCTGCATCAACTGGAGGAGGTATAAAAACTACAACAATAGCAACTTTAATACTTTCTGTTAGAGCATTAATACTTGAAAAAGAAGATGTTGAGATATACAATAAAAGACTTGCAAGTGGAGTTATTAGAAAATCTTTAGGTATATTTATGATAGGAGTTTGTGTTGTTGTTTTAGGAACTTTTATAATATCAATAACAGAGCCTCAATTTACCCTTTTAGAATCTGGATTTGAGGTAGTATCTGCGTTTGCAACTGTTGGTCTTAGTATAGGTGGAAGTCCGACTCTTAGTATACCTGGAAAAATATTTATAATATTATTTATGTTTATGGGAAGGGTTGGTTCTTTAACTATATTTATGGCACTTATGTCAAGAGTAAAGAAAAAATCGCTTATAAGATATCCAGAAGGAAGAATAATAGTTGGATAGAAAGGAAATTATATGAAACAGTATATAGTTATAGGGTGTGGAAGATTTGGAACTTCAGTAGCTACAACTATGCACCTTTTAGGTCATCAGGTAATGGCAATAGATAAAAATGAAGAAGTAATACAAAATATATCAGATAAAGTAACTCACGCAGTTATAGGAGATGTTTCTGATGAGCAAGTTTTAAGATCTATTGGACTTGGAAATTTTGATGTAGCAATAATTGCAATTGGTGGAGATATAAGATCCTCTATAATGGCCACACTTCTTGCAAAAGAAATGGGAGTTAACCAAATAGTTTGTAAAGCAAAAGATGAACTTCAGGGAAAAGTTTTATACAAAATTGGAGCAGATAGAGTCGTTTTTCCTGAAAGAGATATGGGAGTTAGGGTAGCTCATAATTTGGTTTCTGATAATATACTTGATCATATAGAACTTGACCCAAAATATTCAATAGTTGAAATTGTAACTCCAGACTCTTGGGTTGGAAAAAGTTTAATAGAGCTTGATTTAAGAGCAAAATATGAAATAAGTGTTTTAGCTATAAAAATTGGTAAAGATATAGATGTCACTCCTTCTCCAAATAAAAGCTTAGAATCTGGAACTATACTAGTAATACTGGGTCCAAGTAGTAGTATAAGTCAAATAACTATGCATAATGAATAGGATTGGTTTGAAAGATTTTTAGAGAAGTTTAATATTAAAATTATAGTAGTTAACAATGAAAGTCTTTCACTCCAAGAAGAGTTAGTACAAGACATAATATCAATACTTCATATATTTAGTTGTCGTATATATGGGCTTAGAAAATATAAGAAAAAGATTAGAGAGGATAAAGAAGTTGAAAAGAGCATACAAGATAGAAATTAATCCTACTAATGAACAAAAAATAAAAATAAATCAAACTATTGGTGTTAGTAGATTTATATACAATTTCTATATAGCACATAATAAAGAAGTTTATGAGAAAGAAGGTACTTTTGTAACAGGATTTGATTTTTCTGTATGGTTAAATAATGAATATATTCCAAATAATCAAGATAAAGAGTGGATTAAGGGGGTGTCTTCAAAAGCTACAAAACAAGCTATTATGAATGCAGAAAAAGCATTTAAAAACTTTTTTAAAGAGAAAGCAAAATTTCCTAAATTTAAGAAAAAGAAAAATCAAAATGTTAAAGCATATTTTCCAAAGAACAACAAAACTGACTTAACTATTAAAAGGCATAGAGTAAAAATACCTACTATTGGTTGGGTAAGATTTAAAGAGTTTGGATATATTCCAATCAATTCAATAGTAAAAAGTGCAACGATAAGTCAAAAAGCTAATAGGTACTATATATCAATATTAGTTGAAGAAGATAGTAAAGAAATACCTAAACTAACAAATGAAGGTATAGGTATCGATTTAGGAATAAAAGAATTTGCAATATGTTCAAATGGGAAAAAATTTAAAAACATAAACAAAACATCTACTGTAAAAAAAGTAGAAAAGAAATTAAAAAGAGAACAAAGAAAACTTTCGAGAAAATATGAGAGTTTAAAAATAAGCAATAAAAATATAAAGAAAGGAGAAGCTACTCGTCAAAATATCCAAAAGCAAGTAGTCAAAGTACAAAAACTTCATCAAAGATTAGTAAATATAAGAACAGATTATATTAATAAAACTATAAATAAGATAGTGAAAACTAAGCCATCTTATATAGTAATAGAAGATTTAAATATTAAAGGAATGATGAAGAATAAGCATTTATCAAAAGCCATAGTAAGTCAAAAGTTTTTTGAATTTAGAGCTAAATTAACTGCTAAATGCAAACAAAATAACATAGAGCTTAGGGTGGTTGATAGATTTTATCCATCAAGTAAAACTTGTAGTAATTGTGGAAATATAAAAAAAGATTTAAAACTATCGGATAGAATTTATAAATGTAGTTGTGGTTTAAGTATAGATAGAGATTTAAACGCAAGTATAAATCTAAAAAATGCGAAAAAATATAAGATAGCTTAACTAAAAAAATCATAACTTCGTGTTATTAATATAGCCAACGAACTAAAGTTACGTTGCTAAAAAAAGCACTTATATATGTACGGAGGGCTAACTTCGGAATTTACGCCTTTGGAGAACCATATAAAATCGTAGTAGCTTAGGCAAGGCGAGGTTCAATGAAAAAGGAATTTTCTCAATATTGGTATAATTGAACCTATTTTGAGTAGCAGTAATTTATGTTTATAAATTCAAAAGAAAATGAAAAAATAAAATATACAAAGTCACTTCTAAAGTCTAAAAATAGAAATAAAGAAAAAAAATTTATAATAGAGGGATATAGAATTTTAACTTTAGCAATTGAATGTAGGGTTAAAATAAATTATGTTTTTGTAAATGAAGACTTTGAAAACAAAGAAGAACATAGAAATTTTATAGCAAAGCTTAATAACTTAAATATAAAAGTTTATAAAACTACTAATAAAATATTTGAAGATTTTACTGATACAAAAAATACTCAAGGTATTATTGCTGTAGTAGATTTTATAGATAAAAACAATACTATAAGTACAGATGATAACTTCATATTAGTATTAGATAGAATTCAAGACCCTGGCAATATGGGAACAATAATAAGGACTGCTGATGCGTGTGGAGTAGATAGAATTATACTTATTAAAGGTTGTGTTGATATTTATAACCCAAAAGTAATTCGTTCGACTATGGGTTCAATTTTTGATATGAATTTAGTTTATTTAACTGAGGAAGAAGCTATAAATACTCTAAGAGAAAATAATTTTAATATAGTTTCAAGTTATTTAAATACTAATAATTTTTATAACGATATAAAGTATAAACATAAAACTGCATTAGTCATTGGAAATGAGGCAAATGGAATTAGTGAAAATATAATATCAAATTCTGATACTTTAGTAAAAATTCCAATTTACGGAAAAGCAGAATCTTTAAATGCAGGAATAAGTAGTGCAATACTTATGTATGAAATAAAAAAACACTTGATTTAAATCTATTTAAAAGAAGTAATATATGATATAATAAAAATAAAAACTATGAAAGAGAAAAGTATTTTAAATTAACTTATCACAGAGAAGAATACATTGCTGAGAGTATTTTATAAGAATTTAAAAGAAGTTCACTCTGGAGTTTCAATGCTGAAATTATAGTAGGCTTTGACGTTAAACGCGTTAAGTTAATTGAGGTGGCAGAATTTTTGCTACTAGGGTGGTACCGCGAATACAGTCTTTCGTCCCTAGATTTGGGATTGAAGGGCTTTTTTAATATAAAAATAGAAAGGAAAATTAAAAAATGCAAGAAAAATTACTTACTTTAAAAGAAACTGCATTAAATGATATAAGAGAAGTTTCAAGTATTGAAGAAGTTGAAAACTTAAGAATAAATTATCTTGGTAAAAAGGGTGAGATAACTTCTATATTAAAAGAAATGGGTAAATTATCAAAAGAAGAAAGACCAGTAATTGGAAAAGTAGCAAACGAAGTTAGAGAAGCTTTGGAAGAAGCAATTTCTTCTAAAAAAGATGAACTTAAAACTATTGAAAAAAATAAAAAATTAAAAGAAGAAGTAATTGATGTTACTATGCCTTCTAAAAAAATAAGAGTTGGTAAACTTCATCCAATATCACAAATAATAGATGAAGTAAGTGAAATATTTATAGGTATGGGATTTTCAATAGCAGAAGGACCAGAAGTAGAAACTGTTGAAAATAATTTTGATGCTCTTAATGCACCAAAAGACCATCCTTCAAGAGATATGAGTGATACTTTTTATGTAAATAGCGAATTACTTCTTAGAACTCAAACATCTCCAGTTCAAATAAGAACTATGAAAAATAATGAATTACCAATAAAAATAATATCTCCAGGAAGATGCTTTAGATTTGATGCACCAGATGCAACTCACTCTCCAATGTTTCACCAGATAGAGGGGCTAGTTGTTGGAAAAGATATAACAATGGCTCAATTAAAAGGGACTTTAAATACTTTTGTTAAAAAGCTTTTTGGAGAAAATACAAAAACTAAATTTAGACCACATAATTTCCCATTTACAGAACCAAGTGCAGAAGTTGATGTTACTTGCTTTAAATGTGAAGGTAAAGGATGTAGTATGTGTAAGGGAGAAGGTTGGATTGAAATACTAGGGGCTGGTATGGTTCATCCAAATGTTTTAAGAAATTGTGGAATAGACCCTAATGTTTACAGTGGATTTGCTTTTGGTATGGGTGTTGATAGAATAACTATGCTAAAATATGAAATAGATGATATAAGACTTTTATTTGAAAATAATATGAGATTTTTAGAACAATTTTAATAATTAAGGAGGAAAATATATGTTAGTACCTTTAAAATGGTTAAGAGATTATGTTGATATAGATGTAGATACTCAAGAGTTTGCTGATATGATGACTATGACTGGTTCAAAAGTTGAAAAAGTGGAGTTTTTTGGAACTGAAACTACTGGAGTTGAGGTTTGTAAAATACTTGAGATAAATCCACACCCAGATGCAGATAAATTAAGAGTAACTAAGGTTGAAGTTGCAAATAATGAAACCTTACAAATAGTTACTAATGCAACTAATATAAAAGTAGGAGATTATGTTCCCGTTGCAAGAATTGGGGCAGTTTTACCAGGAAACTTTAAGATAAAAAAAGGTAAATTAAGAGGAGTATTATCAGAAGGAATGTTTTGTGGTGCAGAAGAACTTACAATACCTTCTCAATACGTTGAAGATTATAAAAAAGATGGAATATACATACTAGACCATCAAGAAGAATTTACACTTGGACAAGATGTTCGTGAAGTTTTAGGAATAAATGATGCGTTAATAGAATTTGAAATAACTTCAAATAGACCAGATTGTAGATCAATAATTGGACTTGCAAGAGAGAGTGCAGTAACATTAAACAAAAAATTAAAGTTCCCAGAAATATCTATTAAATGTTCTGATGAAAAAATGGAATTTGAAATAGATATACAAACTGATTTATGTAAAAGATACTGTGGAAAAGTTATAAAAGATGTAAAAATAGCACCATCTCCATACTGGATGCAAAGAAGACTTATAGAAGCTGGAATGAGACCTATAAATAATATAGTTGATATAACAAATTATGTTATGATAGAGCTTGGACAACCACTTCACGCATTTGATTTAGATGATATAAAATATAATAAAATGATAGTTAGACTAGCAGATGAAGGAGAAAAATTCACTACTTTAGATGGGGTTGAAAGAACTTTAGATAAAGATATGCTAGTTATTGGAAATAAAGATAAAACTTTAGATTTAGCAGGAATAATGGGTGGAGAAAACTCAGAAATAAAAAATACTACAACATCAGTATTTTTAGAAGGAGCTAGTTTTTCAAAAGAGAACATAAGATTAACTTCTAAAAAATTAGGACTTAGAACAGAAGCATCATCAAGATTTGAAAAAGGTATAGATATAAATTTAGCAGAAACAGCAGTAAAAAGAGCTTGTCAATTAATTGAAGAATTAAAATGTGGAATAGTTTTAGATGGAATGCTTGATTATTATCCACACAAAGAAGAAGCACAAAAGATAACTGTAAATCCAGTTAGAATAAATAAACTTTTAGGGGTTGATATTCCTATGAGTGAGTTTATAGATATATTAGAAAGACTTGAATTTAAAACTAATTTAATATCATCAGAAAAATTAGAGCTTATAGTTCCAAGTTTTAGACTTGATATAGTTGAAGATGCTGACATTTTAGAAGAAATAGCAAGAATTTATGGATATGAAAACATACCAGCAAAAGAACTTGAAGGAAATACTACTGCTGGAATTAAAACTGAAAAGCAAAAATTTGTGGATAATCTAAAAAAAGCATCTAATTCTTGTGGTCTTAACGAAATACTTACGTATTCATTTGTTAGCCCAAAAGGAGTTGACAAAATAAATTTAGATAAAGAAGACTCAAAAAGAGAATTTGTTAAAATAATGAATCCATTAGGTGAAGAAACTTCAGTTATGAGAACAACTCTAATACCTAATATGATTGATGTATTACAAACTAATATTTCTCATAAAGTAACAGAAGCTTATCTTTTTGAATGTGGAAATACATTTACACCAAAAGAAGGACTTCCAGTTGAAGTTAAAAAATATGTTATAGGAATGTATGGAAAAGAAGTAGACTTTTTCGATTTAAAAGGTGCAGTTGAAACAGTTTTAGAAAATGTTTGTTTTAATGATTTTGAAATAGAGCCAGAAACAAAAAATCCTACTTTCCATCCAGGAAGATGTGCTAAAATAGTTTTAAATAATATAGAAATAGGGACTTTTGGAGAGCTTCACCCAGACGTTTTAGAAAACTATGATTTAAACCAAAGAATTTATATTGCAGAAATTAATATAGATTTAGTTTTTGAAAACATAAATAAAGTTAAAGTTTATACTCCACTTTCAAAATATCCTTCAACTTCAAGAGATATAGCACTTTTAGTTAAAGATAGTGTATTTGTAAAGCAAATAGAAGATATAATAAAGGAAAATGGAGAAGGTATAGTTGAAAGTTATGAACTATTTGATGTGTATAAAGGAAGTCAAATAGAAGAAGGTTATAAATCAATAGCTTACTCTATAACTTATAGAGATAAGAAAAAGACTTTAACTGATGAGGAAGTTTCAAGAGTTCACGATAAAATACTAAAAGAACTAAGTGAAAAGTTAGACGCTAACTTAAGAAGTAATTAATAACCTTCTGATGAAAGGTGGTAAAATTATGAATAAAGTTAAAGTTACTATAAATGGATATGATTATCAGATGGTGAGTGAAAAATCTGAATCTCAGATGCTTAGTGTTGCAAAGTATATAGATCAAGAAATGATGGAATTAATTGAAAAAAATCCAAAGTTAAGTACAGCACAAGCTGGTATTTTAACTTCTCTTAATATTGCTGATAAACTTTTTGAATGCGGATATGAAAATGAAGAACTTGTAAAGGAAAAAGAAGAATTATTAAAAGAAAAAGAAGAACTTTTAAAAAAAGTTGAAGAAAGTGGATCTGAGGTTAAATTTGAGTTAAGAAAAATTCAGATGAACTATGATAATTTAAAAAACTCTGTAAATGAAAAAGATGAAAAAATAAAATTATTAGAAGAAGAAATTGAAAAATATAAAAAAGAAGTTGAATCTCTTAATGAAAAAATTAATTCATCTAGTGAATTTGTAAAAGTAAGCGAAGAAAAAATTGAAGAATACAAAAAAATTGCAGATGAAAGCGAGAAAAAAGCAAAACTTGCAGAACAATTAGCATCAAAATTTCAAAACGATAATTATAAAATCCAACTTGAAAAAGCAGAAATTGAAAATGAATTAAAGGAATTAAAGTCAAAATAAAAGCCTACTCTTTTGAGTAGGTTTTTATTATTCCATTAAATCAGTTTCTCTAAGTTTAGTTTTTATAGATTCTGATGATTTATTTATAGGTTTTTTAAGAATTACTGCAAATAAAATCGATACAACTAAAAATACTGATAATAATGAAATTCCTTTTATTAAGTTTGGTTCGTATATACCACTTATAGCCTCTCTAAGAATTGATATTCCATAAGTAAATGGTAAAAATGGATTTACATTTTGGAAAAACTCTGGTGTAACTTCTATTGGGAATGTTCCTCCAGAAGCTGAAACTTGAATAACCATTAATATTATGGCTATTGCCTTACCAAAACTTGCAAATACTGAAACTAAAGAATATATTATTGATACAAATACAATACTTATAAATACTGATAGAGCAATAAATAAAGCAGGGTTTTTAACTGAAACTTTAAGAATAAATATATCTCCACTACTTACAATAAGTGATTGTAAAATAGCTATAGTTAATATTGTAAGACCTCTACCAAAATAAACTTCTAAAGAAGTATAATCACCTTTAGAATCAGTTGAAAGAATTGACATTAAAAGTAAAATACCAACCCATAATGCTAAAACTGTATAAAATGGAGTCATACCTGTTCCATAGTTTGGAAGTTCGTATAATCTTTTAGTTACTAATTCTACCGGTTGTTCTAAGAAGTTTGAATGCATACTGACATCATTTTTAAGTGTAGATATTAGCTCTTTTATATCTTCACCATTATTTATTTTATCAACTGCATTAACTAATTCATCAACTATATTTTTTGCTACTGGTAATTTTTCATTTATAAATTTTATAGTGTCTTTTGCACTAGACGAAAAAGTAGTACCAGTATTTAAAATATTTTCAATTTCAGGAAGTTTGCTTTCAGTTTGATTTAGTACACTTTCTATATTATTAGCTATTTTAAAACTTTGCTCAAACATATTATTTAAAGGTACTGATATTTTTGAATCAAAACTATTTAAAAGTCCTGATGTCATAGTTTTAATTTCATTACTTACTTGAGATAATTTATTTAAATCTTGAATTAATTTGTTTAAATCTTGAGCTTGTTGACTCTGAGGATTACTAAGTTGTTCTTTTAGAGTATTAAGTAGATTAATCGCAGAGTTTATATCATTTCTCATAACTTCAAGTTGTTTTATAGGTTCTTGAAGTTTACCTTCTGTATCAAATTGACTTAATCCTTTTAAAAACTCAATTATAGTTTCGTTATTTTTAGATAAAGTATCAAGTTTAACATAAATATTATTTATATATTCAGGTGCTATAGTTGCACCTTGATTTATAGCATCAAGTAAAGATTTGACATTACTAGAAGTATTAGTTGAAACATCAAGTAACACTTGTAAGTCATTTTTAACAACAGGTATTACACTTTCTATATTTTTCTTGCTATCATTTAAGAAAGTCTTCATATCAGAAGTTAAGTTTTTAGCATCAGTTATAGTAGTTTTTATAGTGGGAATTTGCTTTTTAAAATCTGATATAACATCATCTATTTTATATGTAGAATCTGATGCAAGTGAAATAGTTTTTTCAACATCTTTAAATTTTTGTTGAACACTAACAAGTTCATTTTCTAAATTATTTAATTTAGGAAGTTGATTTTCTATTTCCATACCAACATCATTTGAAATTTCAAATATAACTTCACTAACAGTTTTTACTATTATCTGATTAAGTTCAGTTTGAACATTTGTAGCACCTTTGTCAGTTATCTTTGGTGCAATAGCATTTAATTTTTCATTAACTGTATATATAATTTCTCCTTTTTTTATATCATTAGAAGTTACTGAAGATATATTCTTTGAGAAATTTTCTGGAATTTCTATTGATGCATAGTATTTTCCAGTTTTAACTCCTTTTATAGCTTCTTTTTCATCAACAAACTTCCAACCCAACTTATCATTAGATTTTAGTTTTTCGATAACTTCTTTACCAACATTAATAGTTTTATCATTTATTGTAACACTTTTGTCTTTATTAACAACTGCAACTGATAAATTTTTAGTGTTACCATAAGGATCCCAAGATGCTTTAATATTAAACCAAGCATATAAAGATGGTAAAAAAGCAAGACCTAGTATTATTATTAATAATACTTTGTTACGGAAAATATCTTTTAAATCTGACTTATAGATTTTAAATATATTCTTCATAAGACACCTCTTACTTAATATTTTTTGAAATTTTAACTTTATTATTTTACCAAAATATAAGAAAATAATAATTAAATAATTTCAAATTTATAATGGTAGAAAATAGTATAACATATATTAATATATTTTCAATGAAAAGTTATATTTAAAATAGAAATTAAAAAATTTGAAATGATAGAAAGGAAAAATGATGAAAAAAATAGAATTATTAGCACCCGTAGGGTCATTTGAAGCCTTAAAGGCTGCTGTTCAAAATGGAGCTGATGCAGTTTATCTTGGTGGAAAAGAATTTAGCGCAAGAGCATCTGCAAATAATTTTGACAAAGAAGAATTAAAAAGAGCAGTTGAGTATTGCCATATAAGAGGATGTCAAGTTTTTGTTACTGCAAATACATTAATAAAACAAAGTGAGGTTAAAAGTTTTTTAGAGTACGCAAAATATTTATATGATATTGATGTTGATGCAATAATCCTTCAAGATATTGGAATGGCCACTCTTTTAAAAAAGGAACTTCCAGATTTTGAACTTCACGCAAGTACTCAAATGGTCGCACATTCTTTAGAAGATGTTAGATATTTAGAAAGTGTGGGATTTGATAGAGTCGTTCTTGCAAGAGAAGTAAACGTTAATGAAATAAAATATATCTGCGAAAATTCAAAAGCTGATATTGAAGTTTTCGTTCACGGTGCTTTATGTGTTTCTTATTCTGGACAATGTTTTATGAGTTCTATGATTGGGAATAGGTCAGGAAATCGTGGAAGATGTGCACAACCTTGTAGACAAAAGTACAGTCTAATTAATTATAAAACTAAAGAAGTAATAAATACTAATGGAGAGTATCTATTAAGTCAAAAAGATTTAAATGCAATCGAAGAAATAGATAAAGTAATTGAGGCTGGAGTTTATTCGCTCAAAATAGAAGGGCGAATGAAAAAGCCAGAATATGTAGCAACAGTAGTTGAAAGCTATAGAAAAACTATTGATAATTATTTAAAAACTAAAAAAATAAATGTATCAGATGAAACAATAAATGATTTATACACTATATTTAATAGAAAATTTACCAAAGGTCTTTTACTTGGAGATGTTGGAATTGAGACTATGAATTCAAATCTACCAAATAATATTGGGTTATTCGTTGGAACTGTAATTGATTATAATAAAAAAGCAAAAAGACTTAAAATAAAATTAGAAAATACCTTAAGAAAGGGAGATGGAATTAACCTTGGAGGAGGAACTATTGGAAGAATTATAAAGGGTAAAAATATTGATACTATAGGATATAAAGGTGAAATAATTGAGCTTGATTTTGTGGGAGAAGCTAGAAAAAATCAAATAGTATACAAAACTTCAGATAGTGAACTTTTAGATAGAGTTCAAAAGACTTTTATGGAAGATAAAGAGTTTAAAAAGAATTTTATAAATGCTAAAGTTTCTATAAAATTAAATGAAAAACCAAGGCTAGAATTTACTGATTTTAATAATAATACTTCAGTAGTTTATGGAGAAAACTTAGTAGAAAAAGCCTTAAAAGTATCACTTACAATAGACAAAGTAGAAAATCAAATAAAAAAGCTTGGAAATACTCCTTATGAAATAAAGGACATAGAAATTGATTTAGATGAAAATGTGAGTGTACCAGTTAGTGTACTAAATAATTTAAGAAGAGAGTGTATTGAAAAGTTAAGCAGTGAGAGAATTAAGATAAAAAATAGAAAATTTAAAACTAAAAAAATAAATTATACTCCACAAATAGTTGATAAAAAGTATAAAAATAAAATCTCTGTAAAAGTAAAGAACTTAGAACAACTAGAAGTTGTTTTAAATTACGATTTAAAAAATATTTACTATGAAGATACAAACACCATAGAAGAAGCTATTAACTTAGCCACAAAATTTGACAAAGAAATAATTTATACATCGCCTAGAATAATAAGATTTAGCGAGTATAATAATTTACAAAAAGCAATAAAAAGCAATGTAAATTCTGTGATGGTTTCAAATTGGGGAGCAATAGATTATTTTAAGTATAAAAACTTAAATATAGATTATTTTCTACACTCTTTTAACTTAGAAAGCTTAAATTATTTTAAAAGTATTGGAGCAAAAACTGTATGTATATCTCAAGAGCTTAATTTAGATGAAATCAAAGAAACTACAAAGTATTCTGACTTAGAAATTGAAAGTGTTGTATATGGTTTTATGCCAGTTATGATAACAGAATATTGCCCTATGGGTGTTTTAGTTCGTGATTGTAAAAAAGATAAAAGAGTTTCTAAATGCAGAGAAAGTATTTATGCACTTAAAAATTTAAATGAAGAAGAATTTAGAGTTTCACAAGATTTATTCTGTAGAAGTACAATATACAACTCAAATGTAACACTTCTTGGAGAGAGTTTAGAAGAATTAAAAAACTCTGGTATAGATATATTTAGATTAGACTTTACCCTAGAAAACAAATATGAAGTAAAAGAAGTTATTGAATCATTCATTGAGATACTAGAAAACAATTTTAAAGTTTCAAATAAATATAATAATTTGTACAAAAGACTTGATAAAACTGGTATAACTACTGCACATTATTATAAAGGTGTAGAATAAAAAATAAAGGTGCAAAATTTTGCACCTTTTAACATTTATTTTCCGATAACAAATGTTAACTCGATATTATTGGGGGAATAAGGGGATATTTTAATTTAGGGGGAGTAAATATCCCTTGTAGTTTAATTATTGACTTTTATTAGATTTATATACAATAAATAGAAAAAAATTTGAAAATTATTTTTATAAAATATATTTCCTAAATGTTATAATATATAGATAAAAATTTGTTTGGAGAGTTAATATGATTAAAATATATTTAGAAGATGAAAATAAAACTAAAGAGATAGGATATAAACTAGGAAAATTATTAACAGAAAATAGTGTTATTTGTTTGGTTGGAGATTTGGGAGCAGGAAAAACTACATTAACTCAAAGTATTGCAAAATCCCTTGAAGTTAATGATTATATAACTAGTCCAACATTTACTATAGTGAATGAGTATGAAGGAAAATATCCACTTTATCATTTTGATGTTTATAGAATATCAAGTAGTGATGAAATGTATGATATTGGATATGATGAGTATATAGAAAATGGTGGAGTTTGTATTATTGAATGGGCAAACTTAATAGAGGATATTTTGCCAGATGAATACCTTTATATAAATTTAAAATACTTAGATAACTCAAGAGAAATGATTTTAAATCCAATTGGAGATAAGTATGAAAAAATAGTTGAGGAGTTAATAAATTAATGAAGATTTTAGGAATAGATACATCATCACTTTCAACTACGGTTGCAGTAGTTGAAGATAATAAAGTTATTTGTGAGTATACTGTTAATACTAAAAAAACTCACTCACAAAAGCTAATGGTTATGATTGAAAATATGTTTAAGGTGAGTGATATAAATATAGCTGAAATTGATTTGATTGCAGTTTGTGAAGGTCCAGGTTCTTTTACAGGGCTTAGAATAGCTATGGCTACTGTAAAATCAATAGCACACGCTAAGAATTTACCAATAGTTACAGTAAATTCTCTTGAGATTTTAGCGGGAAATATGAATTTATGTGAGAAGAAAATATGTTCTATACTTGATGCACAAAGAGCTCAAGTATACTTTGGAAAGTATGAGTATAAAGATAATGAATTAATAGAACTTGATAAAGTGCAAGTTACTCAAATAGATGAATTACTTAATAGTTTAGATGGTGAATGGGTAATAGTTGGTGAAGCTGTTTATAAATATATTGATAAAATAAATAATTATAAAAATTTATATATACCAAATTCATCACATTTAATAAATAGAGCTAGTTGCCTTTGCAGTATAGCTTTAAATAAATACGAAAAAAATATAAACGTTTATAATTCGCAAACTGCAAACTTAAACTATATAAGAAAATCTCAGGCAGAACTTGATTACGAAAAGAAAAATGGGTGATTTTATGATAAAAATAGAAAAAATGACTAAAGAAGATATAGATGGAATTTTAGAAGTTGAAAATAGTTCTTTTTCTATTCCTTGGACAAGAGGTTCCTTTGAGGGGGAGCTCACAAATTCGAGGGCAAATTACTTAGTTGCTAAAATTGATGAAAAAATAGTTGGATATGTTGGAGTTTGGATAATACTTGATGAAGGACATATAACTAACGTTGCAGTTCATAAAGATTATCGTAGTCAAAAAATCGGAGATAAGTTAGTAAGTGAAATTATAAATTTATGTAAAGAAAAAAATGTAGTATCAATAACACTTGAAGTTAGAAGTTCAAATACTATTGCTCAAAATCTTTATAAAAAATATGGATTTACTTTTGCAGGAATTAGAAAAGAATATTATAGTGATAATAAAGAAGATGCACTTTTAATGTGGAAGGATGTGTAAAATGAAAGACATAATAACTTTAGCTATTGAAAGTAGTTGCGATGAAACTTCTATTGCAGTTTTAAAAAACGGTAGAGAGGTTTTATCAAATATCGTTTCAACTCAGATTGAATTACATAAAAAATTTGGTGGAGTAGTTCCAGAAGTAGCATCAAGAAAACATATAGAAAATATAGATTTAGTTTTAAGTGAAGCTTTAACTAAAGCAGATATAAAGTTAGAAGAAATAGACCATATTGCAGTAACTTATGGTCCAGGACTTGTTGGAGCACTTTTAGTTGGACTTTCTTATGCAAAAGGATTAGCATTTACACTAAATAAGCCAATAGTTGGAGTTAATCATATAGAAGGTCATATTTGTGCAAACTATATTGAACACAAGGACCTAAAACCACCTTTTATGACTTTAGTAGTATCAGGAGGACATACTCATTTAGTTGAAGTAAAGGATTATAACACCTACGAAATAATTGGAAGAACAAAAGATGATGCATCAGGAGAAGCTTTTGATAAAATAGCAAGAGCTATGAATTTAGGATATCCAGGAGGTCCCATAGTTGATAAATTAGCTAAAAAAGGAAATAAAAATGCTATAAATTTTCCAAAAGCATTAATTGATGAAGGCTATGATTTTAGTTTTAGTGGACTTAAATCAGCAGTTTTAAATTATTTAAATGCAAAAAAAATGAAAAATGAAGAAATTATAGTTGAAGATGTATGTGCATCTTTTCAAGAAGCAGTTGTTGAAGTGTTAGCAACAAAGGCTATAAAAGCGACAAAAGAAAAAGGGTATAATACATTAACATTAGCAGGAGGAGTTGCTTGTAATTCTTACCTTAGAGAAAAAATTACTAAGCTTTCAAAAGAAAATAATATAGACATAAAATATCCAAATCCTAATCTTTGTACGGACAATGCAGCAATGATTGGATGTTGTGGATATTATGAGTTTATAAATAAAAATACTCACGATATGAGTTTAAATGCTGTACCAAACCTAAAAATTGGACAAAGATAAAAGTTTCGTAATTTTACGAAACTTTATCTTTTTGAGTCTATCATTTTGTTTTTAAGTTCCCAAAGTTCTTTAGATAAATCTACTTTATATACTTGTGGATTTAAAAGTCTTTTATACTCATCCCAAAAAGTATTTAGCTCGTTTTTTGTGTACTCTTTTATTTCTAACACCGATTTTTTATTATACAAACATTCACCATTTTTAAATATAGGTTTTAGTAATTCTTTTATAGTATAATCTTTAAATGTTTTAGTTTTCCAAGTATAAATAGGGTCAAAAATAGTTAAAGGACTATTTGTATCTATATTTTCGTTATGAAGCATAATTAAATCTGCTTGTGATTTATTATTTTTATCATAAATTCTAACGACTTTCTTAAATCCAGGGTTACTAATTTTTTCTGGATTTTCTGAAAGTTTTATTTTAGGTTCAAATACATTACCTTTTAAAGTAGCAGATAATTTATAAACTCCACCTAAAGAGGGTGAATCAGCACTTGTTATTAGCTTTGTACCAACCCCCCAAGAATTAATTGATGCACCTTGAGATTTAAGTGAAGAAATTGTGTATTCATCAAGGTCGTTAGATGCAGTTATTGAAATATCATTAAAGCCATTTTTATCTAATTCTTTTTTACATTCATTAGACAAATATTTTAAATCACCAGAGTCAATTCTTATCCCAAGTGGTTTATGTCCTTTTTCCCTAAGTTTTTTAAATATTTTTATAGCGTTAGGAAGTCCACTATCTAAAACGTTATAAGTATCCACTAAAAATAAGCATTTATCTGGATAGATATCAGAATAAGCCTCAAATGCTTCGATTTCTGTATCAAATTTTTGAATCCAGCTATGTGCTTGAGTACCAACTACTGGAACATTAAACATTTTACCAGCCAAAACATTTGAAGTAGCACTACATCCACCAATGATGCTAGCCCTTGAACCATAAAGACCTGCATCAGGTCCTTGAGCTCTTCTTAATCCAAATTCAAAAACAGGGTCATCTCCTGCTGCAAAACAAACTCTTGAAGATTTAGTTGCTATTAAAGATTGAAAATTAACTATTGATAGTAGTGCAGTTTCTATAAGTTGAGCTTGATAAAGTGGAGCCTTAACAGTAATTATAGGTTCATTTGGAAACATAATACTTCCTTCGTCAACTGCATAAATATCTCCAGTAAATTTAAATTCTTTTAAGAAATTTAAAAACTTATCTGAAAATAAATTAAGATTTTTTAGATAAGCTAAATCTTCATCAGAAAATTTTATGTTATTTATGTAATCAACAAACTGTTCTATTCCACAAACTATAGTATAACCACCATTACAAGCATTTTTTCTAAAAAACATATCAAAAATAACTTCATCTTGATGAATATTTTTTTCAAAATATCCATTTAACATTGTAAGTTGATATAAATCTGTAAGAAGTGTTAAATTTCTCATTAGTTTTCTCCTTTGAATATATGTATTTTTAAGTATACATATTTTATATAATATAGGTCAACATTTATTATATTGAGTTAAGAGTTGTAAATGTTATAAATAACTGAAAAATAAAAATTAATATAAATGATAAAATAGAAATTATAAATCCCCAAAAACCTGCTCTATTCCAAGTTTCTTGTACTTTTAAAAATGTATTTAAATCTTTATCTTCATACTTTTTCCAAGCCCATTGATTTCCCTTAAAACCACAAACAAACATCCATATAAAATTAAAAATAGGAATAAGTGCTAACAAAGGAAGATAAGTCTTATTACCAATCCCCCAAAATGCACTAAACTGAAAAGCCCCCCAGTTCCATTTTTTTATTTCTTTAGGTATTTCCTCAGAAATTATATCTTTGTTAAAATCATCCATAAAAATCTCCTTTTATATTTATTGTTAAAATATATTTTACCATATTTTATTCATCACATTTAATAATAATAACTTTTTGAAGTTATAAACATACAGCTAGTACACATAAAATTATAAAAAAGGGGGAGATAAATATTGGCAAAGATTTGGTTTTATATGATTTTTATTGGGATTATTGGAAGTATAATGACTAATAATTTACAAGAATTAAACAAAGTAATACTTAATGAATCATCAAGAGGTATTGAGTTTGCAATTAGCTTAGCAGGAGCTATGGCGCTTTGGATGGGTATTATGAATATTGCAAAAGACTCTGGACTTATAGAAAAAATTGGCGATATGTTGAGTTCATTTATGAAAAAGTTATTTCCTTCAGTACCAAAAAATCATAAGGCAATGAGTTATATGGTTATGAATATGGCTTTGAATATGGTTGGTGCAGGAAATGGAGCAACAGCATTTGGGTTAAAAGCAATGGAGGAACTTCAAACACTAAATAATAAAAAAGATACTGCAAGTAATGATATGATTATGTTTTTAGTTATAAATATATCATCAATTCAAATAATACCTTTTACAATGCTTAAAATTCGTTTAGATAATGGCTCGTCAAATCCTAGCGAAATTATTTTAACAACTTTATTTGCAACAACTATTTCAACAATAATTGGTATAACTTGTTGTAAACTTTTTGAAAGGAGAAAAAAATAATGGATTTTTTTTCAAATATATTGGTTCCTATAATAATACTTTTTATAATTATTTACGGAAAAATAAAAAAAGTTGATATTTATGAAAGTTTTGTAAAAGGGGCTATTGAAGGGCTTAAAACTGCATTTAATATAGTACCGTACATAATAGGAATATTTTTAGCTATTGGAATTTTTAAAAGTGGGAAAGGTATAGAGCTTCTTGAATTTTTATTTACTCCAATAGCAAATTTAATGAGTATACCAAAAGAATTAATAGGTCTAATTCTTATAAAGCCACTTTCTGGCAGTGGAGCACTTGGAATGTATAGTGAACTTGTTCAAAGAGTAGGAATAGATACATTAATTGAAAGAATGGGTGCAACTATTGTTGGCGCATCTGAGACTATATTTTATACAATGGCGATTTATTATGGTAGTTTAAAAATAAAAAACACTAGACATACTTTAAGTTGTGCAATGATTAGTCATATTTTTGGAGTAATAGCATCAGTTTTTATATGCTATATTTTATTTGTTTAAATAATTTCATTTTGTGATATAATAATCTATGAAATTACAATCTAAGAGTGGTGGTTTCTTGTAGAGCCTGTTCCTATTGTAAGTAGGAAGGAGGTGAATCTATATGGAACCAATTATAAATTTTGTTCTTGGTGCTATTAATTCTTTAATAATTGGATTAATCACTAATTATTTTTGGGACAAAATAAAAAACCACTCTTCTAGTAGCGATAGAAAAAGTGGTATTGAGTTTGATATTAAGATAATATTCAAATTCAAAAAATAATAACTAAAAGAAACCACTACTCTAGACCAATAGATTGTAATTTCTTTTAGATATATTATACTACATAAAAATAAAAAATAAACCATTATTTTTAATAAACTTGTATTTTTATATTATATTTGTTAGAATGAATGAAATAGAAATTTTTGATACATAATATAAAAAGCTATGAAAAGAAGAGTAGGTAATGATTTTTTCAAACAGAGAGCTAGATTAGGTGAGAGCTAGTGTGAAATGATTTATTGAAGATGGCCTTGGAGCTTTTTATCTGAGAGATTTTCTTTAGGATAAGACGGATTGACTCGTTAAAAGTCTACTAAGATATACTATTTTTATAGTATAAATTAGGGTGGTACCGTGAGTAATACTCGCCCCTATTTTTATAGGAGGCGAGTTTTTTAATATAATTTTTATGTAGGAGGAAAGTTTATGAATAAAAGTTTTTATGTGACAACACCAATTTATTATCCAAGTGGAAATTTACACATAGGACACACTTATACTACTGTAGCAGCAGATGCAATAGCAAGATTTAAAAGATTTTGTGGATATGATGTTAAATTTCTAACAGGAACTGATGAACACGGAGAAAAAATCCAAAAAACCGCAAAGGAAAAAGGACTTACAGAAATAGAATATTTAGATTCTATGATAGATAATATAAAGAAATTATGGAATACAATGGATATATCTTATGATGACTTTATAAGAACAACAGAAGATAGACACACGAAAATAATACAAAAAATATTCACTAAACTATACGAACAAGGTGATATCTATAAGGGTTCTTATGAGGGAAGATACTGTACTCCTTGTGAGAGTTTTTGGACTGAATCTCAGTTACTTGAAGGAGATAGATGTCCAGATTGTGGTAGAGAAACTTATTTAGCAAAAGAAGAAGCATACTTTTTTAGACTATCTAAATATGAAGATAGATTAAGAAAATTATTTGAAGACCCTAATTTCTGTTTCCCTGTTTCAAGAAAGAACGAAATGGTTGCAAACTTTTTAGATAAAGGTCTTGAAGATTTATGTGTAACTAGAACTACTTTTGATTGGGGTATAAAAGTAGCTTTTGATGAAAAGCACGTTATATATGTTTGGGTTGATGCACTTTGTAATTATATAACTGCACTTGGTTACATGACTGAAAATAATGAAGACTATAAAAAGTTTTGGCCTGCTAACGTTCAAATAGTAGGAAAGGAAATTATGAGATTTCACACTATAATATGGCCTGCACTTTTAATGGCTTTAGGTGAGGAAGTGCCAACTCAAGTTTATGGACATGGTTGGATATTGTTTGATAATGATAAAATGAGTAAATCAAAAGGAAATATAGTATATCCTGAGCAAATGATAGAAAGATATGGAGTGGATGCACTTAAATATTTCTTACTTAGAGAGTTTGCGTTTGGACAAGATGGTAACTACACTCATAGAAATTTTGTAAACAGGCTTAATTCAGACCTTGCAAATGATTTAGGAAATTTAGTTAGTAGAACTGTTTCTATGGTTGAAAAATATAATAATGGAATTATACCTTCTAAAAAGACTTCTACTGAATTTGATGAAAGTCTAATAGAAACTGCTAAAACTTCTCGTAATAACTTTGAAAATGAGATGAATAAACTTCAATTTAATGAAGCTTTAGAAAGTGTATGGAAGTTAATAAGAAGAACTAACAAATACATAGATGAAACTATGCCTTGGGTTTTAGCTAAAAATGAAGAAGATAAAGATAAGTTAGATACTGTTTTATATAATTTATGTGAAAGTATAAGAATAATAGCAACTTTAATAAATCCTATAATGAATAAAACTGCAGAAAAAATATACACTCAATTAGGAGTAACTGATAAAGAAATGACCACTTGGGAAAGTACAGAAACTTTTGGACTTATAAAGGAAAATAAAGTATCAAAAGGTGAAGCATTATTCCCAAGACTTGATATAGAAAAAGAAGTTGAAGAATTATGTGAGTTATTTGCAGAAAAATCAAATACTAATGAGGAAAAACCTTTAGTTCACAAAGAAAATATAAGTATAGATGATTTTTCAAAAGTAGAACTTAGAGTAGGTAAAGTACTAGAGTGTAAAAAGCATCCAAAAGCAGATAAACTTTTAGTATCTCAAATTAAAGTCGGACCAGAAACAAGACAAATAGTATCAGGAATTGCAGATTGGTATTCACCAGAAGATATGGTTGGAAAAGATGTTATAGTAGTTTGCAACTTAAATCCTGTAAAGCTTAGAGGAGTAGAATCTCAAGGTATGATACTTGCCGCAGGAGATAAGGGTGATGATATAGTTGTTGCAAATGTTTTAGGTGCAAAAGATGGAGCAGAAGTTAGATAGGAGAAAATTATGTTATTTGATTCACACGCACATTTAAATGATGAAAGATTTGATGAAGATAGAGATGAACTTATAAAATCATTAAAAGAAAAAGGTGTGGATTTAGTTTTAAACGTTGGTGCAGATATAGAAAGTTCAATAGAAAGTATTGAACTTTCTAAAAAATATGATTTTATATATGCATCAGTAGGAGTTCATCCACACGAAGTTTCAAGTATGAACTATGAGTCTATTGAAACTTTAAAAAAATTAGCACAAAATGAAAAAGTAGTTGCAATTGGAGAAATTGGACTTGATTATTACTATGATAATTCACCAAGAGAGCTACAAAAAGAATGGTTTATAAAACAAATAGAACTTGCAAATGAGTTAAAACTTCCAATAATTATTCACGATAGAGATGCACATCAAGATACTTTTAATATAATAAAAAAATATAAAAGTCCTGATATTGGTTGTGTAATTCATTGTTTTAGTGGTAGTGTAGAACTTGCAAGAGAATATATAAAGATGAACTGTTATATATCAATTCCTGGTACTGTAACTTTTAAAAACAACAGAAAGACTGTTGAAGTAGCTAAAGAAATTCCTCTTGAGTATTTACTAATAGAAACTGATAGCCCTTATATGGCACCAACTCCTCATAGAGGAAAAAGAAATGACCCTTCTTTTGTTCAATTTGTGGCAGATAAGATAGCAATTGAAAAAGGAATTTCTTATGAAAAGGTCTGTGAAGTTACAAAAGAAAATGCAAAAAAATTATTTAATATAAAATAAACACCTAGTTTTATTAGGTGTTTTTTTGATTTTAATAATATTATTTCAATTTATTTATAAGACAATACAAAAATATAAATAAATTACATAAATATATTAATTTTGACAAATAAATTATGTATACTAATTATATAATTTGAAAATAAAGAGGTGTATTATGAATTTTGAGATACAAGGAAATATAGTTCCAAGTGTTAGTATGAATTTATCAAAAGGTGAATCTGTATTTACCCAAAGTGGAGCTATGTTTTGGCAAAGTGAAGGGATAGAAATGAAAACAAACACAAAGGGAGGATTTTTTAAGGGAATAGGAAGGGTTTTTGCTGGTGAATCTTTGTTTATGGTTACATACAAAGCAGTTAAAGACTCTAAAATAGCTTTTGCATCAACTGTACCAGGTTCAATATATGCTGTTAATATGAATGAAGTCAGAAATTTTACTATCCAAAAGGGATCATTCCTTGTGGCAGAGTCTTCTGTTGAGTTAAAAACGATATTTAATAAAAAATTAGGAACAGGTTTTTTTGGTGGTGAAGGGTTTATTCTTCAAGAGTTAAAAGGAAGTGGAATTGCATTTCTTGAAATTGATGGTGATGTAATAGAAATGAATTTAAAACCAGGTGAAGTTATAAAAATTGATACTGGAAATTTAGTTGGTTTTGAGGATAGTGTAAAGTATGAAGTTGAAACTATAAAAGGTATTGGAAATATATTTTTTGGAGGGGAGGGTTTATTTTTGACTAAACTTACTGGTCCTGGCAAAGTAATCCTTCAAACTATGAATATAAAAGATTTTTCTCTTAGAGTTAGCTCATATCTTCCAGTACAATCTAGCTAGTAAAAATAATAAATTTATAAATATTTGTATATTTAAGACTGTATTTTTAAAAGTATAGTCTTAAATCATTTATTGATATAATTAATAAAACAATTATAAGAGCGTATATTTTAGATTAGAATAAAAGTTATTATATTAAATTAAACAAGTAAGTTCAATTAAATATAATAACTAATAAGGTGATATAGATGAAAGATATTTTACTAATACTATTTATAATACTAGCTTTTTTATATTTATTGTATCTAGATTTAAATTTATTTGTAAAAAATAAGAAACTAAATAAAAATCCTAAAAGAGTGAGTATTATAAATATGGAAGTTATTAATAAATATTATGTAAAAGGAAACCTTGGGCATATAGGAGGAGATAAAGTTTTATCTAAGTATCCAGACTCTTATATTTTAGAATTAAGATATGGGAGTTTATTTAATAGGATAAATGATGAGAATTTATTTAATAGTTTAAATATAGGAGATTATTTAGAAGTATATTTGATAGAAATACTTGATGAAAATAAGGGTCTAATAACTTATAAATTTGAAATAAAACAATAATTATTTTCTTAATATTAAATATCTAAATAACTAACTTTATAAATAAATTATACTTATATTTAAAACCATATATTTTTGATAATCAACATTGCTTACAAATACTACATTTTATTAAATATTATTGATTAATATAATAATAACTATTAAAATAGATTAATACGAATTAGAAATATAGGTGATTAAATGATAAAAGAAGTTATTGTAGTTGAAGGAAAAGACGATGCTAGTGCAGTAAAAAAAGCAATAAAAGCAGAAATAATAACTACTGGTGGGTTTGGATTTCCAAAAGGTACAATGGATAGAATAAAAGAAGCACAAAAAAGATGTGGTGTAATAATTTTTACAGACCCTGATTTTGCAGGAGAAAAAATAAGAAAAAAAATTTCAAATGAGGTAAAAGGTTGTAAACACGCATTTTTGCCAAGAGAAGAAGCTAAAAAAGATGGAGATATTGGAATTGAAAATGCAAGTACTAAAAGTATTTTAAATGCACTAAGTAAAGTTCGTACAGAGAACAATATAATAAGAAATGAATTTAAACAAGTAGATTTAATAAAAAATGGACTTATAGGAGATAATAATTCATCGGACAAAAGAGATGAAGTGGGTAAAATACTTGGTATAGGATATGGAAATGCAAAGCAATTTTTAAATAGATTAAATAATTATGGTGTAACTAGAGAAGAATTTAATGAAGCAATAGAAAAATTAAAATAAGTGGGAGAAAAATATGGATAGACTATCATCACATAAAGCAACAAAAAACGTTGTTGATAAACATAATTTTAAGTTTTCGAAATCTTTGGGGCAAAACTTTTTAATAGATAGTAATGTTATTGATAAAATACTAGAAGGAGCAAGATTAACTGAAGGAGATAATATAATAGAGGTAGGACCTGGAATAGGTACATTAACTCGTGAGATGGGAAAAGTTGCAAAAAAGGTAGTTGCAATAGAAATAGATAAAAGTTTAATACCAATACTTAAAGAAACTCTAGATGAATTTGATAATATAGAAGTTGTAAATAATGATATATTAAAAGTAGACATAAAAGGTTTGGTAAAAGAAAAGTTTGACAATAAACCAGTAAAACTTGTTGCAAATTTACCATATTACATAACAACTCCGATAGTTATGAAGTTTTTAGAGGAAGATATACCTGTTACTGATATTGTTGTTATGGTTCAAAAAGAGGTTGCAGACAGAATGAATGCAAAGCCATCGACAAAAGATTATGGAGCTTTATCTGTTGCAGTTCAGTATTACTGTGATACAGAAATTGTAGCTAAAGCACCAAGACATATGTTTATACCTCAGCCAAATGTTGATTCTACAGTAATTGGTCTTCATATTAGAGAAAATAAAAAATATAATGTTGATAATGAGGAAATATTTTTTAAAACTGTTAAGGCATCTTTTGGGCAAAGAAGAAAGACTCTTTTAAATTCTTTATCTAGTCTTTCATTTTTAAGTAAAGATGAAATAAAAGAAGTTTTAAATGAAGCTAGTATAGATGAAAAAAGAAGAGGTGAAACTCTAACTATAGAAGAGTTTGCTAAGTTATCAAATATAATTAACTCAAAAGTATCTTCAAAATAAAAGAAGGTACTTTTTTTATTTAAAAATTCATATACTTTTTACAGGAATTTTGTTTAGGGGGGATTTTTGTGAAAAGAAAGTTCAAACGAGATTATATAATTTTTGAAGCTAAAGATATGAACTATAAGTATAAAGATAAATTATCACCAAAAGCATTTGGAAAAATAGAGCTTAATGAAGAAAAATATGTCTTATCACTTTATGTTGAAAACTTAAAACCAATAAATGATGGATATAATGTTTCTTTAATAACTTCAAATTATGATGTTTTAGAGCTTGGTAATATAAATCTTAATGAAAGTGGAAAAGGAGAAAAAATATTTAGTTTAGATGAAGAAACAGATGATATAAAAGCTATATCATTAATTCATTCAAAAAGTGTTGTACTTATAGGATTTAAAGGAGCTAAATTAAATAATTATGAAGAAATTTTATTTCCAAAAGATAGATATAATGGAATAGAATATGTTGAAGTTGATAATAATGATGACGACGATATTTATGAATATGAGTATATTGAAGTTGAAGATGATGAACCTGATGATAATATACAACAAGATAATAACGATTTAAATGATGTAGTAGATGAGTTTGTTGACAATAAAAAATATAATGATATTAATGATTACAAAGAATATGACAATATAGAGTATGTTAAAGTTTTAAATAAAAGACCTTTTTTAAAGAATAATAAAGAAAGTATAGAAAACAAAGATATCAGCAATGAAAATAATAGTGCTAATAAAGAAAATCTAGAAAAAGATGATTATTTAGATGAAGAAAAAATTGCACAAAGATTACTAATGCCAAGGCAAATAAAAAAAGGTCTTAAAATGTTTAAAGAAGTTAAGCCTTTTTATAGAGATTATATAGACAAAAGTAGATGGTGGAAAATAGACATAACTCCAATAACTTTATGTGGATACTCTATGCCAAATTTGGGATATATAAACACATTAAATTATACAATGTATAGTGATACTGTAGTTAACTCATATAAATATAGACATTATTTATTTGGAGTTCAATATGACGATTACAATAGAAGAAAATACTATGTTTATGGTGTACCTGGTAAAAAAGATGAACAACCAGATAAAGGACTAACTGGTTTTACAAAATATCAACCTTGTGACACAAGAAATGAAAACATAGGATATTGGCTATGTTTTGTTGATTGCAGAACTAGAAAAATATTGAAAAAGAATTAAAAATATTCTAAACTATAACTGACAACTTAATTTTATAGGAGAAGTAATAATGGATAACAAAAGAATAATAGATGAGTTTTTAGAGTTAGTAAAAATTGATAGTCACTCAAAAAAAGAAGGTAAAATAGCTAATATATTAACAAAGAAATTAGAGGAAATAGGATTTGAAGTATTTGTTGATGACGCCGGAGAGAAGTTAGGTGGAGAAACTGGAAATATAATAGCTACTTTAAAAGGTGATAAAGAAGGTAAAAAATTACTTTTTAGCTCTCATATGGATACGGTAGTTCCAGGTGAGGGTGTAAATCCGATAGTTGACTATGAAAATGGAATAATAAAATCAGATGGTACAACAATTTTAGGTTCTGATGATAAAGCAGGTATAGTTGCTATTTTAAATGGCTTAAGAATGATAAAAGAAAATAATATTAGTCACTCTGATATTCAAGTAGTATTTTCTATTTGTGAAGAAGGAGGATTAAATGGTGCTAAGAATTTAGATTACTCAAAAATAAATGCAGATTATGGATTTGTTTTAGATAGTGGAGGTTCTCCAGGGGAAGTAGTAGTAAAAGCACCTGCACAAGACGCTATAAAAGTTACTATAAAAGGAAAGCCAGCACACGCAGGTTTACAACCAGAAAATGGTATAAGTGCAGTAATGGTAGCATCAAAAGCTATTTCAAATATGAACCTTCTTAGAATAGATGAAGAAACTACTGCAAATATAGGTATTATAAATGGTGGAAGTGCAACAAATATAGTTATGCCAGAAATAGAAATAAAAGCAGAAGCTAGAAGTTTATGTGAGAAAAAATTAGAAAATCAAACTAAACATATGATTGAAGTATTTGAAAATACTGCAAAGGAGTTTGGTGCAGAAGTTATAATAGATGTAAATAGAGCATATTCTCCATTTAATATTGATGAAGATGATGAAATAATAAATATAGCTAAAAAAGCATTTAACAGTATGGGTGTAGAGACTAAAATAACTTCTACTGGTGGTGGAAGTGATACAAATATACTTAACAAAAATGGTATAAAGTCTGTTATATTAGGTGTTGGTATGAAAAAGGCTCATACATTAGATGAGTATATCTCTATAAAAGATTTAGTGGATTCTTGCACAATGGTTTATGAATTAATAAAATCTGTTTAAGCTTAAGTGTGGCATTTATCATTTTTTGATTAATGTCACTTTTTTATGTTATACTTATTAGATGGATAATAAAATTTTAAGGAGCGAGAAATGGCTAAAGTAAGAAAGTTAAAGAAAAAGCCTGTTGTAATAACTGCAGTAATACTTTTTTTTATATCGTATTTATTAGCATTTAAATACTTTAATAATTTATCATCTGTTGAAAAGAATGATAAGGTTAAAGTTGAGGAAACAAGTCAAGTAGAAGATAAAAGAAGTTTAATATCTCAATTAAATAGTAAAAGTAAAATATATTTATCTACAAAAAATATTCAAAATATAAGAGTAGAGCTTCCTAATTGGGAAGAAATTAGGATGATTTTTAATAATTTTTCTAAAATAAGAAAGGTTGACAATTTTAATCCAATTTATGAAGGTTATTCAGAAGATGGTCTTAGATTTTCGACAGACCTTAATTTTTTTAGGATATATACTCTTAAAAAAGATGAATTTTATAAAGTGTCAGTTTCGCAGAAAGAAGAGTTTAAAAAGTTATTAGACGAAAGTATTTACACATCTTTTGATTTTGTTAAGCAATATAAGACTTGGGAAGATGTTAGTATTACTTATCTAGATGAAACAAGAAATATATCAAAATGGAAATTTGATGATTTATCATATAAATTAGTATCAAAAAGAGTTGTTGGAAAAGTTCAACCAGAAAAAAGTAGAGAAAGAAGTAAGTATAATTTTATAATTAATATAAAGGGTAGCGATTACTCTATTATTATAGAAACTATGGGAACTGATTATGTTAAGGTTACTTCTGAAAAAGGTGAAGCCTATTATGAGGTACCAACTATGCTTTATGATTATTTAAAAAATGATATATTTAGAATAAAGTAGGAGAAAAATCTCCTACTTTTTAACTAATGAATCAGCAAGCTTATATATAGGTCCTGCACCAGCTGTTATTACTAAATCATTTTCTTTAACATTTTCTCGTAGATATTTTTCAATATCAGAGAAATCTTTTATATATATAGCATCAACATGGTTTTGGTATAGTTTTTCAACTAAGTCTTTTGAATGTATATCTCCAGGATTTATTTCTCTTGCTGCGTATATATCAGTTATAATTACTTTATCTGCACCATAAAAAGATTCAGAAAATTCATTAAGTAAAGATTTCGTTCTAGTGTATGTATGAGGCTCAAATACACACCATAAAGTTTTTTTACTAATTTTTTTTGCTGATGCTAAAGTAGCTTTTAGTTCAGTTGGATGATGTGCATAATCATCAATCACTAAAGCATTATTAAACTCTCCTTTTTTTTCAAATCTTCTTCCAACACCAGTATACATTTTAATATTTTTTCTTATAGTCTCAATATCTATATTAGAAACGTATGATGCAATTATTGCAGATGTTGCATTTAAAACGTTATGCATTCCTAAAATTGAAAGTTCAAAAAATCCTAAATCTTTTTCATTAAGAGTAATTCTAAACTTACCAAATCCATTTTCATCAAATATAACATCAGATATAATAGCATCATTATCTTGATTAGTACCATATCTTATTATATTTGCCTTTACATCGTGTAAAATGTCTTTAGTATTTAAATCATCTCCATTTATTATGAAGTATCCATCTTTTGGTAATAATTTACCGAATTTGTTAAATGAAGCTTTTATCTCATCTATTCCAGAAAAATAATCAAGATGGTCTTCTTCTATATTTAAAACTATTGAAATTTTAGGATTAAAATTTAAAAAACTATCAACATATTCACAAGCCTCAGTAATAAAATGACTAGACTTTCCTATTTTTACATTTCCACCAATTACATTTAAATTGCCACCAACAAGTATTGTAGGGTCCAAGTTGGCATACTCAAAAATAGTAGAAAGCATTGAAGTTGTAGAGGTTTTACCATGAGTACCAGATACTGCTATAGGATTTTCATATTCTCTCATAATATGTCCTAAAAATGCGGCTCTATTTACTGTTAGTATATTTTTTTCTTTCGTAGCTAAAAATTCTTCATTTTCTTCACTAATTGCTGCTGTGTAAACCACCATATCTATATCATCAGTTATATTTTCTTTTTTGTGACCTAGAAATATTTTTGCTCCTTGGCTTTTTAAGTTATCTAAAAGGTATGAATCATTACAGTCAGAACCAGATACATCATAACCTTTGTTAATACATATATTGGCAAGTGCGCTCATACTAATTCCACCAATTCCAATAAAGTGTATTTTCATTTCAAACCACCTTTCTTTTTGTTAAAATAGTTCTGTAATATGAACTATGTGTATGATATAATATTTAAACGTTCAATATTTTTATAAGAATATACATATAATACTAAATATATTACATTAAGTGATAAAACATGACTATAATTATAACATAATAAATTAAGTTTAGCATTACTTTAGATAGGAGAAATGTTATGAAGTTTAAAAGAACTGAAAGAATAGGTGCAATAGTAAAAATATTATCTGATAATCCGAATAAAATTTTTACTCTTAGTTACTTTACAAATAAATTTAATTCAGCAAAGTCTACAGTAAGTGAAGATTTATTAGTTGTAAAAAGTGTATTTGAAAAGTTAAAGCTTGGTAAAGTAACCACAATTGCAGGTGCAGCAGGAGGAGTAAAATATATACCAAAAGCGTCTGAAGAAGAAAATGATGAGTTTTTAAAAGATATATGTAAAAAAATGAATGATGAGAATAGAGTTTTACCAGGGGGATTTTTATATTTAGTAGATATAATATATAATCCTTCAATAGCATCTAAAATAGGTAAAATAATGGCATCTAATATAGATTATTCTGAAGCAGACTATGTTGTAACTATGGAAACTAAAGGTATACCGATGGCTTTAATGACTGCTAAAGCTATGAATTTACCACTTGTTATAATAAGAAAAGATATTAAAGTTTCAGAGGGATCAACGATTAGTACTACTTATGTAAGTGGGGAAGGTTCAAAAATAAGGAGTATAAGTTTACCTAGAAAAGCAATTAAGCCAAATAGTAAAGTTATAATAATTGATGATTTTATGAAAGGTGGAGGTACTATAAAAGGAATGATTGATCTTATGACAGAATTTGGTGCTGAAGTAGTTGGTACAGGTGTATTTATATCTACAAGTAAGCCAAAAGAAAAGTTAGTGGATAATTATGTATCATTAGTTGAGTTAGAAATTTTGGATAGAAAATCAACTTTACGACCAAATCTACTTAAAAAATAGTAAAAATTATATTTATTAAAAATTTTTGGAATTTTTAGAAGGATAATTATAAATATTATAGAAATATATATACATAAAATTTAAAAAGTTATATATAATTGTCAAAATAAAGGGGGACTAAAAGATGAACATAACTGACGTTAGGGTAAGAAAATTAACAGATGAAGGAAAAATGAAGTGCATAGTTTCTATAACATTTGATGACTTATTTGTTGTTCATGATATAAAAGTTATAGAAGGTCACAACGGACTTTTTATAGCTATGCCAAGTAGAAAAGTTGGAGAAGGAAGTTTTAGAGATATAGCTCATCCAATAAATGCTGAGATGAGACAAGTTTTAGAAGATGCTGTTTTAAAAGCATATCATGAAGCAATTGCACAACTTGAAGTTGCTGCTGAATAGTTTGGATTATTAATTAAAAAACTAAGTGTTTAATATTAATATATAATTAAGAGTCGAAATCGACTCTTTTTTATTTTCTAGTATTTTACTATTATAAATAATCTATTTGTATATATACTTTTTATATAAAAAGTGTTATATTATAATTAACGTAAACAAACAATTAAAGTATTATATTAAATATTATTATAAAAAATGTGAAAATGGAGTGTAAGTTATGAAATTCAAAGCTCTAATACTTGCAGCAGGCAAGGGAACGAGAATGAAGTCTAAATATCCTAAAGTTATACACAAGGTATGTGGAAAAGAAATGATAAATCATATAATCTGTGCATCTAAAAATGCTGGAGTTGATGATATAATAACTATATTAGGTCATGAAGCAGAACTTGTAAAAGAAAAACTACCAAAAGATACTTTAATAGCTATGCAACAAGAACAATTAGGTACGGGTCATGCAGTTATGATGGCAAAGGAATACATATCTGATGAAGATACTGTGTTAATTTTATGTGGAGATACACCGCTAATAAAAGAGGAAACTTTAAAGAATTTATTTGATTATCATAATAAAAATAATTATCATGTAACAGTTCTTACGACTACTATTGAAAATCCAAATGGGTATGGAAGAATAATAAGAGATGAAAACTCTGATTTATTAAAAATAGTAGAACAAAAAGATGCAACTGAAGAAGAAAAATTAACTAAGGAAATAAATTCTGGAATTTATTGTTTTAATGGAAAATCTTTAAAAGAGTCATTAGATTTAATAGACAATAATAATGCTCAAAAAGAATACTACTTAACAGATACCATTAAAATAATAAGAGAAAAAGGAAATAAAGTTGGTGCATATAATGGCTCTACGATAGAAGAACTTATGGGAGTAAACTCAAGAATAGAACTATCAAAAGCTGAGAATATAATGAAGCTTAGAATAAATGAGAGTCATATGATAAATGGTGTTACAATAATTGATACTAATTCAACTTATATAGAAACTGATGTTATTATCGGAAATGATACAATAATTTATCCAAATGTAATGTTAAGAGGAAATACTCAAATAGGATGTGACTGTGTGATAGGTCAAAATAGTAACATTTTAGATTCAAAAATAGGAAATAGTACAAGTATAGAAAGTTCAACTTTAGTAGAAAGTATTGTTGGTGAAAATACAAATATTGGACCTTATGCATATTTAAGACCTAACTCTGATATAGGAAATAATGTAAAAATTGGAGACTTTGTTGAGGTTAAAAATGCAAAAATAGAAGATAATTCAAAAGCATCACATCTATCCTATATAGGAGATGCACATGTTGGAAAAGATGTAAATATAGGATGTGGAGTTGTTTTTGTAAATTATGACGGAAAAAATAAATATAAGTCAGTAGTTAAAAATGGAGCATTTATAGGCTCTAACTCTAATTTAGTAGCACCAGTGACTGTTGAAGAAAACGGATATGTAGCAACAGGTTCAACTATAACAAAAAATGTTCCAAATGGTGCACTTGCAGTGGCAAGAGAAAAACAAGTTGTAAAAGAAGATTGGGTTTATAGAAAAAGAATAAAAGATAAAAATTAAATTTTTAGATATAATTTTTAGGGTAACCTAATTTATATATAACTTTTTAAATTTTTAGGAGGAACTATTTAACAAATGAATACAAGTGGAAGCGAAATCAAAATAATAGCAGGTAATGCATCTAAGGAATTAGCTCAAAAAATAGCTGATCATATAGGTATAAAAGTTTGTGACTGTGAAGTTGGGACTTTTAGTGATGGAGAAATAAGTGTTAATATATATGAGGTAGTAAGAGGGTGTGACATATTCTTAGTACAATCTACTAACTCTCCAGTAAATGATAACTTAATGGAGCTTTTAATAATGATAGATGCGCTAAAAAGAGCATCTGCTGGAAGAATAACAGCTGTTATACCTTATTATGGATATGCAAGACAAGATAGAAAAGCAAAACCAAGAGATCCAATTACAGCTAAATTAGTAGCTAATTTATTGACTGCAGCTGGTGCTGATAGAGTTCTTACAATGGATTTACATGCTGCACAAATACAAGGATACTTCGATATACCACTAGATCATTTACAGGGAGGAAAACTACTTGCAGAGTATTTTGATTCAAAGAAATTAGAAGATATTGTAGTTGTATCTCCGGACTTAGGAAGTGTTACAAGGTCTAGAAATTTTGCTAATGTATTAGAAGGAGATGTTCCACTTGCTATAATCGATAAAAGAAGACCAAAGGCTAATGTATCTGAAATAATGAATATAATAGGTGATGTAAAAGGTAAAAATGTTATATTATTTGACGATATGATAGATACAGCAGGAACTATATGTAATGCTGCAAATGCTTTAAAAGAGTTTGGAGCAAAAAATGTTTATGCTTGCTGTACTCATGCAGTACTATCAGGTCAAGCAGTACAAAGAATACAAGATTCTGCAATATGTGAACTTGTTATTCTTGATACAATAAAACTTCCAGAAGATAAGCATATAGATAAAATAAAAGTAATCTCAGCATCTGAATTATTTGCAGACGCAATAAAGAAGATTTTCTCTAATCAATCAGTAAGTATGTTATTCTAATAATTACTAAAAATATGGGAAGATATTTTATTATCCTCCTGTATTTTTTTATATTCTAATAATGAAGTTAATAATCAAGGAGGCAATATGTACGTAGTAGTAGGGCTTGGAAATCCAGGAAAACAGTATGAAAAAACAAGACATAATATAGGTTTTGATGTTATAGATTTAATAGCTAGTAAAAATAATATATCAGTTACTAAAATAAAACATAAAGCATTAATTGGTGAGGGTAGAATAGGAAATGAGAAAGTTTTACTTGTAAAACCTCAAACTTATATGAATTTAAGTGGGGAAACTTTAGTAGATATATATAATTATTATAAAATAGATTTAAAGGATATAATAGTTATATATGATGATATTGATTTGGATGTAGGAAAAATTAGAATAAGAAAAAAAGGTAGTGCAGGAACTCATAACGGTATGAAATCAATTATAAAATGCCTTGGTTTTAATGAATTTACAAGAATTAGGGTTGGTGTTTCAAAGCCACAAAATAATCAAGACTTAGCAGATTTTGTGCTATCAAAATTTAGAAAAGAAGAAGAAGAAAATGTAAATACTGGAATAGAAAAAGCATACTTTTCAACTGAAGCTATAATAAAAGAAAGTGTCGACATAGCTATGAATAAGTATAATGGATAAAAGGAGGAGTTTTAGTGAAAAAAGTTCTTTTATATTCTTTAAAAAATTCAAAAGAGTACAATAAATTAGTTGAAAATATAAAAGAAGAAGGATCAATTTTAATAAATGGACTTTTACAATCACAAAAAAGTCATATAGCATATTCTTTATTTAATGATACAAAAAAACAAATACTTTTTGTATGTGTAAATGAACTAGAAGCTAAAAAAGTTTATGAAGATTTAAAATTTTACTTAGGAGATAATATTTATCACTTGGGTTGTGATGATATAAAGTTTTATCATTTAGATGCAAAAGATAGAAAAGAAGAAGTAAAAAGAATAAAAAATCTTATTAAACTTGCTAAAAACGAAAAAATAATTACCGTAACATCAGTAAAAGCAATTCTTAAAAAATACATACCAAAAGAAGTATTATTAAATAACATAACAAATTATAAAGTTGGTCAAATAATAGACCTTGATGAATTTACAAATAATTTAGTTAATCTTGGTTATGAAAGAGTTACAAAGGTTGAATGTTTTGGTCAATTTAGTATAAGAGGTGGAATAATTGATGTATTTTCACTAGAATATAATAATCCTATTCGTATGGAGCTTTTTGATGATGAAATTGATTCTATACGAACTTTTGACGTTTTTTCTCAAAAATCAATACAAAAGATAGAAAACTTTTATATAACACCATCAAAAGAATTTATCTATCCACTTGATAGTAGTAATGCTGTTTCAATAGTGAAAAGTGAAACTAAAAAAGATACAAGTGAAGATATATTAAGTTATATAGACAAGATAAATTCAAAAACTTATTTTGAAGGAATTGAAAACTATATAGACTACATATACAAAAACGAGAATAAAAGTATATTCACATATTTAAATGAAGACTCATTAGTGTTTTTTAGTGATATTACTCGTATAAAAGAAGCTTGTAAAAATTACTTAAATGAGTATAAAGAAAACTATAAATTAAACCTTGAAAGAGGATTAGCACTTAAAAGTCAGGGCAATCTAATTTATACTTATGAAGAACTAGACTTTTTAATAGGGGATAAAAAGTTAATATTAAACTCTTTGATACCAAAGCCTATAAACGATTTTAACATAAGAAATACTATAACTTTTGATGTTCGTGAAGTACAAGTATTTAATGGAAAAATAGATTTATTATCAGAAGAAATAAAAAGATTAAGACTTAAAGGATACAAGATAATACTAGGGACAAACACAATAGATAGAGCTAATAAATTAAGTAAAGAGTTATTAGATTTAGATATAGAAAACTTTGTAAGTAATGATGGGAATTGTGAAATAAAAACTTCTCAAGTAGTAATAACCCCAATTAGAATAAGTTCGGGATTTGAATATAAAGATATAAAACTTGTAGTTATAACTGATAATGAAATGATTGGAGTTCATAAGAGAGTTACAAAATCAAAATCTAGTAAAAATAGAAAAGGTAAGAAAATAGACTCATTTTTAGAACTAAATGTTGGAGATTATGTAGTACACGAAAGTAGTGGTGTTGGAAGATACGTAGGAATTGAAGAGATAAATATTAAAAATGTAAAAAAAGATTATATGAAAATAGTTTACCAAGGTGGAGATAATTTATATGTTCCAATTGACCAGATGGACAAGGTACAAAAATATATAGGTGTTGAAGAAGATAAAATAAAATTAAATAGGCTTGGAAGTAGTGATTGGGTAAAGTCAAAAAATAAGGTTAAAAGAGAAATAGAAGATATGACAAAAGACCTTATAGAACTTTATGCAAAAAGAGAAAAATTAAAAGGATTTAAATTTTCAAAAGATACTCATTGGCAAGAAGAATTTGAATCTTTATTTCCATATCAAGAAACTGATGACCAACTAAAAGCCATAAAAGAAACAAAAGAAGATATGGAATCAAACAAAGTTATGGATAGGCTTGTTTGTGGGGATGTTGGTTATGGAAAGACAGAGGTTGCAATAAGAGCAGTTTTTAAATCTTGTATGGATAAAAAACAAGTTGCAGTTTTAGTTCCAACAACTATTCTTGCACAACAGCACTATACAACTTTTAAGGAAAGACTATCGAGCTATGGACTACGTGTTGAAGTTTTAAGTAGATTTAAAACGCCAAAAGAACAAAAAACAATCATAGAAGATACAAAAAAAGGACTTGTTGATGTATTAATAGGTACTCATAGAATAGTATCAAAGGACATAATACTACCAAATCTAGGACTTGTTGTTATTGATGAGGAACAAAGATTTGGTGTTCGTCATAAAGAAAAATTAAAACAAATAAAATCAAATGTAGATGTTTTGACTTTATCTGCAACCCCAATTCCAAGAACACTTCATATGTCTTTAAGTGGAATAAGAGATATGAGTGTTATTGAAGAACCTCCACAAGAAAGACATCCTGTAATTACTTATGTAACAGAAGCAAAAGAAAGTATAATACAAGATGAAATTGAAAGAGAAATATCAAGAGGTGGACAAGTATTTTTTGTTTATAATAGAGTGGAAAGAATTGATGAAATGGCAAGTCTTATAAATAAGCTTGTTCCAGATGCTAGAGTTTGTGTTGCTCATGGGAGAATGAGCTCTAAGGACTTGGAAAATATAATACTTGGTTTTTTAAATAAAGAATTTGATGTATTAGTTTGTACAACTATAATAGAAACTGGAATGGATATTTCAAATGCTAACACAATGATTATTTATGATGCTGATAAAATGGGTCTTTCTCAGCTTTATCAGTTAAGAGGAAGAGTAGGAAGAAGTACAAGGCAAGGATATGCTTATTTAATGTATGAAAAAGATAAAGTATTAAGTGAAGTTGCAGAGAAAAGATTAAAAGCTATAAAAGAGTTTACAGAATTTGGTTCTGGGTTTAAAGTTGCTATGAGAGATCTTGAAATAAGAGGAGCTGGAAATATTTTAGGCTCAAAACAACACGGTCATATGGCTATTATTGGATATGATTTATATGTTAAGATGCTAAATGAAGCCATAAAAAAGGTTAAGGGAGAGGAAATTGAAGAAAATATTGATGTTGAAATAGAATTAAATGTAAGTGCATATATTCCGAATACTTATATAGAGGATGAAGTTACAAAAATAGATATGTACAAAAAAATAGCATCAATAGAAAATCTAAAAGATAGGCACGAAATAGAAGAAGAATTAGAAGATAGATTTTCAGATATACCAAAACCTGTTACAACACTTTTAAAAATAGCTTACATAAAAACGTTATGCAAAAATTTAAAAATAGAAAAAGTAACTCAATTAAAAAACGAAATAATACTATCACCACTTACAAGATATAAGACTAAAGAAAAAGTTGGATATAAGATAGTTGATGAACTTGAGGAGTTTTTAATTAATATAAATAAAAAAATATATAAAAAAGATTAGGAGGTGTGTTTTTGAAAAAATTATTATTAATAATTTTTAGTCTTAGTATTTTTTTATCTGGTTGTAACAAAGAAATGTCTGAAAATAGTGTAGTAGCTACTGTAAATGGAAGTGATATACTTTTAAAAGATTATATAGATACTTTAAAACTATACAAGATAGATATCGAAAAAGAATACGGTGAATATATTTGGGATACAGAAGCCAAAGAAGGAGTAAATTATAGAGATTATTTAAAAGATATTGTTATAAATCAAATGATAGATATGGAAATAGTATATCAAGATGCAAAGGAAAAAAACTTATTACCTACACAATCAGAAATAGATGAATCAGTGGAAAAATTAAAAAATAGTATAGAAAATGACAAAGAGTATAAAGCTAAGCTAGAAGAAAATGAGATAGATGACAAATTCATACAAAAACAACAAGAAATTAATTTATCTTTAGATAAGTATAAAAAAGAGTTCGATAAAAATATTACTATATCTAATGAGGAAATAAAAAAGTACTATTATGAAAATAAAGAGTTATTTATAAATGAAAATAATCCCGATGAAAAAATGTCTTTAGAAGAAATACTAAAAATAGTAAAAGAAAAAATAATAGAAGAAAAGTATTGGGAATTTATAGAAGATAAGAAGAAAAAATGTCAAATAAGTATAAATGATGATATAATAGAAAAAATAGTTTATTAATGATATTGTAAAATATAACTTTTTTGTATATTTTTTTTATTAATGGTAAAAATAACTCTAAAATTACCAAGGGAGGACAAAAATGAGAGCAACAGGTATTGTTAGAAGGATAGATGACTTAGGAAGGGTAGTTATTCCTAAGGAGATAAGAAAAACTTTGAGAATAAGAGAAGGAGATCCTTTAGAAATATTTACTGCAAGAGATGGAGAAATTATACTTAAAAAATATTCTCCAATAGGAGAGCTAGATAAATTTGCACAAGAATATGCAGAAACATTAGGTGAATTATTAGGATTTGGTATTATTATAACAGATTTAGACTCTATAATAGCTACATCAAAAGTATCAAAAAGTAATTACAAAGATAAGCCTATAAGCGTAGAATTAGAAAGATACATAGAATCAAGAGATATAAAAGGGTCAAAAGATTCTAAATTAGTTCCCATACATAAAGAAGATTCTATGGAATATAATCATCAAATAATAGTACCTATAGTAAGTTTATCTGGAGATTGCATAGGATGTATTATTATGATTTCAAGTGAAGAAGAATTAACAGAAAAAGAAGAAAGTATACTAAAGGTAGGAGCTAACTTTTTAGGAAAACAAGCTCAATAAAAAGGCATAGTATTATGCCTTTTTTTTATTTCGTAAGTTTTAATTTTATTTATTTTAATACATAAATTCTATTACTAATTTATTTTAATTTAAATCTACATTTAAAATATAATATTTATATTTATTAATCTTTGCACAGATTTTGATTTATAAATATTTATGTTGATAAAATAAATATTGTTTAAATATGTAGATAATCATGATAAAATATAAAGATACTTTATAAAAAATAAATATATATTATAAAAATAAATTAGGAGGGAGTTTCTTTTTGAAGGAACTATTAGAAATTATGGATTATAAATTAAAAAGAAATAAGATTATTAAAAAGAAAACAGTATCAAGTAAATTGATTACAAGCCTACTATTATTTTTAATTATATTTAACTTTGTGGGTATTTTATTTATTAGAAATCTAGTAGTAAAAAAGTTTGAGAGTGAAAAGGGAAATACTATGTCTCAAACAAATAAAACCATAGCAACGGGGGCAGAATCTTTTATAAGAGAGTATATGGCAGTAGTAGATATGTTATCAGACAATAGTATAATCTCAGGATTTTTACAAAGTACTAGCTTGGAAAGTCCTATGCAATCGAATCCTAATTATTTGGTAGCATTAAAAGAAATACAAAAAGTTAAAGAAAATCATAAAGGAACAATAGTAGATATAGGAATTGGTAATATATCAGAAGACACAATAATGACTAGTGAAGGGGTAGTTCTTCCAAAAGATAGTTTTTCTTTAAAAACTAGACCATATTATAAGGCAGTAACAGAAAATAAAGTTATTGTGTCAGATCCATATATATCAGATACTAATAATAAGCTTTGTATAACTGTTGCAGCACCAGTTTATGATGTATCTAGAATTAATACTGTTGGTATTGCAGTTATAGATATATCATTAGATTCTATACAAGCTTTTATAAGTAGCTATCAAATTGGAAATACAGGTGCTATAAGTATAATAGATGGAAATAACAATATTGTAGCATATAGTAAAGATAATATTAGTGGTAAGAATATAGATGAGATTGGTCTTACTGATGAAAAATTTGTTGAAGAATTAAATAATGTAACAGGAAATAGAGTTATATACTCATATGATGGAGATTATAGAACAGGTTTTGTTACTAAATTAGGGTTAGCAGATTGGAAAGTAGTTACAGCTATGAGTTTATCTGAGTTTAATAAAGATATAAATCAAGTAGTTACTATACTTATATTAACTCAAGTAATAATAATAGTAGGGTTAGCATTACTAATAAGCACTAAAATAAAATCTATGTTATCTCCTTTATCTAGTATTAACGATGCTGTTAAGGGCTTAGCAGAAGGTCAATTAGATAGTGATATAACTTATCAAAGTGATGATGAGATAGGTGAATTATCTGAAAATATTAGAAAAACTATGACTTCATTAAATGGATATATAAATTCTATTAGTTTAAATATGAAAAAATTAGCTAGTGGAGATTTTAATGTTGAACTTGATGAGGACTTTAAAGGGGAGTTTAAGGTAATTAAAGAATCTATAAATGAGTTTTCTAATTCTATGTCAACTACATTAGAAGAAATAATAACATCAATAAATCAAGTATCAATAGGTTCTGAACAAGTATCATCAATATCACAATCTTTAGCACAAGGAGCAACAGAGCAAGCAGGAAGTGTTGAAGAATTAAATTCTATAATAACAAACTTAGCAGAAAATATTAGACTAAGTGCATCAAATACTCAAGATATAAGTATTGAAGCAAATAATATACAAGAAGAAATAACAAATAGTAATGAACAAATGGAAAAAATGCTAGAAGCTATGGCAGAAATAACTTCAGCATCAAATGAAATAAGTAAAATAATAAATGAAATAGAAGGAGTAGCATTCCAAACAAATATACTAGCACTAAATGCAGCAGTAGAAGCAGCAAGAGCAGGAAATGCAGGTAAAGGATTTGCAGTAGTAGCAGAAGAAGTAAGAAATCTTGCAAGTCAAACAGGAGAGTCTGCAAAAAATACTGCACTACTTATCCAAAAATCGATAGATGCAGTAAGAAATGGTTCAGAACTTGCAGATAGTGCAGCTAGTTCATTAAGTAATGTAGTAAGTAATGTTAGTGAAATAACAAGTAAGATAAATTCAGTATCTGAAGTAGCATTAGAGCAAGCAACTTCAGTAGAAGATGTAAGAACTATATTAAATGAGATATCTTGTGTAGTTCAAAACAACTCAGCAACAAGTGAAGAAAGTGCAGCATCAAGTGAAGAATTATCAGCACAATCACAACATATGACTGATTTAGTTAATAAATTTAATCTAATCAAATAATAATAAAAATGTCTATGAAAAAATTTCATAGACATTTTTTATATAGCATTTCTTAAGATATCAAGAGAATTTGTTTTTATTAAATTTTTCATTTTATTTCTATCATGTATAAAACTATTATAAGTTTTGTATGAGTCTGTAGGGTTTCCGTATATTCTCCAAGACTTAGTCTCAAAAAACTCATATTTTCCATATCCCATAAATCCAAGAACATCTTTTAGTGGATACCCTAAAAATATACCTATTTCGTGAGGAAAATCGTTTGAATGAAGTTTACTAACTAGTATATCGACATAATCATCTACACAATTATAAGAAGGATAACCTAAAAATTTAAGAAAATTAGTACATTTCTTATTTGAAAATACATTTTTTAATGATTTTTTGTTGAAAAAAATTATTCTAACACTACCATCATATATATTTATAAATTTGTAAGAAATTCTAAAACAGTCTTTAAAGAAATTATCTATATTATTAATTTTTTCTTCTTTTAAACAGTCATTACTTGATATATTTAATATTTCGCAAGGTTTAGAACCAAGTATTACAGGTCCTAAAATTTCTAAAATCCATTTTATATAAGATGAATTAACTTTATTTTCTAAACAACTACATTCACAATTAAAACTCATAAATTTATTACCTCCACTTTAATTTATAAATCTTTTTTTATAATCTATCGGTGTTATATTATTTATCTTCTTAAATAAAGAAGTATAGTAATTATGATTATTAAATCCTACTGATAATGATATATTAAGTATAGACATATCATTATTTCTTAAAAATTCTTTACTTTTTTCAATTCTTACTCTATTTAA
Source organism: uncultured Peptostreptococcaceae bacterium (assembly GCA_944383455.1). GTDB lineage: Bacteria > Bacillota > Clostridia > Peptostreptococcales > Peptostreptococcaceae > JAGHEK01. Next base: position 91,027 of record CALWPP010000005.1, read on the forward strand.
AAAATTAGTAAATGTATATCCTGTGTCTTTTTTAAAAATACTACAAAAATAGCTTTTATTTATATTTAAAGTGTTACAAACATCATCTATTTTTATATCGTTTGAATAATTTTTGTGTATAAAATCTATTGATTCTTTTACATACGTATTAAATTTATTTTCTATTAAGTTTTTGTTTATTATATTTTGTAAGGATGATGATATACAGTCTATACAATAAATAGGTTTTAAGGGTATATCAATAGAGTAAGTATTATTGTTTGATTTAAATGGACCAACAATAAAGTGTCCATTATTATTTTTTTTGTGTAATTTTATAATTATAAAATGTATACTTTCAAAATAAGTAAGATTTATTGTATTAAAATTATTAACATTTATTTTTTCATAAATATTGATATTATCTAAAAACTCAAACAGTTCTTTTGAGTATCCTTTTTCATTAATTATTTGTAATTTATCATCTACAAATGATATTGATATATTAAATAAATTGTAAAAATCACAAAGTACCTTATCTATATTTTTCAAAATAATCTCTCCCTTAAAAAATCTAAATATATTCACAAAATAAATAAATATAGTTAAAGATTTTTAATAATAATTATTATAAAATGAGAATGTAAATGAAAATTAGTATCAGTATATTTATATTATGTAATAAATTTAGGAGAAAGTCAATGAAAAAAATAGCTATTTATGGAAAGGGTGGTATAGGTAAATCTACTACAACTTCAAATTTATCTGCATCACTTTCTGTTTTAGGTTATAAAGTTATGCAAATTGGTTGTGACCCGAAAGCAGATTCAACAAAAAATTTAATGAATGGAAAGTTTATTCCAACTGTTCTTGATGTTATGAACCAAAAAGGAGATGACATAAAACTTAACGATATAGTTTTTGAAGGATATAATGGAGTTTTATGTGTTGAAGCAGGAGGACCAACTCCAGGGGTTGGGTGTGCAGGAAGAGGGATAATATCTGCATTTGAAAAGCTCGAAGAACTAAAAGCATTTGATGTATATAAGCCAGATATTGTTATATATGATGTTTTAGGAGATGTTGTTTGTGGGGGATTTTCTATGCCAATTAGAAATGGATATGCAAATGATGTTTATATAGTAACTTCTGGTGAAATGATGTCTATGTATGCAGCAAGTAATATATCAACTGCTATTAATCAATTTAAATCAAGAGGATATGCGTCTTTAAAAGGGCTTATATTAAATGCTAAAAATGTAGAAGATGAAAAAGATTTGGTTACAAATTTAGCTAAAGAAATTAATTCAGAAATATTTCACTATATACCAAGAGATAAGATTGTACAAATTTCTGAAAATGAGGGAAAAACTGTAATAGAAAAAGATAGGGATTGTGATATGGCAAAAATATATATAGAACTTGCTGAAAAAATAATAAATGAAGGTTGATTTGGAGGGAATATTTATGAAATTTAAAAAATTATGTTCAATGTTTTTATTATCAGCTTTAGTTTTAACAGGGTGCAATAAATCTCAAGACACTTCAACTGGTGTTAAGGGAGAAAGTAGCACTAATACTTCACAAGAACAAGAAGTAAAACAACAAGATATAAAAGTTGTAGCAGCAACAGTATCTGGAACGCAAGTACTTGATAAATTAGATGCAAATGTTGTTGGAGTACCAACTACTAAGCTAGAATTACCACAACAGTATAAAGGTTTGCCAGAGGTTGGTCAGTCTATGAGTCCTGATTTGGAAATAGTAGCATCTTTAGAGCCTGATTTATTTGTGATGGATAATATGTTTAAGGAAAATGTTGAAGAAAGTATGAAAGATTATGATATAAATACTTTTTTCCTAGACACTAGTACATATTCAGCATACGTTGAAGATATTAAAGAACTGGGAGAAGAACTAAACAAACAAGAACAAGCACAAAAGTTAGTTGATGAATTAAAGGAAGTTGAAAATAGTGTAAATGAGCTTAAAAAAGATAAAGATGTAAGTGTTGCAATAATATTTGGTGGTGGAGAAAACTTTATGCTAGCAACTGAAACTTCTTATTTAGGTGATTTAGTAAAAACTGTTGGAGCAACAAATATAACTTCAAGCTTAAATACTGATGTAGAGTCTCCATATATACAATTTAGCTTAGAACAAATACTAAACGAAAACCCTGATTATATACTAAGATTTGCACACGGTAATATAGAAGAAACTAAAAAAGCATTTGATGATGCATTTGATAAAAATCCAGCTTATAAAGAACTTGATGCAGTAAAAAATAATAAAGTATTTGACCTAGATCCAAGTATATTTAATGTTTCTGCAAATTTACAAGTAAAAGATGCAATAACTAAACTTGGAGAAATATTATACGGTAATTAGTTATGAAGTTTGATAAGAAGTATTTGATAATATTTTTAGCAAGTGTAATATTATTATTTTTATTAGTATTACTATCAACAGTTGGAAGTGTAAATCTAAGCTTTAGTGAGATTGTTAGTGGGCTAATAAATAACGACAATAAATTAGTGACTACAATAGTTTATAAAATGAGGCTACCAAGAAATGTACTTGCTATGCTTGTTGGTGCTAACTTAGCAGTATCTGGAATATTACTTCAATCTGTTATGAAAAATCCTTTAGCAGACCCTGGAATAACTGGTGTTTCAACAGGTGCAAGTGTTTTTGCAATAGTAATATTACTTATTGCTCCGAGTTATACTAGTAGCCTTCCAATATTTGCGTTTTTTGGAGGAATGATAGCGTGTATTTTAGTGTTTATGATGGCTTGGAAAAATAATGGTATAAGTCCAGGAAGAATAGTTTTATCTGGTGTTGCAATAAATACTATATTAGGAGGAATTATTTCATTTTTATCAACACTTTATAGTGATAGAATACAAAGTGCTATGCTTTGGCTAAATGGAAGTTTAGCAACTAAAACTTGGGCTGATGTTAATATGTTATTTATCTACTCTATAATAGGTCTTATAAGTTCATTTTTCCTAATAAGAAGTGCAAATATATTGCAACTTGGGGAAGACTCTGCAAAAAACTTAGGTGTAAATGTAAATTTAACCAGGCTTTTAATATCAGGTGTTGCAGTATTTTTAGCAGCAACTGCAACTTCAGTTGTTGGAATTATTAGTTTTGTTGGTCTTATAGTTCCACATATTGCAAGAATGATTATGGGAAGTGATTATAAATACACAATACCCTTTAGTATGGTACTTGGAAGTATAGTATTACTTATTGCAGATACATTAGGAAGAACAGTAGGAGGAGCAATAGAAATTCCAGTTGGAGTTATTATGTCTATTGTTGGAGGACCATTTTTCTTATATTTATTAAGAACGAGAGGTAATTAATATATGATAAAAGCTAAAAATCTAAAGATTGGATATGAACAAAAAGTAATAATAGAAGACTTAAGTATTGAAATAAAAAAGGGTGAAATACTTTCTATAATAGGTCCAAATGGTTGTGGTAAAAGTACATTACTTAAAACATTATCAAGAATAATAAAACCTATAGATGGAGAAATATTTATAAAAGATACTAATATAAAAACTATTAAAAATAAAACAATATCTAAAAATATTTGCTTATTATCTCAACATAATGAAGCACCATTTGATTTAACTGTCGAGGAATTAGTATACTTTGGTAGAATGCCTCACAAAAAATGGTATGAAACAAAAAATGAAGAAGATAAAGAATTAGTTGATTGGGCAATAGAAAATACAGGACTTACAAGATATAAAAATACTCCAATAGGTGCATTATCTGGTGGAGAAAGGCAAAGAGCATATATTGCTCAAGCTCTATGTCAAAAGCCAGAAGTATTACTTCTTGATGAGCCCACAACTTATCTTGATATATCTCATCAATTAGAACTTATGGAACTTGTAAAAGAGATAAATCAAAAATTTAATATAACTATAGTAATGGTACTTCACGAATTAAATCAAGCTAGTAAATATAGTGATAGGCTTTTGATTATGAAATGTGGAAAAATAGTTTGCGATGGTTGTCCAAACAAAGTTATAAACAAGGATATTATAAAAAAAGTTTATTCAATTGATTGTGATATAGATAAAGACCCAATATGTAAAAAACCAAGAATACACCCAATTCAAACTATAAAAGTGGTGTAAAAGGAGATTTGATGTATAGTTTAGATGTTTAAATAGATTAGAAGATATAAAATGTGATAAAGATATAAAAGGACTATCTTATGCAATATTTCCAGGAACTCATTGTCCATTATTTGGGGCAACACTTACTGCAAGTTATATAAAAGATATGGTATTAGTAGTTGTTGGAACTAGTGAGTGTACTTATTACACAAAAAACTTTGCATATCATAGACAAAAGGGTAAGGATAAAGTTTATTCAATAGTTTTAAAAGAAAAAGAAGTAGTGTTTGGTGCTCAAAAGTTAGTTAAAGATTCTATAAACAAAATAATAGAAATAGAAAACCCTGATGCTTTAATGATAGTTACAACTTGTGTACCAGAGCTTATAGGAGAAGATTATACTTTTTTAGAAAGTGATTTAGATAAAAATATACCAATATTTGTAGTAAATACAGAACATTACAAATGTAATTCTCATATTAAAGGAATGGAAAGTTCTCTTAAATGCTTGATTTCTATTATGGAAAAACAAGAAACTAATAATGGGGTTAATATACTTGGGCATAGACAAGAAAATGTATTAGATACAGAACTTTTAAAACTACTTATAAAAAATAATATAAAAATAAACTCTGTTATACCATCAAAATGTAGTATTGATGATGTTAAAAAAGCTTCTAAGTCAAAATTAAATATAGTAACTGATATGATAGCACTTCCACTGGCAAATGAAATGAAAGATAAGCTTGGTATTGATTATATTTATTTTGATAAGCATCTTGAAAAAGACATTATTTATAATAAATATAAACAAATAGAAAAAATATTAAATATAAATCTGCTAGAGAGCTTAGATAATAAAATTAAACTTTACGACGAACTTTTTAATGAGTGTAAGAATTTATACAAAGGCAAAAAGCTAATTTATGGTAATACTCCTATGATGGCACTTGAGTTAAGTCATTTTTTAAGTGAATTGGGGATAGAACCTGTATTTATTCAGCTTAGAGAATTATATGAGCAAGACATAAAGTACCAAGAAAAACTATTAAATAAAGGATATAATCCTTATGTAAGTAGAATTGCGAATATAGCTCCACTTAGAGAGTTATATGATAAAATAGGCGCTGATATATATATTGGTCATGAAAGTCCAATCATATTAAAGGAAAAAGGTCTTATGCAAATTACTCTTGATTCCCATGCTCAAAAAATAGGATATGAATTACCTATTGAAGTAATGAAAGACTTAATATACCTAATAAAAAACAATAGTATGGGAGGTTTTATATATGCAAGTATGTAAATATTTACCTGTTGCAAGTGATAGAATGGGAATTATATGGACATTATCATCAATAGATGGTATTTGTGTTTTAGAATTTGGACCATCAGGTACTACTCACTATGCTATTGAGGCTATTGGAAGTTTAAATGGAAGTGATAGAGCTAAAATTTATTCTACTCATATGGATGAAAGTGATATAACTTTTGGGAAATATGATAGACTTGAAAAAGCAATAATAGAAATAGATGAAAATATAAAGCCAAAGTATATATTTGTTATGAACTCGTCTGTATCTTCAATAATAGGAGCTGATATTGAAAGTGTTTGTGATTTATTATTTGATAAAGTAAATGCTAAATTAATTCCAATAACTACTGGTGGTCTTAAAGGGGACTATAATGTAGGTGTTGAGAGTATATTATATACTTTAGCTAAAGAAGTAGTTTGTGATTTTGAAAAAGATAATAATAAATACAATATTATAGGATTTAATATAGATAAATATAACTTTGAATCAGATATTAATGAACTTAAAAGAATGATGAAAGAGTATTTTAATAAAGAGTTAAACACGGTATTTACTTGTAACACATCATCATCCGAAATAGAAAAAGCATCTATTGGTTCTATAAATATAGTAGTTAGAAAAGAAGGATTAAAATGTGCTAAATTCTTAAAAGATAAGTATAATATTCCATATATCTATAAAAATTTATATGGAGTAGATAATATTGATGAATTTATCAAAGAAATTTCACAAATTGAAGGATTTAATCTAAATGAAAGTATTTATGAAAAAGAAAAAAATGAAGTAAAATCTCATTTATTTAGATTAAAAATGAAGCTTAGAAGAATAGAAAACAAAAAATGTGCAGTAATAGGAGATTTTGATACTGTAGTAGGTTTATCAAGTATGTTAAATAGTTTTGGATTTGATGTATGTAGAAAAGAAGTGTTATACACAGAAGAAAGTGAAGAAGTTATTTCAAATGTAAGTGAATCAGATAGAATGATTTATCTAAAAAATACAGAATTATTTGGTCTATTTGCAGACGGAGCCTCACTTGATATGAAGCACAACTCAGTTTTTGATATGCAAATAAGTAATCCTAACTTAAATAAAGTCAATATATACCATTACAAGCCATTTATAGGTCTTAGAGGAGTTTTATACATAATTGAAAGGTTGATGAATTTATCTTCTGATGTATAAATTTATATTATATAAGCATTGTGATAGTTAGATTTGTATATTGAAAAGATTAGTGTTTTGAAATTATAATTTCAAAATTTAAAAAGCTATATATAGTATTTTCAGTATTTTTAATGGATAAACTAGCACAATAGATATTATATATAAAAATATTACAAATAACTTAATTTTATAAGGAGTTTATATATGGATAATTTACTAAATAATCAAAAAAGTTTAATCATAAGTTCTTTAAATGAGCAAAAAGAAGCATCAATTAGTTATGCACCATTTGTTATGTTAGGAGGTAATATTTATATTTATATAAGTAAAACAGCACCTCACTACAATAATCTATCAAACAACAAAGATTGTGCAGTTATGATTATAGAAGACGAAAAAGAGAGCAAAACTATATTTGCAAGAGCTAGAGTTTCTTTTAACTGTGAAGCTAGAAAATTAGAAAGTGATACAGAAAAAATATTTGAAAAGTTTGATGAGGTACACAATAAAGAAATGATGATGGTACTTAAAAATATGGACTTTGATATCTTTAAACTTTCTATAAAAAATGGAAGACTTGTTAAAGGATTTGGTCAAGCATTTGATGTTTTAACAAATGGAGATGAATTTAAATTAGTTCAAGTTGTTGGAGAAGGACATAAATAAATGGGTGTAGATTTACACCTATTTATTAAAGGGTTATGATATAATTAATTTAAATAAGTGATATTTTAATAATAAAGTATCGCTTTTTTTATTATTAATTAATATATGAGGATAAAGATAATAATTTTCAAAATATTAATTATATACATAGTATCCACATTAGAATTATTTATAATTTCTCTGAAATTAAAAACAATAATATTATTTGCTAAATTGATTTAAAATGTGAAATAAAATAATAATAAATATACTTATAAAAAATACAAATATACTTATAGACACTAATTGAAAAGTAGTATACTATAATATTGCAATGAAAATAAATATCAAATAAATAATAAAATCATATAAAAATATTTAAATAGTGTATTTTAATTTAAATACTGTAAATACTTTGTCATAAACTAACATACAAACTTTTTAAAATCCTTTAAAAATATGTAATCTTATATTGTAATACATATTTAAAAATTTTTATTTATTTTAATAAATAATACTAAATACTATACTATTTAAATACTAAAAAAATCATATCAATATAGTTGATATGATTTTTTTATATTAAAAACTAATTTAAAATCTGTATATATTGAATATAATATTAAATGTATGATATATTAAGAAATACTTAAAAATATTTAGGAGGGAAATTATGAAAGAAAAAGATTCTTTCCTAAAAGGTGCTCTTATACTAGGAGTAGCAGGTATACTCATAAAAGTTATGGGAGCATTTTTTAGAATACCACTTGGAAACCTAATTGGTGCAGAGGGTATGGGATATTATCAAGCAGCATATCCTGTATATACTCTTTTTTTAACTTTAGCAACAGCAGGATTTCCAACAGCCCTTGCAAAACTAGTCTCAGAAAAAAATGCAAGAGGTGATTTTAAAGGTGCAAATAAAATATTTAAAGTTTCATACGCAACTTTATTTTTAACAGGATTATTGGCATTTTTAATATTCTTTTTAGGAGCAGATTACATAGTAAATAATATAATGAAAAATCCTGGAGCATATTATGCTATGCTTGCAATATCACCAGCACTACTTTTTGTTCCAGTAATGTCTGCTTATAGAGGATATTTCCAAGGTAGACGAGAGATGAGTAAAATTGCTATATCTCAAATAGGAGAACAGTTTTTTAGAGTTATTCTGGGGATAGCACTTGCATATTACTTAATGAAAGTTAGTGGTCCAGAATTAGGAGCAGCAGGAGCTATAATGGGAGCTACTGTTGGTGCTGTATTTTCAATTTTATATTTGATAATAACATATATTTTTGAAGGTAGAAAACGTAAATTAGAGATTGAAAAGAGTAAACATTTTCAAGATGAAGATGTATTTACAATTTTAGGTAGATTATTAGTTGTGGCAATACCTATAACAATAGGAGCATCAGTTATGCCACTTGTAAATATGATAGATAATGTTATAGTTATAAGACGTCTTGAAGTAGCAGGCTTTTCACTAGCACAGGCTAATGAGATGTTTGGGCAATTAACTGGTATGGCAATGGCAATAGTAAATTTACCATCAGTTTTAACTGTTGCTATGAGTATGAGTTTAGTTCCTGCAATATCAGAGTCTTTTGCAAGAGGAAATAGACAACAAGCCATAAAAGATACTAAAAATGGTATAAAGGTAACTTTACTTATAGTTTTACCAGCAGCGTTTGGAATGGCATCACTAGCTCATCCAATAATAGAGCTTTTATATCCAAAAGAGCCAGCACTTGTTGGACAAATACTTCTTTACTTAACTCCTTGTGTTGTATTTTTAGGTCTTATACAGACTATGAATGGTATACTTCAAGGAATGGGAAAACCAATGATACCAGTAGTAGCGCTTTTACTTGGAATGCTTTCTAAAATAGTAATAAGTTATACTCTAACTGCTATGCCTTCTATAAATATATTAGGTTCTGCACTTGGAACAGTATCTGCATATTTAATAGCAGCATTATTTGAAATAGTATACATAGTAAAAGTTTTAAGAGTAAAATTCTCAGTAATGGACTTTTTAATAAAGCCATTAATAACTGTTGTAACTATGTTTGTATGTGTAAAACTTGGATATTCAGTTTTTGCATCAATAGTTGGAGGAAAACTTGCAACATTAATTTCTGTGGCACTTGGAGGAATTATTTATGTTTTAGTTTTAATACTTGTTGGAGGTATAACTAAAGAAGAAGTTTTAACTATGCCAAAAGGAAATAAAATATATAATATACTTAAAAAGGTTAAACTAATGAAATAAAGGTGAATTATGGGAAAGATAACTATATTAGGATTAGGACCTGGAGAGTACTCTTTGATTAGTCAAGGGGTACTTGATAAATTAAAAAGTTCATCAAATATTTATTTTAGAACAGAGAAGCATCCAGTAGTTGAAATATTAAGAGAAGAAATAGAGTTTTCATCTCTTGATTACTTTTATGATGATGAAGAAGATTTTGAAAGTGTTTACCAAAATATTTCTAATTACATAATAAATTTAGCGAAAGATAAAGATATAGTATATGCAGTTCCTGGGCATCCTAGAGTAGCAGAAAAGACTGTTAGTATAATTTGTGATTTATCAGAAAAAGAAGGAATAGAAATAGAGACTATTCCTTCTATGAGTTTTGTTGATGCTATGTTTGATTACTTGGAAGTAGACCCAGCAAACGGATTTAAACTTTTAGATGCTTTTGAAATAGAAAATTCATATATAGACACTAATACTTCTATGATAATAACTCAAGTTTATGATGAATTTATTGCTTCTAATATAAAGCTAAAACTTATGGAATATTATGATTATGACCATAAAGTTTGTATAGTAAATGGAGCAGGAGTTAAAAATTTAGAAAGTAAAGTCTATGTTCCTCTTTATGAACTTGATAGAAAAGAGAATAGATTTGACTATTTAACTAGTTTATATATTCCAAAAAGTATAAATAAAAAATATACAGAAGTTTATGATTTAGAAAAAATAATTGAAACTTTAAGAGATGAAAATGGATGCGAGTGGGATAAAAAGCAAACTCATAAATCTCTAAAGAAAAATATAATAGAAGAAGCATATGAATTATGTAGTGCTATTGATAATGATGATATTGATGAGATGATTGAAGAACTTGGCGATATATTGCTTCAAGTAGTATTTCATTCTCAAATTGGAAAAGAAAGTGGATACTTTGATTTAAAAGAGGTAGTTAGTGGAATTTGCAATAAACTTATAAATAGACACCCTCACGTTTTTAAAAATGTTGATATAGATATGGACAAATTTGAAGAAGTGTGGGAAGATATAAAGAAAAAAGAAAAAAATGAAGAATATATTTATGAAAGTTTAGAAAGAATTCCAAAATACCTGCCAGCTCTTATAAAATCGAGTAAAATCCAAAAAAAGGCTGGTTTAGTTGGTTTTGATTGGGACAATATAAATGATATAACAAAAAAAATTGAAGAAGAATATAAAGAACTACTTGACGAATGCCAAGTTGGAAATATAAAATACATAGAGGAAGAACTAGGAGATTTATTATTTTCCGTAGTTAATTTGGCTAGATTTTTAAAAGTTGACCCAGAAGAAGCTCTAAACTTAACAAACAAAAAATTTGTAAATAGATTTAAATTTATGGAAGAAAAAGCTTCAAGTATGGGGGTAGATTTTAAGTCTTTGCCACTTAATAAAATGGATGAACTTTGGGAGATGGCAAAGAAGAACAACATAAAGTAGTTTCAAAAAGGAAATTTGTCAAAAATCTAGAATGTATAGTTTGACTATAGTTCTACATATAAATTTTTAGGAGGTAACATTATGAATAAAGCTGATTTAGTATCAAAAATGGCAGAAAAAAGTGGTTTAACAAAAAAACAATCTCAAGAAGCATTAGATGCTTTTATGGCTTCTGTTGAAGAAGCATTAGTTCAAGGTGAAAAAATACAATTAGTTGGATTTGGAACTTTTGAAACTAGAGAAAGAGCAGAAAGAGAAGGAAGAAATCCAAGAAATCCAGAGCAAGTTATAAAAATACCTGCTTCTAAAGCTCCAGTATTTAAGGCTGGAAAAGGACTTAAAGACAAAGTTAATGCATAATAAAGACTTAGTGTGGGAAATTTACCACACTTTTTCTATATAAGAAAGGAGTTTTTATGAGACTAGACAAATTTTTAAAAGTTTCAAGAATAATAAAAAGAAGAAGTGTTGCAAAAGAGGCTTGTGATAAGGGAATAGTAACTATAAATGGAAAAGTTGCAAAGTCTTCATCAGAAGTAAATATTGGAGATTTTTTGGAGATACAATTTGGTGAGAAAAAAATTAAATATAAGATAAATGAGATAAGAGAACACGTCTTAAAAAATGATGCAAAAGAAATGTATGATATAGTAGAATAAAATTTAAACTTCATTAGTATATTTAGATATATAAATTTTATGCTAAATATATTAAAATGGAGGGGTTTTATGGAACACAATGTGGAATTAAAAGAGAGGTCTTTACTTACAGTTTCTGGGGTTGAGCATATATATTCTTTTAATGAAAAAAAGGTTGAGCTAAAAACTTGTGTTGGAGAGATGACAATCGAGGGAGATAGCTTAGATATGGGCAAACTCAGTATAGATGATAGTATTATTAATATAAAAGGAACTATAAATTCTATATCTTATACAAAAGATAGGAAGCAAAAAGAAAGTATAGTAAAAAGGATATTTAAATAATGGATTTTTTTGTTGAAGATATAGTTAGTTTTTATGTTACTGTGTATGGAGGTATTTTAATAGGGGTATTATTTGATTTTAATAGAGCTATTAAGAAAAATCTAAAATTTATAAATGTTTTTACAGGTATATTTGACATAATATTTTGGCTTATAGTAACTACAATAAGTTTTATTATTATAAATAAAGTAGAGAGTTTTGACCTTAGATATTATCATTTTCTAGCACTATTTATAGGATTTTTATTTTACTACTTTACTATAAGTAAATTTATTTTAAAAGTATTAGATTTTATAATCCACACATTTTTTGATTTTATATTTAAGACTATTAAATACATATTAAAAATATCAGAAGGCTTTTACTATATACTAGTATATACGTTACACGTTTTATATGATTTTATATTTTTTATTCCAACGTTATTAAAACGAGATAGAAAATCTAAAAGGAATAAGAAAGAGAGAAATAGAATTAATCTTAAAATCAAAAAAAGGGTGTAATTTTATGAAACTAAAGATGAAATTTAAATATCAGATAATAGTTTTTTTTATGTTTATATTTTACATATTCTATACCTTAATTACTAATTTTACATTTCAAATATCAAAAATAATAGAATACAAAAAAGAAATAGATTATCTAAATCAAAGTATAAAATCAACTGAAAAAGAAATAACTAAAATGAAAAATAATCAAAATAAAAATTATGACTTAGAAAAATTAGCAAGAGAAAGACTTAATATGGTAAAACCAGATGAAATAGTTTATATCGATATTAAAAAGAGATAATACTTTATCTCTTTTTAATTTATTATAATTTAAATATAATACTTTTTTGTTGGTTAATTTCATATGTTTAAAATATAGTTTTTTTTTAGAATAACTTTAAGAATTTGAAAAATATATTTAGTATTTTAAATACTTTATTTTTTAACTATCATATTAAGTAATTTAATGCTTTATATTGTAGAAGGAGATTTTTATGAAAATAGGAGCAATAGATATAGGTACTAACTCTATGAGACTTTTATTAGCTGAATTTAGAAATAATAAAATAGTTAATAGAAAAAAGTTTGTAAATACTACTCGAATTGGAAAATCTGTTGATAAAGAAGGATTTATATCAAATGAAGCTATAAAATTAAATATAGATGCACTTTCTAATTACATAAATATTTGTGAAGAAAATAAGTGTGAAAAAATATTTTGTATAGCAACTTCAGCAGTTAGAGATGCAAAAAATGGACAAGAATTCACTAAATTAGCAAAAGAAATATGTAATATAGATATTGAGGTAATTTCGGGAGAAGAAGAATCAGAGCTTGGATTTATGGGAGTTACTCACGGAAGTAGTGAAGAAGAAAATATTTTAGTAATAGATATTGGAGGAGGTTCTACTGAGTTTATAGTTGGCGATAAAAATGGGATTAAGTTTTCGAAAAGTGAAAATATAGGAGCACTAAGAATGACAGAAAAATTTCTAAGTAGCAAGTTAAATAATGAGTCTAACTATAAAGAAATGGAAAAATTTATAGAAAATACAATTTTTAATACTATAAATAATATAAATAAATACGATATAAAAAAAGTGATAGGAATAGGTGGTACAATAACTACTGTTAGTGCGATAAATCAACAAATGGAAGTTTATTCTATGGAAAAGATACATAATAGTAAAATAATGCATTATGAAATAAAAAATATTCTACAAAATTTAAAAAAAATGACATTAAACGATAAAAAAAGAGTAAAAGGACTTCATGAAAAAAGAGCAGATATTATAGTGGCTGGTGTAAATATATTAGATATAATAATGAAAAATATAAAAAAAGATATTATATTTGTAAGTGAATACGATAATTTAGAAGGATTAATATGTCAAAAACTAAAAAAAATGTAGTAATATTTTTTAAATTATAAACTTATTATGACAAAAAAATCTTACCCCTTTTGTTAAAATAACCTAAAAAGGGGGAATTTTTTATGTCAAAAATAGGTGCCATATCCAAAAATAATAATGTTAGAAACATAGATATTACAAATTTTATAAGCTTTGATATAGTTTTACTTTCTATAGTTGGATTTTTATTAAGTAAAGCTATGATAATTGGAAATTTATCTCCATTATCGCTTGCATTTTTTGCAGGAAATATAAAAATATATAAACATAGAATATGTGTTTTTATATCGTGTATAATAGGAATATTACTCTCATCTAATAGTAGTTTAAATATAATAAAATATATATTAGCTCTGAGTATACTTATGGTTGTTAGTGATAGAATTAAGAATATTGACTCTAAATTAAAATTATCATCAGTAGTAACTCTTATTATCCTACCAATATCATTATTTCAAATAATTTTATCAAAAATGTATTTATATGACGTTTTAATTTACATATTAGAAATTGCATTAGTTTTTATATTTACATATATATTCATATTTGGTATAGATATGATAACTAATATAAATAATAAAATACTAGTTAGAGTAGAGGAAGCTATATCGATAAGTTTTATAATTATATTTAGTATTATGGGAATTGGTGATATAAGTTTATTTGGAATTAGTTTAAAAGGAGTTTTATCAAATTTATTTGTAATATTATCATCAATAATTGGTGGAGCAACTATTGGTTGTTCTAGTGGTGCAATAGTAGGTCTTACGTTTATGATAAATACTGTATCAAGCCCTATTTATGTAGGGATTTACTCTTTATCATCTTTAATTGCTGGTGCATTTAATAAACTAAATAGATTATTTTGTGTAATAGGTTATTTATTTACTTATATAATAACTTACATATACACATCAGGAGATAATATAAAGTTTGAAAATATAGTAGATATATTGGTTGCAAGTTTTTTAGTTATGTTAATACCATCTGATTTTATAAAAAAATTACAAGGGTTTGTAAACATAAATCAAGGAAATAATCAAGTTGTAAATGATTACATAAAAAGAAATACAGATGTTATAAATAATAAGTTAGTTAAAGTTTATCAAACTTATGATGAGCTTGCAAAAACATTTGATAAAGTTAGAGAAAAAGATAAAATAATTGATAATAGAGATGTAGCAAATATAATAGATATGATTTATAAAGACGAATGTAGTGTTTGTTCTATGAAAAGGAAATGTTGGGAAATAAAGTTTAACTATACTTATAATTTAATGTATAAAATGCTTGAGAAATTAGAAGAAAAAGGACAAATAGATGTTCATTTAGTTGATGATGATTTTAGAAAAGAATGTTTAAGACCAGAACAAATATCAAAAGTTGCAAGTTATTATTACAGAATGTTTGTGCTTGATTATAATTGGAGTGTAAAGTTTTCTGAAAGTAGAAGAATAATAGCTAATCAAATAAAAAGCATCTCAAAATCAATAGAGACTATTTCTAATGATTTGAATGAAAATATTTTAGTAAATATTGAAAAAGAAAAAGAAATTTATGATGAATTAAAAAGAAATAATATTTCCTTAAATAATGTAAGTTATACTCAAATATCAAAAAATGAGTTTGAAATATCAATAGAAAAATCTAATTGCATTAACTATAAATTGTGTGATGAAAAAATAGTAACTCTATTATCAAATTTTACAGGAGAAGAATTATATGCCCAAAAAATAGGATGTCACTCTCTTTCAGGAAAATGCAGAATTAATTTAAGAAAATCACAAAAGTATAAAGCTACTACTCAAGTTGCTAAGATGTCAAAAGATGGTAATATAATTTGTGGAGATAACTATACCTATATGGATATAGGTGATGGTAAGTATATGGTTGCAGTAAGTGATGGTATGGGAAAGGGCAAAAAGGCATATGAAGAATCATACATAACTATTGATATTTTAGAGAAAATGATGGAATCTGGAATTGATGATAATATAGTAATAAATACTATAAATAATATGCTTTTGTTAAAATCAAATACAGAAGAGATGTTTTCAACTATTGACCTTGGAATATTTGATTTAAAAAGAGGTCTTTTAGAAACTGTTAAAATGGGAGCTTGCCCAACTTATATAAAAAGAAGTGATGAAGATGTTGATTTAATTTCATCAAGTTCTTTACCTGTTGGTATTTTATCTGATATAAAGCTTGATAGAAAGAGTATTAAAGTTAGTAAAGGTGATTTTATAATAATGCTTTCTGATGGTATTTTAGATGCAGGAAAAAATAAGAAGCTCGGTGATAATTGGCTAATTTATTTTTTAAAGCAAATAAAAAGTACAAATCCTAAAGATATAGCAAATGAAATTTTAGATAAATCACTTGAACTTCAAGATGGAAAAGTTGAAGATGATATGACTGTTATTGTAACTAAAATATGTGATTAATAAAATATACAAAACTATTATAATTTTAAATATAAAAGATTGAATATTATTATCTAAAAAAAGTAAACCTAAGTATATAATTTTATGGAAAGGACGTATTTTTATGGATAATAAAAAGTGTATTCAATCTTTTATTTTGCTTATTATTTGCTCTTTAGTGCTAACTAATAGTTTTTATTATAAAGATATATCAGTTTTTGCAATTAGTAATGAAAAAATTACTAAAAGTAAAGAAGACGACGAAAAAAATAAAGACAACAAAGAAAAACCTAACAAAAATATACAATATGAAAATACTTATTGGAATTTACAAGATTTATACCAAGATGATAAGAAATGGAGTAAAGAATTAAAAAAGTTCAAAAAAGATATTAATGAACTTAAAAATTACATAGGAAAAGTAACAAGTTCAAAGACTCACTTAGCATTTTCACTAGATATAAAGGAAAAGTTAGATATAAGATTTGAAAAGCTTTATGGATACGTAAAGTTACAACAAGATATAAATAAAAATTCCTATAAATATTTAGATATGAAAAATGAAATAGATGATATTTATAATGAATACAGTAAAATTTGTTCTGACCTTGAGCTTGAAATATTAAAAATTTCAGATTCTAAATATCAAGAAATATTAAAAGATAGTAAAATTAAGAAAAAGTATGGAACTTATTTAAATAATATAACTAGAAATAAAAAATACTATTTAGATGAAAAAACTGAAGATTTACTTTGTGATGTGTCTAAATTAACATCGCTTTCAAGAGATGTTTATGAACTTTTTAGAAATATGGATAAAAAAAACTTATTAACTTCGTCTGAATATATGAATATAATGGAAAATGGAAGTCGTGAAGATAGAAAATTAGCATATCAAAGCGAACTTATTCCATATAACGACAATATAAACACTCTATCAGGGCTTTTAATTGGTCAAGTTCAGAAAAATGTTTTTTACTCATCTCAAAGAGGATACAAGTCTTCTCTTGATATGTATTTAAAGCAAGATGATTTGGATATTAAAATATATGATAAATTAATAGATACAGTAAATAAAAACTTAGATGGTCTTCATAAATATACAACACTTAGAAAAAATATACTAAAGCTAGATAAAGTTCAATCATATGATTTATCTATTCCAATAATTGATGAAGTTAACCAAGAAATAACTTATGATAAAGCACAAGGAATTATTTACTCTGCACTCTCTCCTCTTGGAAAAGAGTATTCTGATGTTATTTTTAAGGCATTTAATGAGAAGTGGATAGATGTTTATTCAAATGAAAATAAAGTTAGTGGAGCTTATTGTATGTCAATTTACGATAGTCATCCTTATATGCTTTTAAATTATTCAAATAGTATAGATGGAGTTTCAACTTTATCTCACGAGTTAGGTCATGCAGTTTATGAATATTTTAGTTCTAAAAATCAAAACTATTTTAATTCAAATCCGTCTATATTTACTCATGAAGTAGCATCAACTACAAATGAGGCTCTACTTTATGAATATTTAATAAAAAATGCAAAAGATAATAATGAAAAAGCATATTATATAACTAAATACTTAGATATGATAAAGGGAACTTTATACATTCAAACTATGTATGCAGAATTTGAAAAAGAAATACACGAAAAAGTTGAGAAAAAAGAAATTATAAATGCTTTAGTGTTAAATGATATCTGGGGAAATTTACTTACTAAATACTATGGAAAAGATTATGAATTAGACCAATTATCAAAAGTAGGTTGGGCAAGAATACCTCATTTTTATAATAGTTTTTATGTTTATAAATATGCAACAGGATGTAGTGCAGGAGTTAGTTTTGCACAAAAAATAATAAATGGTGAAGGAAATAATTATATTAATTTCTTAAAAAAAGGAAGCAGTGACTATCCTATAAAACTTCTTAAAAGTGCTGGAGTTAATTTAGAAGATACAAAAGCTATAAAAGAAGCTTTAAATAAATTTGAGGATTTAGTTGATGAATTAGAAAAACTAACTTTAAGTTAGAATTTTAAAGGGCTAATCTATTTGAGGTTTAGCTCTTTTTCTGTTATTATAAAATAAAGTATAAATAATTTAGTGTTTGTTTAGAAAATATTTATTGAAAATGGAGTGATTTTCTTGAGTAAAAATAAAGTTAAAAGTAGAAAAATAGTTGCTATATCTATAGTTTTAGTATTAATTTTATCTAGTTTTGCAAGTGTTTTAAGTTTGCTTATTTAACAATTATATCTAATTTTATCAATATTTTTAATGGGGTGTTTATATTTACTATAAACATTTTATAATGTATAATTTTATTATACATTATTATTAGTGAGAGGAATTTTTTATGGATAGAAATTTAGCATTAGAACTTGTCAGAGTTACAGAAACTGCGGCAATAGTTTCTTCTCAATTTATGGGAAGAGGAGATAAAAATGGAGCAGATGGTGCCGCTGTTGAAGCTATGAGAAAAGCATTTAGTTCTGTTGATATTAATGGGGAAGTAGTTATTGGAGAAGGTGAACTTGATGAGGCTCCGATGCTTTATATCGGAGAAAAAGTTGGAAAACAAAAAGCAGATAGTATGGAAGTTGATATAGCAGTTGACCCACTAGATGGTACAACTTTAATATCAAAAGGTCTTCCAAATGTTATATCTGTTATTGCAATTGGAGAAAAAGGAAGTCTACTTAAAGCACCAGATACTTATATGAAAAAAATAGTTGTAGGTCCAAAAGCAAAAGGTTGCATTGATTTAAATAAATCGCACGAAGAAAATATAAAATCGGTTTCAAAAGCATTAGGTAAAAAGACTAGTCAAATGACAATAGTTGTTCAAGATAGAGAAAGACATAATGATATAATAGAAGTTGCTAGAAAATTAGGTTGTAGAATTCAGATGTTTGGAGATGGGGATGTTGCAACAGCTATGTCAACATGTTTTGAAGAAACAGGAATTGATATGATGATGGGAATTGGTGGTGGACCTGAGGGGGTAATAACTGCAGTTGCCATAAAGTGTATGGGCGGAGATATGCAAGCTCAAATTTATCCAATGAGCGAACAAGAAAGAAATAGATGTTATGAAATGGGATTTAGTGATGATGAGCTTAGTAAGGTACTTAGTATAGATGATTTGGCAAAAGGTGATAATTTATATTTTGCTGCAACAGGTATAACAGACGGAGATTTATTAACGGGTGTTAAAAATATTAGTGGAAATAAAATAAAAACACAATCTGTTGTAATGAGAGCAAAAACTGGAACTATAAGATTTGTTGATGCGATACACAATTTAAATAAAAGTAAAACTTTAATAGAACTTATGGATAAATATGAAATAAAATAATTCTTAATAAAATATATTTTAGGATATAAAATATTTTTTATATCCTTTTATTTTGGAAATTAATAATTTTAATAGATTTAAATTATAATGATTTAAAGTTTTAATTTGGGATATAATACAAAAAAGTTTAATATAGAGTAATTTTTTATTGACCAAAATACTTACTGATGATATTATTAATTGAATATAAAATGTTTTCAATCTTACATATCTCTTTTATTCCAAAAGTACAAATTCAACTCTTTTAGTGTTTTCAAGATAAGGAGGATTTTTTTGGCAAATATTAATGAATTAGAAAAGATGACTTTATCTGATTTGAGAAAATTGGGTAAGGAATTAGATATAAAATCAATCACAAAGTACAAAAAAAGTGAATTAATAGAAATAATAATAGAAAAAAATAACAGTGTTAGTAAAGAAAATTTAAAATATCAAAACAAAAATAACAAAAAGGCTGACCTAAAACAAACTAAATTTCAAAGTAATCAACAAAAAGATACTAAATCACAAACTAATGAAAATACAAAAAACTCATCAAGCATAGAAAGCAGTAATTTTAGAAATAATAGAAATAATTCACAATCTAGAGTAATTGATGAAACGAAAATAATGGAAGAATTTAATACAACAAAATCTGATGATGTTGTTGGAGTTTTAGAGATATTACCAGATGGTTTTGGATTTTTGAGAGGTTCAAATTATTTATCAACAGAAGAAGATGTTTATGTATCACCTTCTCAGATAAGAAGATTTAATATGAGAACAGGGGATAAAATATCTGGAATAACTAGAAATCCTAATACAGGGGAAAAGTTTAGAGCTTTAGTTTATGTTAGAAAAATAAATGATGAAAACCCAGAGACGGCAATAGAAAGAAAATTATTTGAAACATTAACTCCTATATATCCTCAAGAAAGATTAACCTTAGAAAAAGACTCAAATAATATTGCAACAAGACTTATAGACTTAATTTCTCCTATTGGAAAAGGTCAAAGAGGTCTTATAGTAGCTCCTCCAAAAGCAGGAAAAACAAGTCTTTTAAAGAGTATAGCAAATAATATATCTAAAAATCATCCAGATGTTGAACTTATTGTGCTTCTTATAGATGAAAGACCAGAAGAAGTTACAGATATGAAAGAATCAATTGATGGTGATGTAATATATTCAACATTTGACCAAGTTTCAAGTCATCATGTTAAGGTTGCTGAAATGGTTTTAAATAGAGCACAAAGGCTTGTTGAACATGGAAAAGATGTTGTAATACTTCTTGATAGTATAACAAGACTTGCAAGAGCATATAACTTAACTATTTCACCAACTGGTAGAACTTTATCTGGGGGAATTGACCCAGGTGCACTTCATGGTCCTAAGAAGTTTTTTGGTGCGGCGAGAAATATAAGACAAGGTGGTTCGTTAACTATTATTGCAACTGCATTAGTTGAGACTGGTTCAAGAATGGATGATGTTATTTTTGAGGAGTTTAAAGGTACTGGGAATATGGAACTTTGTTTAGATAGAAAGCTTGCAGAAAAAAGGATTTATCCTGCTGTTGATATATACAAATCTGGAACTAGAAGAGAAGATTTACTTTTATCTGAAGAAGAAAAATCATCACTTTGGAAGTTAAGAAAAGAGATGAGCAATAACTCTGTGATGGAAGTTACTGATAAAATATTAGACCTTTTAAATAAAACAAAAAATAATGACGAGTTTATAAAATCTCTAAAAGGTATTTAATAACATAAAATGCTTGTATGCTTTTTAATCTTATGTTATAATAATGAAGTTGATAACGCTAAAATAAAATTAATATAACTTTTTAACATAAAGGAAGAGGTGAAGTCAATGCAAAAGGATATACAACCAAAATACGAAGCAATCGAAGTACGTTGTGCTTGTGGAAACACATTTAAAGCTGGTTCTGTTAAAGATGAAATAAAAATAGAAATATGTTCTGAATGTCATCCTTTCTACACAGGAAAGCAAAAGAATATAGAAGCTGGTGGAAGAATAGACAAGTTCAAGAAGAGATTCAAAATGAACTAATATATTCATATGGAGTTGGGATACCAACTCCTATTTTATTTTAAAAGGAGAAATTATGTACAGACCAGTAAATCATGGATATATAGAAGTTGTTGTTGGACCAATGTATAGTGGCAAAAGTGAGGAACTTATAAGAAGAATAAAAAGAGCTAAAATAGCAAAACAACAAGTAGTAGTTTTTAAGCCAAAAATAGATAATAGATACAGTAAAGAAGATGTTGTTTCTCATAGTGGATATAGCGTTGATGCAATATCTATATCTACTTCAAAAGATATATATAACTTTATTGATGAGAATACTCAAGTTGTTGGGATTGATGAAGTACAATTTTTTGATGATTATATAGTTGATGTATGTATTGACCTTGCAGATAAGGGGATAAGAGTTATTTGTGCTGGACTTGATATGGACTTTAAAGGTGAACCTTTTGGACCAACTCCAAGGCTTTTAGCAGTTTGTGAGTTTGTAGATAAAATTCAAGCTATTTGTTCTGTTTGTGGACAACCTGCAACAAGAACTCAAAGATTAATAGATGGAAAACCTGCAAAGTATGATGATCCAATAATTCTAGTTGGTGCAGTTGAAAGTTATCAAGCGAGATGTAGAAAGTGTCACGAAGTTAAAAATTAATAAAAAGAATGGTTTTAGTACCATTCTTTTTATTTTATAAAAAATGAAAAAAATTACCTATATTTTATATATAAAAAGGTTAATAGATAAAAAATGAAAAAAAAATACCAAAAAAATATTGACATAGTATTATTGTAATGCTATTATCTAGTTAAATAAGGAAATTGTTTTCAAATAGAAGGGAAGGGGTAATGCGTGTTAGAAGATATTAAGAATAAATTAATAGTTTCCTGTCAGGCACTTGATGACGAACCACTTCATAGTTCTTTTATAATGGGTCGTATGGCGAAAGCTGTTATGGATGGTGGAGCAGTTGCAATAAGAGCTCAAGGTGTTGATGATATAAATGAAATAAAGATGATTACAGGACTACCTGTTATAGGTATTATAAAAAGAACATATAATGACTCAGATATTTATATAACTAGCACAAAAAAGGAAATAGACGAATTATTAACAACTAAATGTGAAATGATAGCTCTAGATGCAACTAATAGGATTAGACCAAATAATGAAAGTCTAAAAGAACTTATAAATTACATAAGAATAAATAATAGATTAGTTATGGCAGATATATCAACTTATGAAGAAGCTTTAAAAGCTCAAAGTTATGGTGTAGACTGTATATCAACAACACTAGTAGGATATACACCATACTCCACTAACATTGAAGAGCCTGACTATGACTTAATAAAAAGACTTGTCGATGAATTATATATTCCTGTTATAGCAGAGGGTAAAATAAACACTCCTAAAGAACTAAAAAAAGTTATGAAATTAGGTGTTCATAGTGCAGTTGTAGGTTCTGCTATAACAAGGCCTCAGCTAATAACTAAAAGATTTATTGATGTTATGTATTAAAATTTAAATGTAATAAATTGTGTTTAAAAGGGGGATTTTGAGTAATGAAAGGTATATACTCAGCATTACTAGTATCATTTGATGAAAATGGAAATATAAATGAAAAAGGTTTGAGACAAATAGTTAGACATAATATAGAGGTTTGTAAAGTAGATGGTTTATATGTAGGGGGTTCTACGGGGGAAAACTTTATGTTATCAACCGATGAGAAAAAGAGAATTTTTGAAATAGTAAAAGATGAGGTAAAAGATGAGGTGAAATTAATAGCACAAGTTGGTTCTGTAAACTTAAAAGAAGCTGTAGAACTTGCAAAGTTTGTAACAAAGTTAGGTTATGATTCATTAAGTGCGGTTACGCCATTTTATTATAAATTTGATTTTGAAGAAATAAAAAACTATTATGAAACTATTGTTAATTCAGTAAATAACAAGATGATAATATACTCAATACCTTTTCTAACAGGTGTAAATATGAGTTTAGAGCAATTTGCTGAACTATTTGAAAATGAAAAAATAATAGGGGTTAAATTCACAGCAGCAGATTTTTATTTATTAGAGAGAATGAGAAAAAGATTCCCTGATAAGTTAATTTATGCTGGGTTTGATGAAATGCTTCTTCCAGCTACTGTTTTAGGTGTAGATGGTGCGATAGGTTCAACATTTAATGTAAACGGAGTTAGAGCAAAGCAA
Organism: uncultured Peptostreptococcaceae bacterium; assembly: GCA_944383455.1. Taxonomy (GTDB): domain Bacteria; phylum Bacillota; class Clostridia; order Peptostreptococcales; family Peptostreptococcaceae; genus JAGHEK01. The sequence goes on from CALWPP010000005.1 coordinate 114,928, forward strand.
ATATTTAATCTTATAAATGAAGGTAAAGTAAAAGATGCACTTGAAATACAACATACAACAAATGACTTAATAACAGATATATTATCTAATGGATTATATCAAACTATAAAATTAATTTTACAAGAACAAGGCGTTGACGCTGGTTATTGCAGACAACCAATGAAAATATCTACAAAAGAAATGATAGAAAGAGCAAAATATATTTACAATAAATATATTTTAGAAAAAGATACTTCAAATGTGTTAGTATAATTATTTACACTAAAATAGCTATTTTATTTACTAAGTAAGATAGCTATTTTAAAAAGGGGGATAATTTATGGTTGGTTTTACTTGGATTGATTTTTTAGTATTAGCAACATATTTAGTACTAGTGTTAGTTGCAGGACTTTTATTTTCTAAAAAAGAAATGAAGGGGAAAGAGTTTTTCAAAGGAGATGGAACTATACCTTGGTGGGTAACATCAGTTTCAATATTTGCTACACTATTAAGTCCAATATCTTTTTTATCTTTAGCAGGAAATTCATACGGTGGAACTTGGATTTTATGGTTTGCCCAGTTAGGTATGATAATAGCAATTCCTTTAACTATTAGATTTTTCTTACCATTATATTCACGATTAGATTTAGATACTGCATATCAATACCTAGAAATAAGATACAACAGTAAGTCTCTTAGAGTTTTAGGTGCATTACTTTTCATAATATATCAAATAGGACGTATGTCAATAGTTATGTATTTACCTTCAATAGTTCTTGCAGACCTTACAGGAATTTCAGTAAATATACTAATAATAGTAATGGGTATAATAGCAATTATATATTCTTATACTGGTGGATTAAAGTCTGTACTTTGGACAGATTTTATTCAAGGGGTAGTGTTGATTGTTGGAGTTATAGGAACTTTATTTCTTCTTATATCTAATATAGATGGAGGTATCGGAACTATATCAGAAACTTTAACTCAAGGTGAAAAATTTCTATCTTCTAATGAAGTAATGTTTGATGCTAATATATTTAAAACTAGTGTTTTCATAATATTAGTTGGTGGAGGTATTAATACTTTTTCATCTTATATATCAAGTCAAGATATAGTGCAAAGATTTACAACTACAACAGATATAAAACAATTAAAGAAAATGACTTATGGAAATGGTATACTATCTATATGTGTTGCTACAATATTTTATTTAATAGGTACTTGTTTATTCATATTTTATAATCAAAATCCTGAACTTGCTCAAACTGTAAAACAAGACCAAATATTTGCATCATATATAGCTTATGAATTACCAGTAGGAATAACAGGTATATTACTTGCTGCAATATATGCTGCTAGCCAATCAACTTTATCAACAGGTCTTAACTCAGTTGCTACAAGCTGGACATTAGATGTTCAAACTGTAATATCTAAGGATATGAGTTTTGAAAAGCAAACTAAAATAGCACAATATATATCTTTAGGGGTGGGGATAGTGGCAATAGTAGTTTCTATGGTACTTGCAAATGGAGAGATAAAGTCTGCATATGAATGGTTTAATAGTTTTATGGGATTAGTTCTTGGAGTTTTAGCTGGTATATTTGTTCTTGGTGCATTTAGCAAAAAAGCAACTAAAGTAGGTGCATACGCAGGATTTATAGTATCAACAATAGTTGTAATATATCTTAAGTATAATGTTCCTGATGTAACTTCTTGGTCATATTCTTTAATAACAATAACTATATCATTTATAGTTGGTCAAATAGTAAGTATTGTTTATTCAAATAATAAAGAGTCAAAAGATTTAGTTGATGAAAAATCAACTGTTTATTTTGAGGAGGCTTAAAATGATATTTGGTAATATAAATCATGAAAAAACTTATTCAAACTTAGAAAAAGACTTAAACACTTGTTTTGAATATATAAAAGATAATGATTTATCTAATTATTCAAGTGGAAGATATGAAATTGATGATGATAATATATTTGTAAATATAGTAGAATATAATACTAAAAATGAAGAAGATGGATTTTGGGAAGCTCATAAAAAGTATATAGATATACATTTTATGATTAAGGGCAGAGAAATAATAAATCTAAACTTTATAGAAAATTTATCTGATAAAGGTTATAAAGAAGCTGAGGATTTTTTACAGCTTGATGGTGAAAAGAGTGGCTATGTTACACTTTCTGAAAATAACTTTTTAATTTGCTTTGAAGAAGATGCTCATATGACAGGGATAAAATTAAATGAAAGTGAAAGTATAAAAAAGGCTATATTTAAAGTTAAGATAAAATAAAAATTATTTATATAGGTTAAGTAATATGTTATTTGATTATATTTTTAATTGAATAATTGTTTACTTAACTTTTTTCTATATATTATTGGAGGATTTATGAGAGATTTTATTTGTATAGATATAGGTGGAACATTTATTAAATATGGTGTAATAAGTGAAGATGGTAAAATAATTACAAGTTCTAAAATAGAAACAGAAGCTAAAATTTTAGGTGGATTTGGGATATTAAATAAAATAAAAAACATTATAAAAGAATATATGAAAAAATATGAAATTCACGGTATATGTATATCAACAGCAGGTATAGTAGATACAAAAAATGGAGAGATAATTTTTGCATTAGAAGACTTAATTCCAAACTATACAGGATTAAATATAAAGAAAGAGATAGAAAATGAGTTTGGTATAAGATGTGAGGTAGAAAACGATGTAAACTGTGTTGGTCTTAGTGAAATATGGTTAGGTGAAGCTAAAGGAGCATCATCAGCTGTATGTATTGCTTTGGGCACAGGTATAGGTGGGTGTATTATAATAGATAAAAAAGTTATTCATGGATTTAGTAAAAGTGCTGGTGAGGTTGGATATATGAATATAAATGGAGACAGTTTTCAAGATATTGCATCGACTAGTTCATTAGTTAAAAGAATATGCAAAGTAAAAAATTTAGAAGATGGAGTTATTGATGGAAAAAAAATTTTTGAAATGGCAAAAAATGGTGACTTAGATTGTATTAATGAAATAAATAACTTAGTAAAATACCTTTGTATTGGAATATCTAATATATGTTATGTAATAAATCCAGAATTTATAGTACTTGGCGGTGGTATAATGGCTCAAGAAAATTACTTAAGACCAATAATAGATAAAGAATTAAAAAATATATTAATAGATAGTATATATAATAATACTACATTAAAGTTTGCAACTAATCAGAATAATTCTGGTATGATAGGAGCTTTATATAATTTTTTACAAAAAGAACAAAATATATAATTTGTCTATTATTTATAATTTTGTTATACTAGATTATTATATTTAAAATATTGGTGAATTTGTATGAGTATATTAGATAAATTTAACAATCCTGAAATAAAGATGAGTAAATCTCATAAAGCCTTGGTAAAATATATAAAAGAAAATATAAATACGGTTGCTTATAAGTCTATATCTGAAATAGCAAAAGAAAATAATATAGGTGAAGCGACTGTAACTAGATTTGTTAAGAGAGTTGGATTTAATAATTTCCAAGAATTTAAATTATCAGTTGCAAAAGAGTTTTATAGTAAGTTTGATGAAAATATAATAAATCCTAGTATAACAGAAAATGATGATGTGGTTGATGTTGCATATAAATTGGTTAAATCAAGTGTTGATGTTCTAGAAAATAATTTGAAAAACATAGACATAGATAAAATAAATAAATGTATAGAATATATGCTAAATGCTAAAAAAGTTTATTTTATAGGTATTGGTTATTCTGGAAATATTGCAACAGAATATAGTTATAAGTTTATGAGAATAGGAATTAACTGTAATTCCTTTACAGATGGACATACTATGATTATTTTATCTTCTATAATGGATAAAGATGATTTAATACTTGCGATATCTCACACTGGAAATACAAAAGAGATTATAAGAGCAAGTGAATTAGCATCAAAAAATAATACAAAGATAGTGTCTATAACTAGTGATGAAAAATCACAACTCAGTCAAATATCAAATATAAGCATCTCATATGTTTCAAATGAGAGTTTATTTGAAACAGGTTCATTATCAACAAAAACATCTCAAACATTTTTGCTTGATTTAATTTATACACAAATTGTAAAATCTAGACTTAAAGAATCAACCAACAAAAAGATAAAAACTACAAAAGCTATAAAAAGTTCTGTTTAAAATCCCTATATTTTATGGGGGTTTTTATTTTTAATCTAAATATATAAGTCTAATACAATAAATGATAATTTTAGAAATATACAATATAGAAAATCTCTAATATTAAGAAACAAGAATAATATATTATTTTATCACACCAAAAAATTAATAACTTACCTATTAAAATAAATAGGTATTTCACTAATTTTAACATATGGCGATATTTATTGATACTTTAAGATTATTAATGTTATAATGTTTATATAATTTTATAGTATAGACTTTTTAGGGGTGAAAATTTAGTTATGCAAGCAAAAGAAAATAAGATTATAAGATTATTATCAACTGATAATACTCAATTTTCTATTCCAGTATACCAAAGAAATTATAACTGGGAAAAAAAGCAATGTGATACTTTACTAAAAGATATTTTAAAGTTATCTGATAATAAGGAAATAGTATCTCATTTTATAGGAAGTATAGTATATTTACACGAAGGAGTATATAGTGTTGGTAAAAATGAATTCAGTATAATTGATGGACAACAAAGATTAACCACAATTACTATACTTTTAATGGCGATACGTAATCGAGCAATAGAATTTGGAGATATTACACTATCTAAAAGGATATATAACAAGTATTTAACTGATGAATATATTGATGATGTAAACAAAATAAAGTTATTACCTGTTGGAGATAACTTAACTATACTAAAAAAAATACTTGAAAATGATATTGGAAATATTAATGAGTCAGAAAAAGAGAGTAACATATTTAAAAATTATCAGTTTTTTTTCGGTAAGATATCAAATTTACAAATTGCTAATAGTATAATGTACGGTCTTGATAAAATAATATATGTGGATATAGCTCTTGAGAAAGGGAAAGATGACCCTCAAAGAATATTTGAAAGTTTAAACTCAACAGGATTAGACTTATCACAAGCAGATTTGATTAGAAATTTTATACTAATGGATTTAGATAGAGATACTCAAAATAAAATATATGAAGATTATTGGGTAGTTATAGAAAATAACACTAAAGTAGTTGTAAAAAATAAAATAAAAACACAGTTATCAGAGTTTATGAGAGACTACTTAACATTTAAATTAGAAAAAATACCAAATCAGAATAAAGTATTTGAAGAATTTAAGAGTAATTATAATTATGAAAATAAAGAGGAATTAGAAAATACTTTAAAAGTTATAGTAGATTATTCAAATATCTATAGTTGTATTTTAAATCCAGATAATGAAATAAATAAAAATATATCAAAACATTTAAAATACTTAAATATAGTAGCATCAAAAGTTATAAATCCTTTTTTGATGGGGGTTTATATGGATTATAAAAAAAGTATTATAGATGAAAAATGTTTTATTGATGTACTGGAGCTATTGCAGAGTTATTTATGGAGGAGATATATTTGTTCTGAGCCTACTAATACTTTAAATACTCTTTTTATGAATTTACATAGTAAAATAGACAAGAATGATTACTGTAAATCTATAGAAAGACATTTATTACATCAAAAATTTCCTGATAATAAATATTTAAAAGAATGTTTAAAAACAAAGAATGTATATAATGATGCAGATAAATTAAAATATGTTTTTGAAAGAATAGAGAATGAAAATCATAGTGAAAAAATAGACTTTAGCTTAGGAAATATAACTATTGAACACATATTCCCTCAGAAACCCGTTGATGAGTGGAAAAGTTTATTATCAGAGTCTGAATATGAAACAATGGAGTCATTAAAACATACTATATCTAATTTAACTATAACAGGTAGTAATAGTAATCTAGGTAATAAGGTTTTTCTTGAAAAAAGAGATATGAATAATTTTGGATATAGAAATAGTAAGTTTTTATTAAATAGATGGCTTGGAGAACAAAGCGAGTGGAATTTTGAAAAATTAGAAGAAAGATTTAATGATTTATTTAAGTATATAATTGAAATCTGGAAAAGGCCGTAGTATAAAATTTATTACTCTAATTAAAACCACCTTGATATTTATCAAGAAGTGGTTTTTCTTTATATTTATCTAAACCTAGAATATAATTAAATTAAAAAGTTTAGGAGTTTTTATGAATAAAGTAGGAGGGCAGGCTATAACTAATGGAGTTCTTATGATTTATAACAATAAAAAAGTAGTAGCAACAAGGAATGAAAATGGAAAAATAATAGTTAAAAAAAGTACAGTAGGAAGCTTTATAAATAACAAAAATATTTATAAAATACCATTTATAAGAGGAATTTTTATAATTAGTGAAAATATAATAAGTGGAATGAAAACATTTAATAAATCATTAGATAGAATTGAAGATGATGAAGATTTTATAGATAAAATATTTAAAAGAGTATTCAAAGAAAATTCAGATAAAGCTTTTATATATTTATCTATTTTTATATCTAGTATACTATGCTTTTTAGTTTTTATTTTAATACCCACAATTATTTATGATATATTTTCAGACTACACTAAAAGTATATTTATTTTAAATATTATCGAAGGCATTTTTAGGATAATTATTTTGTATTTATATATGTTTTTAATTTCTAAAAATAAAGATATACAAGAGATTTATAAATATCATGGTGCAGAACATAAAACTATAAATTGCTATGAAAATAATATGGAACTTACTATAGATAATATAAAAAGTTTACCTAAAAATCATAAAAGGTGTGGAACTAACTTTTTAGCAATAATTATGATAGTTTCTGTATTTATTTTTTGTTTGTTTCCTTGGAAAAGTACTTTTTATAGATTATTGGTAAGGTTAATTTCAATACCAATAGTTTTTTGTATATCTTATGAAGTATTTGAATTTGTTGGAAAATACGATAATAAACTCACGAAATTCATATCAATTCCTGGAATGACTTTTCAAAATATAACAACTAAAGAGCCAGATGATACTCATATAGAAGTAGCAATAGAAGCTTTAAAAGAAGTTATCAAATAAATTTATAGAGGAAAAACTAATGAAGATAAAAGATATAATTATAAAATATTCACAAGAACTAGAAAAAATAAGTGATACTCCAAGGCTTGATGTGGAGCTTATTCTTCAAAAAGTACTTAATGTAGATAGAATTTATATACATTTGAATTTAGAAAAAGAACTGGATGAAAAAAATATGAAAAAATTCAATACCTTAATAAATCAAAGACTTAATAATAGACCAGTTGCTTATATAGTTGAAAACAGGGAATTTATGGGACTTGAATTTTTTGTGAAAGAGGGAGTTTTAATTCCAAGACCTGATACAGAGAATTTAGTGGAAGAGATAATTAATATATGTAATGATAAAGAAAATTTAAATATATTAGATATTGGAACTGGCTCTGGAGCAATAAGTGTTAGTTTAGCGAAATATTTAAATGCAAAAGTAACTTCATTTGATATAGAAGATATACCACTTGAAGTTGGAAAATTAAATGCAAAAAATAATAATGTAGAAGTTGAATTTATAAAATCTGACTTATTCTCAGCAGTAAAAGATAAAGATATAAAATTTGATGTTATAGTATCAAATCCACCATATATAACGGATGAGGAAATAAAAACACTTCACCCACAAGTAAAAGATTATGAGCCTTACTCTGCACTTTTTGGGGGAGAAGATGGACTGTATTTTTATAAAGAAATAACTAAAGAAAGTATAAAATACTTAAAAAATGGCGGGATACTTGCTTATGAAGTTGGATATAATCAAGCAGAAGATGTAATTAAAATAATGGAAAAATATAATTATCAAAAAGTATATAAAAAGAAAGATATTCAAGGAATCGATAGAGTTGTTATAGGGTATAAACTGTGATATAATCAAAGAATTGATATTTTTATAAAGAGGTGAAAAAATGCTTAAAAAGTTAGAAGTACTTGAAGATAAGTATAAAGATTTAACAGAGAAAATAAGTGATCCTGAAATAATTAATGACCAAAAAACTTGGCAAAAGTATATGAAAGAGCATTCTGATTTAGAGCCAATAGTTATGAAGTATAGAGAATATAATGATGTATTAAATAGAATAAAAGAGTCAAAGGAAATACTTCAAGAAGAGTCTGATGAAGAGTTAAGAGAGCTTGCAAAGATGGAATTATCTGAGCTTGAAGATATGGTAGAACCAATTGAATCAGAACTTAAGATACTTCTTTTACCAAAAGACCCTAATGATGATAAAAACGTTATAGTTGAAATCAGAGGAGGAGCTGGAGGAGATGAAGCAGCTTTATTTGCAGGTGATTTATTTAGAATGTATTCAAGATATGCAGAAAGAAGAAGATGGAAAATAGAACTACTAAGCGCTAGTGATACTGGAGTTGGAGGATATAAAGAAGTTTCTTTCTTAATAAAAGGAAAAGGGGCTTACTCAAGACTAAAATATGAATCTGGAGTTCATAGAGTTCAAAGAATACCAGCTACGGAATCTGGTGGTAGAATACATACATCAACTGCAACTGTTGCAGTTTTACCAGAAGTTGATGTTGTTGAAGTAAATATAAATCCAAATGACTTAAGAATAGATGTTTTCCGTTCTTCTGGAAATGGTGGACAAAGTGTTAATACTACTGACTCAGCAGTTAGAATAACTCATATACCAACTGGAGAAGTTGTTTCCTGCCAAGATGGAAAATCTCAGCTTAAAAATAAAGAACAAGCCCTTAAAATATTAGTAGCAAGACTTAACGATAAAGCAATAGCAGAACAAAACAAAGAATTAGCAGCAGAAAGAAAAAGTCAAGTAGGAACAGGAGACCGTTCAGAAAGAATAAGAACTTATAATTTCCCTCAAGGTAGAGTTAGTGACCATAGAATAAACTTAACTTTATACAAACTAGATACATTCCTTGATGGAGATATAGATGAAATGTTAGATGCTTTAATTACTGTTGACCAAACGGAAAAAATGGCATCAATATAATCCCTATTATTTAGGGATTTTTTTAAAATCATAGAAAAGGTAACAAATCAGCTTTAAATTATTTATAAAAAATTGTAAAAACATATTATTTTTTTATAAGTAACTAGCTGTAGCCTCGTATATGGAGAAATTCATATAGGACACAACTTTAAAACCAGTAACTCCTAAAGCTCAACGACTACAATAGAAGATAGAATCAGAAACTTCTATGAAAGTGAGGAAACTCAGAAACAATAGTTGAGATGATATATGGTGAGAGCCTAAGTATTGTATAATGGATGTTTGGTCGCCAAGCCTAGAAATAGGAAGGTCAAACGACTATCCCGAGAGGGAGTACACTATAAGTGATAGGTAGTGGAAATGGGTTGCCCTTAGCACATAATGGTGAAGGTGAAGAAATAGTCTACGCTCGTATCCGAAAGGTCGAGGTCATTAGCGTGAGCGAAATGGCATCT
>CALWPP010000006.1 GCA_944383455.1 uncultured Peptostreptococcaceae bacterium
TTGGCTAATATAAGAAATAATTATCTTCATCAAACTACAACAAGTATAGTGAAAACCAAGCCATACAGAGTTGTAATAGAAGATTTAAATGTAAAAGGTATGATGAAAAATAAACATTTATCTAACGCTATAAGAAAACAAGGTTTCTATGAATTTAAAAGACAACTTGAGTATAAGTGTAAATTCAGAGGAATTGAGTTAATAATTGCAGATAGATTTTATCCATCATCAAAGACTTGTAGTAAATGTGGAGAGATTAAAAAAGATTTAAAACTTAAAGATAGAGTTTATAAATGTAGTTGTGGTTTAACTATTGATAGAGATTTAAATGCGAGTATTAATCTTTCAAACTATAAATTAGCATAATATCACTAACAAGATAATGTTAATATGTAGGATGCGTTGTATCCGAATTTACGCCCTTGGAGAGTTATATCAAACGAAAGTAGATTACTATTTATAGTTTTTAAAATCGGACTCGTAGAATAGGGAATTAAAGTTTTATTTATAATTTTCAATAAGTTTTTATAGAAAAATTATAAGTTTTACGCAACGGTGATACTATGGAAACTATTATTAGTTATATAGACGAAAATAATATAGATATAGAAGAGTTAAAAAAACATGCAAAGCTTTTAAAAGAAGGAAAAACTGTTATTTTTCCAACAGAAACTGTATATGGTTTAGGTGCTAATGCACTAGATGAAAAAGCTGTATCAAAAATTTATGAAGCTAAAGGTAGACCAAGTGATAATCCATTAATAGTTCATATAAATAATATAACAAAAGTTTATGATTTAGCAGAGAATATAAGTGATAAAGCAAAACTTGTTATGGAAAAGTTTTGGCCTGGACCACTTACAGTAATTTTAAAAAAGAAAAGTATAGTACCAAATAAAACTACTGGGGGTCTTGAAAGTGTTGCAATAAGAGTCCCGTCAAATAAAATAGCACTAAAACTTTTAGAACTTTGTGATACTCCTATTTCGGCACCATCTGCAAATATATCTGGACGTCCATCTCCTACAAAAGGAAGTCATGTTATTGAAGAAATGAACAAGAGAGTTAATGGTATAGTAGTAGGTGGAAAAAGTGATTTTGGACTTGAATCAACAGTGATTGATTTTACTGGTAAAGTACCAATTATTTTAAGACCTGGAGTAATATCAAAAGAAGATTTAGAAAAAGTTATTGGAAAAATTGAAATAGATAAATCTTTACTGATAAAAAAAGACACCGTAAAGCCAAAATCACCTGGAATGAAGTACACTCATTACAGTCCAAGTGCAGACGTTTTTATTGTATCTGGAAATAATATATTTGAGAATGTAAATAATCTTATAAAAGAAAATCAAAAAAGAAACTTAAAGAGTGGTGTTATTTGTAAAAGTGAAAATAAAAATCTATATACTGGGGAAGTAATAGAACTTGGTGATACTCCTTTAGATATAGGAAGTAATTTATTTGATGCACTAATAGAAATGGATAAAAGAAACGTTGATATTATTTATGCTGAAGAATTTGGATATGAAGGAGTTTATCAAGCTATAATGAATAGATTACTAAAAGCATCTGGTTATAAAGTACTAAAATTTTAAATTTAGTTCTTTAATAAACACAATAAATAATGTATTATTATTTTGGTAAATTAACTTAAATGGAGGAAGCTTATGAAGATTGGTTTAGCAAGTGATCATGGTGGTTTTAATCTAAAAAATGAAATAGCTGATTTTTTAAAATCGAAGAATATCGAAGTAGTTGACTTTGGTGTTAATTCAAGTGATTCAGTAGACTATCCTATCTATGGAGAAATAGTTGCAAATGCAGTTGTTAATAAAGAGGTTGACTATGGTATAGTTTGTTGTGGCACGGGAATTGGAATTTCTCTTGCGGCAAACAAAGTAAAAGGTATAAGATGTGCAGTTGTTTCAGACGTTTTTTCTGCTAAAATGTCAAAAGCACACAATAACTGCAATATGTTGTCTTTAGGTGAGAGAGTTTTAGGAAAATCTCTTGCGATAGAAATAGTAGAGGCTTGGTTAAATACTGAGTTTGAAGGAGATAGACATCAAAAAAGAGTAGATATGATAACTCAAATAGAGAATAAGAATAATTAGAAAAAACAATAAATATATATATAAGGAGACAAAAATGAAAAAAGTTATAATTACAAATCATCCACTAATACAACATAAATTAACTTTAATGAGAGATAAAAACACAGGTTCTAAAGATTTTAGAGAACTGTTAACAGAAATTACAATGCTTATGGGATATGAAATAACTAAAGACTTAAAACTTGAAGAAATAGAAATAGAAACACCAGTTTCTAAAACTAAATCAAAAGTTATAGCTGGTAAAAAATTAGGAATAGTACCAATATTAAGAGCAGGACTTGGAATGGTTGATGGACTTGTTAATTTAATTCCAGCAGCAAAAGTAGGTCATGTTGGACTTTATAGAGACCCAGAAACTCTAAAGCCAGTAGAGTATTACTCAAAATTCCCTCAAGATATAAAAGAGAGAGAAATGATAATAGTAGACCCAATGCTTGCAACAGGAGGTTCAGCAGTTGCTGCTATAGATGTTTTAAAACAAAGAGGAGCAAATAGCATAAAATTAGTTAATTTAGTTGCTTCACCAGAAGGTATTGAAGAAGTTCAAAAGTATCATCCAGATGTTGAGATATATGTTGCATCTATTGATGAAAAATTAAACGAGCATGGATATATAGTTCCAGGACTTGGAGATGCGGGAGATAGGCTATTTGGAACTAAATAATGTTCGCTATGGGACGATATATAAATAACTTTATAAAAAAAACACTACAAAATGACAAAAAAAACAAAAAATACTTTAAATTTTATTTTAAAAATGATAAAATTACTCTATAAGTAGATTTATTATTAAAAATAAATTACTTGGGGATATTAATTTTTATGAGTAAAAACAAGCACTATATGCAAATTGCTAGTATGCTCTCTTTGATTTCTCAAATAGGGCTTATGATATTAATTTCCATACTTGGGTGCACTTTTTTAGGAAAATTTATAGACTCAAAAATAAACACATCTCCTATATTTACCATAGTATTTTTGTTACTGGGTATAGGAGGTGCATTTATATCAGTTTATAAAACTTTGATAGTGTACACGAAAGGAAAGTGATTTTGTGGATACTAATTTATCAAGAGAAGTCAAACGAATTACTAAGGGACTTGTTTTTTATTACATATTTTTAGCTATCATTAGTGGTTTTATATTTATTAAAGATATAGAAATTTTAAAAAGAGTTTTACTTGGTATTTTGTTTGGATGTATTATTTCTGCATTAAATTTTAGATTATTGGCAATAAGTATACAAAAGTCTGTTGATATGCCACCATCTAAAGCACAAGTATATTCTGGGCTACAATACTCTATTAGAATGCTTATTGTATTTGTTGTTTTGTTGGTATCAGCGAAACAGCCACACTTAAGTGTAATAGGAGTAGCACTAGGTTTATTAGGACCCAAATTTATTATTTTATTTGATAAATTTGTTATACAAAAATTTTTTAGAAAGGAGGCTAAATAATGAATCAGGCTAGGTATATACTTTATTTTGGAGATTTTAAGCTAAGTGAAACTATTATTGTGACCTGGATTATAATGGGCATCATAACGATAGCATGTTTATTACTTACTAGAAATTTACAAAAAGTGCCTACTACTAAAACTCAAATATTTGCAGAGTTTTTAGTTTGTGGTGTTAACAAATTAGTTACTGATACTATGGGGGAGAAAGCTGTAAAAAGATTACCTAATATGGTACCTTATATTGGAAGTTTATTTGTGTTCTTTGCATTATCTAATTTAGCAGGGCTACTTGGTTTTAGATCACCAACTACTGATTTAGATACAACATTTGCTTGGGCTATAATGACATTTGTTATGATTTATTATGCAGGTATAAAAACTAAAGGTTTATCTTATTTTAAGGGCTTATTGGAACCATTACCATTTCTATTACCACTAAATATTATAGGAGAACTTGCTAAGCCTATATCACTATGTTTCCGTCCATTTGGAAATATTTTAGGTGGGGCTGTTATAATAAGTTTATTCTATCAATTTTTAGCATACTTATCTAGTTTAATAGGACTTAATATTCCTATAGGTCAGTTATTAATTCCAGTACCACTTCACTTATATTTCGATTTATTCGCAGGTGTATTACAAGCGTTTATATTTATAATGCTTACTATGGTTTTTGTTGGTATTGCAGCTGAGGAATAAATTTAAAAAATTTTAACTAAATAATATTTTTAATTCAAAGGGAGGATTTTTTTATGGAAACAGCTTTAATCGCAGCAGGTTCTGCAATAGGTGCAGGTTTAGCAGTTATGACAGGTATAGGAGCAGGAATAGGACAAGGATTCGCAGCAGGTAAAGCTGCAGAAGCAGTTGGAAACCAACCAGAAGCAAAAGGAGATATAACTCAAACAATGTTACTTGGAGCAGCTGTTGCAGAGTCTTCAGCAATATATGGTCTAGTTATAGCTATAATCCTTATATTTGCTAATCCATTTTTAGGATAATTTCGAAGAATTAATTTAGGGATGACTTGTTCATCTCTTAATTGTATACAACAAACAATAATTTGATGTGATTAGTAGAAAGGAGGGCTTTTAGTGGAGTTTAAGAATTTAATAGGACTAACACCTATTGAGTTTACTTTTCAGATTATAAACACAATAGTAATTTTTTTAATAGTTAAAAAACTTTTATTTAAGCCTGTAATGGAAATAATAAACTCTCGTGAAAGTGAAATACAGCTTAACTTATCAGAAGGTGAGAGAGTAAAAAAAGAGGGTTATAAACTAAAAGAGCAATACGAAAAAGAAATGAGCCAAGCTAAAGAGCAAGGTCAAGAAATAATAAAACAAGCAACATTAAGAGCTGAGCAAAAAGAAGAAGAAATTATATTAAATGCTAAAAAAGAAGCTCAATCTATTGTTGATAAGGCTAATAAAGATGTAGCTCAAGAAAGACAAAAGGCTATGAATGAAATCAAAAATGATATTTCAGAATTAGCACTTTTAGCAGCTTCAAAAGTTATAGAAAAAGATATAGATAAGTCTAAGCACCAAGAATTAATAAATAACTTTATAAATGAGGTGGCTATAGATGGTAGCAAATAGATATGCACAAGCATTTTTTGAGGTTGCAGAAGAATTAAATTCTTGTGATAGTTTATATAATGAACTTTGTGAAGTCGTTAAAATAATAAATGAGTGTGAGGAGTTAAAAAATGCTTTTAAATCTCCACTTGTTTCAAAAGAAGACAAAAAAGTTATTTTAGATAAACTATTTAATGAAAGTATAAGTCAATCGACTAAAAACTTTTTAAAAGTTATGATAGACAAAAATAGAATGTCTATTTTAGAAGATGTAAAGGTATACTTTAAATCTTTAGTGAATGAAAAGAATAATGTAATTGAAGGAACTGCAATTACTGCAATAGAGATGACTGAAGAAGAAATTAAAAACTTAGAAGAAAAGCTTTCAAACAAGTACAACAAAAACGTTACTCTAAAAAATATAGTTGATGAAACTATAATAGGAGGAGTTTTAGTTAGACTTGGAAATGAGGAAATAGATGGAACTATTAAATCTAATATATCTAGATTAAAGGAAAATTTATTTCAAGTGATATCTTAAAATAAATGGTGGTGAGTATATGAATTTAAGACCAGATGAAATAAGTGCTCTAATAAAAGAGCAAATAAAAAACTATGAAAATAAAGTTGAATTAACTGATACTGGAACTGTATTAAAAGTTGGGGATGGTATATCTAGTGTTTATGGTCTTGAAAAGGCTATGGCAGGAGAGCTTTTAGAGTTTCCAGGAGAAGTTTATGGAATGGCTCTTAACTTAGAAGAAGAAACTGTTGGGGCTGTTATGCTTGGTAATGACCAAGGTATAAAAGAAGGAGATATAGTAAAAAGAACAGGAGCTGTTGTTAAGGTTCCAGTTGGTGAAGCGCTAATAGGAAGAGTAGTTAACGCATTAGGTCAACCAATAGATGGTAAGGGACCAATAAACACTACTAAAACTAGACCTGTTGAATCACCAGCAACTGGTATAATGGCTAGAAAATCTGTTCATGAACCTCTTGAGACTGGTATAAAGGCAATAGATGCCATGATTCCAATAGGAAGAGGACAAAGAGAGCTTGTTATCGGTGATAGACAAACTGGTAAAACTTCTATATGTGTTGACACAATTCTTAACCAAAAAGGAAAAGATGTTATATGTATATATGTTGCAATAGGACAAAAAGGTTCAACTGTTGCACAACTTGTTAATACATTTGAAAAGCATGGAGCAATGGATTATACAATAGTTGTTTCTGCTACTGCATCTGAATCTGCACCACTTCAATTCTTAGCACCATATGCGGGGGTTGCAATGGGTGAAGAATTTATGTTTGAAGGAAAGCATGTTTTAATAGTTTATGATGATTTAAGTAAGCATGCGGTAGCTTATAGAGAAATGTCATTACTTCTAAAAAGACCTCCAGGACGTGAGGCTTATCCAGGGGATGTTTTCTATCTACACTCAAGACTTTTAGAAAGAGCTGCTAAATTATCTGATGAATTAGGAGCTGGTTCTATAACTGCACTTCCAATAATTGAAACGCAAGGGGGAGACGTTTCTGCGTACATACCTACTAACGTTATATCAATTACAGATGGGCAAATTTACTTAACACCAGAGCTTTTCAATGCTGGTATAAGACCTGCGGTTGACCCAGGAATATCAGTTTCAAGGGTTGGAGGTTCTGCCCAAATAAAATCAATGAAAAAGGTAGCAGGTCCACTTAAACTTTTATATTCTCAATATAAAGAACTTGCAGCATTCTCTCAATTCGGTTCTGACCTTGATGAAGATACGAAAAAAAGACTTTCTCAAGGAGATAGAATAGTTGAAGTTTTAAAACAAGGGGAACAACAACCACTAAGAGTTGAAAATCAAATAATGATAATACATGCTGTTACTAATGATTTATTAGCAGATATAAAACTTGAAGATGTAAAGAGATTTGAAAATGAACTTTACTCATATGTGAATGATAACCATAAAGAATTAATAAATACAATTCTTTCAGGTGGAGATTTCCAAGGAGATCTTACTAAAGCTATAAATGAATTTAAGAGAAAATTTAACTAAAATACTTACACCACTATACATTTCACTATTTGTAGATTTTTCTATGAGTAGTGAAAATTGTGGATATAAAGGGAGGTGTAGTTAATGGCAGGAATGAAAGAAATTAAAACTCGTATCAAAAGTGTTGAAAACACAAAACAAATAACAAAAGCTATGGAACTTGTTTCTTCTTCAAAGTTTAGAAAAGCAAAAGAAAGAGCAGAAAGTACTAGAGCTTATTTTGAGACTTTATACGAAACAGTAAATGATATAGCTAAAAATACGAGTGGTTCAAAAAATGTATTCTTAAAAGAAAGAAATGTAAAAAAAGTTTGTTATATAGTTATAGCAGGGGATAGAGGGCTTGCAGGAGGATATAACTCAAATATTATAAAAACAGTTATAAAACACAGCAACTCAAATAATCACAATGTTATAGCAATTGGTAAAAAGGCTAACGAGTCTTTATCAAAAAGAGGTTATAATGTTGTAGATTTTATAGAGAGTGTTGAAGGAGCTAGTTATGAAGAAGCTGATAAAGTGGCTAAATTAGCAATGGAAGCATTTAAAAATGGTGAAGTTGATGAAGTTAATTTAGTTTATACAAAATTTGTTTCTGCACTAGCACAAGAGCCTCAAGTTATGAAACTATTACCTGTTAGTATTGAAAAGACTGAAAAGAAAATGACAAAATCAGCTGTTCAGTATTTACCATCTGCTGATACTGTACTTGGATATATATTACCAAAGTATATATCAGGAAGTGTTTATGGAGCTATTTGTGAGTCTTTTGCATCAGAACAAGCTGCAAGAAGAACTGCAATGGAATCGGCTACTGATAATGCAAATGAAATGATATCAAAACTAGAATTAGTTTATAATAGAGCAAGACAAGCGGCAGTTACTCAAGAAATATCAGAGATTGTTGCGGGTGCTTCGTCTTCTCAATAAAGTTAGCTAAATTTATTTAGCATAAAAAATTTAGGAGGGTTACGGATGAAAGGTAAAATAGTTCAAGTTATAGGTCCAGTATTAGACGTTAAGTTTGATAGTGAACAAAGCTTACCTAATCTACTAAATGCATTAGTTATAAAAAATGGAGATGAAGAAATCGTTGCAGAAGTTGCTCAACATATAGGTGACGACACTGTTAGATGTATCTCTATGACTTCAACTGATGGTCTTGTTAGAGGTATGGAAGTTGTTGATACTGGTGCACCTATAAGTGTTCCAGTTGGTGATGATACACTTGGAAGAATATTTAATGTTTTAGGAGAAGCAGTTGACGGAAAACCTACTCCAAAAGATGGACCAACTTTACCAATACATAGATTAGCGCCTACTTTTGAAGAGTTACAACCAACTGCTGAAATACTAGAAACTGGTATAAAAGTAGTTGACTTACTTGCGCCTTACCTAAAGGGAGGAAAGATAGGACTATTTGGAGGAGCTGGAGTTGGTAAAACAGTTTTAATACAAGAACTTATAAATAATATAGCAACTCAACACGGTGGTATATCAGTTTTTGCTGGAGTTGGAGAAAGAACAAGAGAAGGAAACGACTTATTCCACGAAATGACTGATTCTGGAGTTATAAAGAAAACTGCGCTAGTGTTTGGTCAGATGAATGAGCCACCTGGAGCGAGAATGAGGGTTGCATTAACTGGTCTTACAATGGCAGAACACTTCAGAGATAAAGAAGGTCAAGACGTTTTATTATTCGTTGATAATATATTCCGTTTCACTCAAGCAGGTTCTGAGGTTTCGGCACTTTTAGGTCGTACACCTTCAGCAGTTGGATATCAACCAACTCTTGCAACAGAAATGGGTAAATTACAAGAGAGAATTACATCAACTAAGAGTGGTTCTATAACATCAGTTCAAGCAGTATACGTTCCAGCGGACGACTTAACTGACCCAGCACCAGCTACAACATTCTCTCACTTAGATGCAAAAACAGTTTTATCAAGACAAATAGCATCTCTTGGTATATTCCCGGCTGTTGACCCACTTGAGTCAAGCTCAAGAGTTCTTGACCCACAAATAGTTGGAAAAGAACATTATGAAGTTGCAAGAGGAGTTCAAAGTATACTTCAAAGATATAATGAACTTCAAGATATAATAGCAATACTTGGTATGGACGAATTAAGTGATGAAGATAAATTAATAGTTGCTCGTGCAAGAAAGATACAAAGATTCTTATCTCAACCTTTCCACGTTGCTGAGCAGTTTACTGGATTTGCAGGAAAATATGTTCCACTTAAAGAAACTATAAGAAGTTTTAAGGAAATATTAGATGGAAAACACGATAATTTACCAGAATCTGCTTTCCTATTCGTTGGTAATATAGACGAAGCAGTTCAAAAAGCAAAGGAAGGTAAATAATTATGTTTACTGTAGAAGTTGTAACACCTGATAATACTTTTTTTAAAGGAAATGTTGAAATGATAATAGTTAGAACTACTGAAGGTGATAGAGGAATACTTAAAAACCACAGACCTTTAGTCGCAGGACTTTCTACAGGAACTCTTAGAATAAAGCAAGATGGTAAATTCAAAGATGCTAAAATATCTGGTGGATTTATGAATGTAGATAAAGAAAAAACTATTATTGTTACAGAAAGTGCTACTTGGGCATAAAAGGGGCTATAAATAGCCTCTTTTTTATTTTATAATCAAAAAAGGAAGAAATTTATATGATTGGAATTGATATTGTAGAAATTAAAAGGATTGAAAAATTACTAAATAAAAACGATAGATTTTTAGAAAGATTTTTTACAGAAAAAGAAATAAATTATTTTAAAGAAAAAAAACTAAAGCCTCAAACAATAGCAGGAAACTTTACTGCAAAAGAAGCTATATCAAAAGCTTTAGGAACAGGAATTAGAAACTTTAATTTAAAAGATATAGAGATTTTAAGAGATGAGCTTGGTAAGCCTATTGTAAATGTATATAATAATTTAAGTATTATTATAAATAGTCAAAATATAAAAGAAATAAAAGTATCAATATCTCATAGTAAAGAGTATGCTGTTTCAAATGCACTTTTAATTTATATGTGATTTAGTAAAAAAGTATAGTCAATTAACAGAAATACTATATATCAAGTTTACTAGTACTATTTTAAATATTTTCTATACTATTATTTAAAAGTTATACTACTATATTAGTAATTAAACAGTAATATAAATCAAATATTTCACATAAGAATTATCATTAATATAATTTTTATTGGGGTGAGAAATGAAAAAGTGGGCATTATTTTTGGCTATACCAGTAGTATTTTTTATATCATTTAAAGTTATTAATTTTTCTGAAAAAGAGTCTACAAAAGAAGAAATTTATAATTCATTTGTAGAAAAAATAAGTTCTATTTCATCTTATAATTGCGTAGCAGATGTAGAAGTTTTTGGCAATAAAACTCCTACAAAATATAGGTTTAAGCATACGTTTAAGTCGCCGAATAGTTATATAGTACAAACTATTTTACCAGAAGAATTAAAAGGGCAAGTTGTAGAGTATGTTGATAGTAAAATAATTGTTAAAAATACAAACATAAAAGATACAATTGAATTACCGAATGAAGGGGAAGTAAGTAAGAACTTATTTATAGGAGATTTTATAAATAACTTTAAAAGTGCTAAAGATGTAAAGTTACAAAGTGATAAAAATTACTTGATACTAGAAATAAATATAGAAAGTGAAAGTGAGTATTTTGATAAACAAATACTTTATATAAATAAAAAAGATAAAGTACCATATAAAATGGAAATATTAGATAAAAATAAAGAAAAACGATTTGAAGTGGTTTATAGTGATTTTAAGTATAATAAATAATCATATTAAATTTAGATGACTAAGAGAGATACTTTTAAATTGTTTTTGATAGCTAATGTTTTATTATAAAAAATTTCTTTTGTAACAATTATAAATATTTTTAAAGTTAATTTGGTTAAAATTATAATAATATAAAAAAGATGTAAAATTTCTTAAGTGTAGATATGGGTATTAATATATTATGTGGTGAAAATTAACAAAGAAATTGATATAAAAAATTGGATAAGAGGTAATAATATTCTCACATAACCAAATAACGGCACAATATGTGTCAAAAAGGGCAAGTATTATACCATTATAAATATGTCCAATATATTTATATGGTATAGAATTTAAAATCAATTTTACAAGATAACAGTAATTTGATAAAATAATAAATAGCTAGGAGGTAAGTTGCTGTAATTGAAAATCTATGATTATCTATAAAAACTTGGTAAATTTTTATAGATAAAATTTCCTTAAAAATGGTATAATATATCTAAGACTTAGTTATTGGCTAACCGTCAACGTATCTAAGTGTATACTTGCTTTACTTGTGATATGTTCCCAAAATTGCGAAAGTGATGACATAGGGTAGAACCTTGAGGGTCAGTAAAGGGGTGGAAAAGATAAGCGAAAACTAAGCAAATGTAATAAATGCAAGGACTTTCACTAACAAGAAAACTTGTATATATAGGATGCGTTGTATCCGAATTTACGCCCTTGGAGTATTATATCAAATCAAAGTAGCTTGTTGAAGTTTGACTTGCAAAATGAGATACGTTGAATAGGGAATTAAACATAATTTATAGGTTTATGGCAACGGATTAGTATGAAAGATGAAAAAATAATATTCACACTACCTGATTCACTTGCAATTGAAGTGGATAACATAGTTCAGATGGAAAATATGAACAGAGAAGATTTTGCCAAGGAAGCTTTTGAATTTTATATTTCGCAAAAGAAAAAGTTAAGTGCTGAAGATTCTATGATGAAAGGATATATGGAGATGGCACAAATTAATTTATCATTAGCTGAGCTTGGTATGACAAATGAAGTATCTTGTAATGATGAAGAGATAGTAGCACAAATTGAGTATTAACCAAGAAATAAAAAGAGGAGATTTGTACTATGCCGACTTAAGCCCTGTTGTCGGTTCAGAACAAGGAGGAGTAAGACCTGTAATAGTTGTGCAAAATAATATTGGTAATAAATATAGCCCAACAATAATTGTTGCAGCGATAACATCTCAAATTAATAAGGCAAAATTACCAACGCATATCGAAATAAGTGCAAATGAGTATGGTTTAAGCAAAGACTCCGTAATTCTCCTAGAACAAATTAGAACTATAGATAAAAAAAGGTTACGAGAAAGAATTGGTTGTCTAGATAAAAATATGATGTTAAAAATTGATAGTGGACTAGGAATAAGTCTAGGACTTTATATGTCTTAAAGAATTGATATCGTTTCATATCAATTTTTTTTTGTAAAAATTCGACTAAAAAATACAGTAAATTATTTATAAAAATGTTATAATATAATTGAAAATAAAAATACAAAAGTCGGAGGTATTTTAATGAATGAGCAAAAGACTTTAAGTAGTATTGCCCTTAAAATAAGAAAAGACATTGTAAAAATGATACATAGCGCAAAATCAGGACATCCAGGAGGGTCTTTATCTTGTACAGATATATTAACGGCTCTATATTTCAGTGAGATGAATATAGACCCTAAAAACCCTAAAAAAGAAGATAGAGATAGATTTGTTTTATCAAAAGGTCATGCAGCTCCAGCATTATATGCAACTTTGGCTGAGAAAGGATTTTTTGATAAAGAAGAACTTTCTAGCCTTAGAAAAATAGATAGCATTCTTCAAGGTCATCCTGATATGAAAAATATACCTGGAGTAGATATGTCAACAGGTTCTTTAGGTCAAGGATTTTCTGCTGCTTGTGGAATGGCTATGGCTTCTAAAATGGACAATGCTTCTTGGAGAGTTTATACAATTCTTGGAGATGGAGAAATTCAAGAGGGGATAATTTGGGAAGCAGCTATGAGTGCTGCTCACTATAAGCTTGATAATATCGTTGCATTTTTAGATTATAATGGTCTTCAAATAGATGGAAATACTAAAGATGTTATGGATTTAGGTTCAGTTTGTGATAAGTTTAAATCATTTGGATGGAATGTTTATGAGATAGATGGTCACGATTTTGAACAAATATTATCATCTCTTGATATGGCAAGACAATCAGAAGGAAAGCCTAGTATAGTAGTTGCAAAAACTATAAAAGGAAAAGGAGTTTCATTTATGGAAAATGAAGCTAGTTGGCACGGTAATGCCCCAAATGATGAACAACTTAAAAATGCTTTAGAACTGTTAGGAGGTGGAGATAATGGTAGCAACTAGAGATGCGTATGGAAAAGCGCTTGTTAATATCGGAAAAGTAAATGATAATGTTGTTGTTTTAGATGCAGACCTTTCAAAATCAACTAAGACTTATGATTTTTCCAAGAACTTTCCAGATAGATTTTTCAATATGGGAATAGCTGAACAAAACTTAATTGGTGCGGCTTGTGGTTTGGCTTCTTGTGGAAAAATTCCATTTGTAAGTAGTTTTGCTATGTTTGCTTCAGGAAGAGCTTTTGAAATAATAAGAAATTCAGTTTGTTATCCAAAATTAAATGTAAAAATATGTGCAACTCACGCAGGTATTACTGTTGGAGAAGATGGTGCAACTCATCAATCTGTTGAGGATATATCTATAATGAGAAGCATACCAAATATGACTGTATTAGTTCCAGCAGATGGTATTGAAACAGAAAAAATGATAGAAGAAATAACTAAGTTTAATGGGCCAACTTATGTTAGACTTGGAAGAAGTGCAGTTCCTAATGTTTTTAATGATAATTATAAATTTGAAATAGGAAAAGGAACTATACTAAAAGAAGGAACAGATGTTACTATAATAGCTTGTGGAATAATGGTTAATGAAGCACTAAAAGCTAGTGAGATATTAAGTCAAGAAGGAATAAGTGCAAAAGTTGTTAATATGTCTACTATAAAGCCAATAGATAAAGAATTAATAATAAATTGTGCGAAGCAAACTAAAGCAATAGTAACAGCAGAGGAACATAGTATAATTGGAGGTCTTGGTTCTTCAGTTAGTGAAGTGACTTCTAGTGAATGTCCAGTTATTGTTGAAAAAGTTGGTATAAAAGATACTTTTGGTGAGTCTGGAACTCCAAATGAACTTATGAAAAAATATGGTATTACAAGTGATGATATAGTTGATGCTTGTAAGGTTTCTATAAGTAAAAAATAATCAAAAATAGCTATGCAGTGCATAGCTATTTTGCATTTAACTTAATTTGCAAAAAGAACAAATGTTTGTTACAATATCTATATAAAGTTAAAAAATGTTATTTAGGCGTGAAGTTTAAAATAAATGGTTAAAATATGTAAAAATATTTATGTAAGAGGTGATTTTTTGGATTTTCAGTTAAAATCAGATTTTAAACCAACAGGTGACCAACCTCAAGCAATTAAAAAAATAGTTAGTGCAATTAATAATGGAGAAAAGTTTTCGACTTTACTTGGAGTAACAGGTTCTGGAAAAACTTTTACTATGGCAAATATTATTCAAGAAGTAAAAATGCCAACTTTAATCCTAGCACATAATAAAACTTTAGCAGCACAGCTTTACAGTGAATTCAAAGAATTTTTTCCAAATAATGCTGTTGAGTATTTTGTTAGTTATTATGATTATTACCAACCAGAAGCATACGTTGCACATAGTGACACTTATATAGAAAAAGATGCAAGTATAAATGATGAAATAGATAAACTTCGTCATTCTGCAACTTCTGCTATACTTGAGCGTGATGATGTTATAATAATATCTTCAGTTTCTTGTATTTATGGGCTTGGAGATCCAAAAGACTACAAAGAGCTTATGGTTTCTTTAAGACCTGGAATGGAAAAAGATAGAGATGAAGTAATAAGAAAGTTAGTAGAAGTTCAGTACGAGAGAAATGATGTAAATTTTACTCGTGGAACATTTAGAGTAAGAGGAGATATTCTTGAAATTTTCCCTGCAAATAGTGATGAAAGAGCTATAAGAGTTGAATTTTTTGGTGATGAGATTGATAGAATAGTTGAGATTGATTATGTAACTGGAAAAACTGTAGGAACTAGAAATCACGTTGTAGTATTTCCTGCATCTCATTATGTTACTACTCCAGAAAAAATAGAAAGTGCTATTTGTGAAATAGAAGAAGAACTACACCAAAGAATAAAATATTTCAAAGAAAATGATAAATTAATCGAAGCTCAAAGAATAGAACAAAGAACTAAATATGATATTGAAATGTTAAGAGAAATTGGGTTTTGTCAAGGAATAGAAAACTATTCAAAACATATAACAGGTAGAAATGCAGGAGAAAAACCATACACTTTAATGGACTTTTTCCCTAAAGACTTTTTAATTATAGTTGATGAATCTCACGTTACTATTCCACAAGTTAGAGGAATGTATGCAGGAGATAGAGCAAGAAAAACTTCACTTATTGACAATGGATTTAGGCTACCTTCTGCGTATGATAATAGACCTTTAAATTTTGATGAATTTGAAGAAAATATAAATCAAATACTATTTGTAACTGCAACTCCAGGTCCTTATGAAATAGAACATTCAACAACTATAGCAGAACAATTAATAAGACCTACTGGACTTTTAGACCCTGAAATTTTTGTAAGACCTATTGAAAATCAAATAGATGATTTAGTTACAGAGATAAACAAAGTAATAAACAAAAATCAAAGAGTTTTAATAACTACTTTAACTAAGAAAATGAGTGAAGATTTAACTAAGTATTTAACTGAAATAGGAATAAAGGTAAAATATTTACATTCAGATATCGAGACTTTAGAAAGAGTTGAAATAATAAGAGATTTAAGACTTGGTAAATTTGATGTATTAGTAGGGATAAATCTTTTAAGAGAAGGGCTTGATATACCAGAGGTTTCATTAGTTTTAATACTTGATGCAGATAAAGAAGGGTTTTTACGTTCTGAAACTTCACTTATTCAAACTATTGGGCGTTCTGCAAGAAATAGCGAAGGAAAAGTTATAATGTATGCAGATAAGATAACTAAATCTATGAAAAATGCAATTGATGAAACTAAAAGAAGAAGAGAAATACAAGAAAATTACAATAAAGAACATAATATAATTCCAAAAACTATCAAAAAAGATATAAGAGATACGATAGAAGCTACTATGGTAGCAGATAATGAAGAGGTTTATAGTGTTGATGAAAGCATTAGTATAGAAGAAAATATAAAGCTTTTAACGGAAGAAATGATGGAAGCATCAAGAAATCTTCAATTTGAAAGAGCAGCAGAACTTAGAGACAAAATAAAAGAACTTGAAGAAAGGAAACATTAATGGACAAAATAATTATAAAAGGAGCAAAAGAACATAACTTAAAAAATATAGATTTAGAACTTCCAAGAAATAAATTTATAGTTTTTACTGGACTTTCTGGTTCTGGAAAGTCCTCTCTTGCATTTGACACTATTTATGCAGAAGGCCAAAGAAGATACGTTGAGAGTTTATCTTCTTATGCAAGACAATTTTTAGGACAAATGGAAAAACCAAACGTTGAATATATTGAAGGTTTATCACCTGCAATATCTATTGACCAAAAGACAACATCAAAAAACCCTCGTTCAACTGTTGGAACTGTAACTGAGATTTATGATTATTTAAGACTTTTATTTGCAAGAGTTGGAGAAGTTCATTGTGCAGTTTGTGGAGAGAAAATAAGTCAAATGACTATTCAAGAAATAGTTGATAAAATTATGGAGTTTGAAGAAAGAACTAAACTTCAAATACTATCTCCAGTTGTTAGAGGTCAAAAAGGAACTCATAAAAAACTAATAGAAAATATAAAAAAAGATGGATTTGTTAGAATTAGAGTTGATGGTGAAAATTTTGAAGTAACTGATGAAATTAATTTAGATAAAAATAAAAAACATAATATAGAAGTTGTAGTAGATAGAATTGTTGTTAAAGATGGAATAGAAAAAAGACTCGCAGACTCTATAGAAACTGCAGTTAAACTTTCTGATGGACTTGTCATTGCTCAAATAATTGATAAAGAAGAAATCTTATATTCTACAAAGTTTGCTTGTCCAGACCACGGAGTAGCTATTGAGGAATTATCTCCAAGAATGTTTTCATTTAATAGCCCATTTGGTGCTTGTGATGTTTGTAATGGTTTAGGGGAAAGTAAGGAAGTAGATGTTGATTTAGTAATTCCAAACAAAGATTTATCTATAAAAAAAGGTGCTATTTTAGCATTTGGAAATATTAATGATGATACTTATTACTCAAAAATGATAAAAAGCTTAGCTACAAGCTATAATGTTGATTTAGATACTCCATTTAAAGACTTACCTAAAGATTTTGTTGATGAACTTTTATATGGAGAAGGAAAAACTATAGTTGAATTTACTTATGAATCAAAATATGGTGGTAAAAGAGAGTATAAATCTTACTTTGAAGGTATAATAAAAAATCTGCAAAGAAGATATAATGAAACTAATTCTGATTATTCAAGAGAAAAAATCGAAGAATTTATGTCAGAAAAAGCTTGTCCAAAATGTAATGGTAAGAGGCTTAAAAAAGAAGTGTTGTCTGTACTTGTTGACAATAAAAATATAATTGATGTAACTAATTTTTCTGTAAATGAGTTAATAGAGTATATAGAAAATATAAACTTAACTGACAAGCAAAAATTTATAGCAAGTGAAATTTTAAAAGAAATAAAAGCTAGAGCTAGTTTTTTAAGAGATGTTGGACTTGATTATTTAAATTTATCAAGAAAAGCAGGTACTTTATCTGGTGGAGAAGCTCAAAGGATAAGACTTGCAACTCAAATTGGTTCGGCACTTGTTGGAGTTTTATACGTGCTTGATGAACCTAGTATTGGACTTCATCAAAGAGATAATGATAGACTTATAAAAACTCTAAGACATTTAACTAATATTGGAAATACTTTAATAGTAGTTGAACACGACGAAGATACTATGAGAGAATGTGACTATATTGTAGATATAGGTCCTGGAGCTGGAGTTTATGGTGGAGAAATTGTGTTTAAAGGAACAGTTGATGAGATATTAAAAGATGAAAACTCCTTAACTGGAATGTATTTGAGTGGTAAGAAAAAAATAGAAATACCAAATTCTACAAGAGAAGGAAATGGAAAGTTTATAGAAATAGTTAAAGCTAGTGAAAATAATCTAAAAAATATAGACGTTAAATTTCCTCTTGGAAAATTCGTTTGTGTAACTGGTGTTTCTGGAAGTGGAAAGAGTACTTTGATAAATGACATTTTATACAGAGAAATTTCATCAACTCTTAATAAATCAAAAGAAAGAGCAGGAAAGCACAAAGAAATAAAAGGAATAGAAAATATAGATAAAATAATCAATATAGACCAAAGCCCAATAGGAAGGACTCCTCGTTCAAACCCTGCAACATATACTGGAGTATTCGATATGATAAGGGACTTATTTGCATCAACTAATGAAGCAAAAGCTAGAGGTTATCAAAAAGGAAGGTTTAGTTTTAACGTTAAAGGTGGAAGATGTGAAGCTTGTAAGGGAGATGGAATTATAAAAATTGAGATGCATTTTTTACCTGATGTTTACGTTCCTTGTGAAGTATGTAAAGGAGAGAGATACAATAGAGAAACTTTACAAGTAAAATATAAAGATAAAACTATATCAGACGTTTTAGATATGAATATTGAAGAAGCTTTAGAGTTTTTTGAAAATATTCCAAATATAAAAAGAAAGTTAGAAACTTTAATTGATGTTGGACTTAGTTATATAAAACTTGGTCAACCTTCAACTCAATTATCTGGTGGAGAAGCACAAAGAATAAAATTAGCCACAGAACTTTCAAAAAGACCAACAGGAAAAACTTTATATATATTAGATGAACCAACTACTGGTCTTCATATGGAAGACGTTAATAAACTTATAAAAGTTTTACAAAGACTTGCTGATACTGGAAATAGTATTATCGTTATTGAACACAATTTAGACGTTATAAAAACTTGTGATTATATTATTGACTTAGGTCCAGAAGGAGGAGATAAAGGAGGGCAAATTGTAGCTACTGGAACTCCAAAAGAGGTTTCAAAAGTTAATAATTCTTATACAGGTAAATTTTTAAAGAGATACTTTGAATAATTATTAAATAATTGGGGTGAGAGATTGAGAATTTTTGCATTTATTTTTGATATAATTTCAGATTTTATAGATACAGTAGTAGATATATTTGATACTTGGAAAGATAAAGAGACTAATTTTAAGTGGAAAATACTATTTACTATAATTTCAATAGTACTTTTTATAGTAGGTATGGAAATAAGTAGAAGAATTTGGTTATAATTTTTAGGAGCGTATGCTCCTATTTTTTATTTGAAAATTTATGTAACCTTGTTGAAAAAGTTTTCATATGATGTTATTATTTAGTTAAAAAATAAATAAATTAAGGGGATGGTAATGTGAGATTTTTATGGGAAAAATGGAATCATATTAGTCTTGTCAAAAGAATTGTTATAGGTCTTTTTGTAGGATTTTTATTAGCATTAGTATCACCAAAGGTTTTTGCTCCAATAGGTCTTTTTGGTTCGTTATTTGTTGGTGCATTAAAGTCAATAGCTCCTCTTTTAGTTTTCTTTTTAGTCATATCTGCGATATCTTCTCATAAAGAAGGAAAAGAAACAAATATTAAATCAATAGTATTTTTGTATCTAATAGGAACATTTGCAGCTAGTTTAGTTTCAGTTTTAGCAAGTTTTTTATTCCCTTTAGAATTAACATTAGTTGTTGGTAGTCAAGATATTGCACCTCCGCAAGGTGTTGGTGAAGTAATGAAAACTTTACTTTTAAACATAGTTGATAATCCAGTAAATGCTATAGTTAATGCAAACTATATAGGTATACTTTCTTGGGCAATTTTATTTGGTTTAGCCCTAAAAAATTCAAAAGATGATACTAAAAATACAATACTAAACATTTCAGATGCTATATCTCAAGTAGTTAAATGGATAATAAATCTTGCTCCATTTGGTATAATGGGATTAGTTTTCAATACTATATCTACTCAAGGAATAGAATCACTTCTTAGTTATGGACAATTAATACTTTTATTAGTTGGATGTATGGCATTCGTTGCACTTGTTGTAAATCCATTAATTGCATTTATTTATATCCGTAAAAATCCATATCCATTAGTTTTAAAATGCTTAAAAGACAGTGGATTAACTGCATTTTTCACGCGTAGTTCTGCTGCTAATATTCCAGTAAATATGAAACTTTGTAAAGAATTAGGATTAGATGAGGATACTTATTCAGTTTCTATACCACTTGGTGCTACTATAAATATGGGAGGAGCAGCAATAACAATTTCAATACTTGCCCTTTGTGCAGCTAATACTTTAGGAATAAAAGTTGATATGCCAAGTGCAATAGTATTAAGTTTATTATCTGCTGTTAGTGCTTGTGGTGCATCAGGGGTTGCTGGAGGTTCTTTACTTTTAGTTCCATTAGCTTGTAGCTTATTTGGTATACCAAATGAAATAGCAATGCAAGTTGTTGGTGTTGGATTTATAGTTGGAGTTATTCAAGACTCTTGTGAAACAGGTCTTAACTCATCAACTGACGTATTATTTACTGCTGTTGCTGAGTTTGCAAAAAGAAGAAAAGCAGAAGCTAACTCTAATCAATAAATATTAATTTATATCTTCTAAATTACTATTAAACTAAAGTATTTTAATTTAAAAGTGTATAGTATATATTTAATAATATAAACTTATTGTTAAATATAGGAGAAATATAATGTCAAAATTTTTAGCATATCCTTTTTTGTATGATAAAAGTGAGAGTCTACTTTGTGACTATGAAATACTAACTGATGAAATATCAAGTACAATAGGACTTTTAAGAGCATTTATAAAAGATGATAATTTAAGAAATGAACTTAGCAAAATAAATGAACTTGTGTATCATTTAAATGCATCACTTAGAACATTTGTAAGTGTTACTGATGATGAACTTAACTGGCTTTATGAAAGAACAAAAACTTATGAAAAAGAAGTTAAAGGGTTATTCCAAAAATTCGTATTACCCGAAGGAGGAGTAGCAGGAAGTTATTGCCACGTAATTAGAACTAAATGTAAAGCATTAGT
Organism: uncultured Peptostreptococcaceae bacterium; assembly: GCA_944383455.1. GTDB lineage: Bacteria > Bacillota > Clostridia > Peptostreptococcales > Peptostreptococcaceae > JAGHEK01. The sequence goes on from CALWPP010000006.1 coordinate 21,280, forward strand.
AAGGCTTATTCATAGACATAAAGAACAAGGTAATAATGTAGATGATATTATATTAGATTTTGCTAATTTACTTTCAGGGTATTTTTTTATACTTGCACTTAAAATAAATAAAGACGAAGGATTAGAAGAAACTGAGTTTATAAGTAGAAACTATAAGTAGTTTATAAAGATGTAGAAAATTTTCTACATCTTTTTTATTTAATTTAAGATAAATTTTTCATAAAAATTTGTAGGAAACTGTTTACAAGAACAAATATTTTTTATATAATATATGTAATCGATACCATATGTTAAAATAAGTGGGGAGGAAAATCTATGGACTATAAAAAAACGGCAGAAAGTATACTAAAAGAAATAGGTACTTCTGAAAATGTGGTTTCAGCAGCTCACTGTGCAACTAGATTAAGACTTGTCATAAAAAATAATGACGTTGTAAATAAAAAAGCTGTTGAAGATATAGAAGGTGTAAAAGGAGTTTTCTTTGCATCTGGTCAACTTCAAATAATTTTTGGAACTGGTATTGTTAATCATGTTTACTCTGAGTTTTCAAAGTTAACGGGTCAACAAGAAGTATCAAAAGAAGAGTTAAAAAAAGCAGCAAGCGCTAATGATAATAAATTTAAGCAGTTAATAAAAACATTAGGAGATATATTCGTTCCAATAATTCCTGCAATAGTTGCTTGTGGGCTTATGATGGGACTTACTGAGGCTATAAACTTTTGTGTTAGTAATGGATTTTTGAATATAAATACTAATGCTTCTTGGTTTGTATTTTTAAAGTTATTTAGTAATGCAGCTTATATATTCTTACCAATATTAATTGGATTTAGTAGTTCAAAGGTATTTGGTGGTAATCAATTCTTAGGTGCTGTTATGGCGATGATTATGATACATCCAGACCTTCAAAATGCTTGGACTGTTGCATCTGATGGATATCAAACAATGCAAAGTGTTTGGTTTGGGCTTTATGAAATACCTCTAGTTGGGTATCAAGGTCATGTTATACCAATAGTTATATCAACTTATATAATGAGTATTATTGAAAATAAACTTCATAAAATAGTACCTTCATCACTTGATTTATTTGTAACTCCTTTAGTTACAATATTTGTAACAGGGTATCTTACCTTAACTATGGTAGGACCTGTGTTTGTATTTTTAGAAAATGCACTTTTACAAGGTGTTCAATATATAGTTCAAATTCCATTTGGAATAGGTTCTGCAATAATAGGTGGTGTTTATGCGTCAACTGTTGTAACAGGGATTCATCATATGTATTCAATAATTGACTTAGGTCAAATTGCAAAGTATGGTCTAACTTATTGGCTACCAATAGCATCAGCTGCAAACTTAGCTCAAGGTGGAGCAGCACTTGCAGTAGCAATAAAAACTAAAGATAAAAAAATCAAAGGTCTTGCATTTCCAGCAGCACTTAGTTCAATGCTTGGTATAACTGAACCTGCTATATTTGGAGTTAACCTAAGATTTATGAAGCCATTTATCGCAGGGTCAATAGGTGGAGCAGCAGGAGCGTTATATGCATCAATAGTTCACCTTGGAGCAACAGCTACTGGGGTAACAGGAATATTTGGAATATTACTTCATTTACACGCACCAATTCATTATTTAATAATGATGGCAATATCTGTTGGAGTTGCATTTTTTACTGCTTTAGCTCTTGGATGGGATGAATCTAAATAATTAAAAAGGTGTCTTTTTGACACCTTTAAATATATAAGTTAGGAGATTTTTATGAACGCTTTAAATAAAGATTTTAAAAAATTAGCAAAATTAATTGAAAAAGATTTAAAAGATAAAGTAAATAAAGATTATCATAGGCTTAACTTTCATTTAATGCCACCTATTGGTTGGCTAAATGATCCAAATGGTCTTTGTGAATTTAATGGAGAGTATTATATTTTTTATCAATATTCACCATTTGATGCAAATGGAGGAGCTAAATTTTGGGGACTGTATAAGACTAAAGACTTCATAAATTGGGAAGATAATGGAGCAAAAGTATTTTCTGACCAACCTTATGATTGTCATGGGGCTTACTCTGGTTCTACTTTGGTTTATAATGGTAAGATGAATATATTCTATACTGGAAACGTTAAAAATATAGGAGATTATGATTATATAAATTCAGGTAGAGAGCATAATACTATTTTGATAGTTAGTGAAGATGGGAAAAACTTTGATAATAAAAAATTATTAATGAAAAATTCTGATTATCCAAATAACTTAACTTGTCATGTTAGAGACCCAAAAGTTTTTATTGAAAATGATAAGTTTTATATGGTTCAAGGTGCTAGAGATAAAGAAGATATAGGCCAAGTTATACTATTTGAAAGTGATGATTTAGTAAATTGGAAATTTATAAACACTATAAAAAGTGAAGATAAGTTTGGATATATGTGGGAGTGTCCAGATTTAATAAATTTAGATAATAAAACTATCTTAATAGTTTCTCCTCAAGGTGTTGAAAAAGAAGGCATAAAATATAACAATATTTATCAAACAGGATACTATTTTATTGAAGGAGATTATAAGAGTAGTAACTATAAGTTAAGTGATTTTGAAGAAATCGACAGAGGATTTGATTTTTATGCACCTCAAACATTTAAAGACTCAAAAGGAAGAACTATACTTATAGGTTGGATGGGGCTACCTGATATTGAAGGATTATATTCTAATCCAACGGTAGAATTTAATTGGCAACACGCTTTAACTATTCCAAGAGAGTTAAATATAAGAAATAATAAATTAATTCAAACTCCTATAGATGAGCTTAAAGAACTTAGAAAAACTAAAAAAGAATTTGAAGTTAAAAATAGCTTAGTAGATGAAGCTTTTGATACTTTTGAAGTAGAAGTTGATTTCAAAAATTCAAGTGATTTTAAATTAGTTATAAAAGAAGGTGTAACACTTGAATATTTAAAAAATGAAAAATTATTTAATCTAAGTTTTAATGAAATAGGTTTTGGTCGTGATATTAGAAGTTGTAAGTTAGAAAATTTAAATAATTTAAGAATATTTGTTGATACTTCATCTATCGAAATATTTATAAATGATGGAGAAGAAGTTTTCACTTCTAGATTTTATCCAACTGAAGATAAAAAAGGCATAAATATAGAAGGAGAAAATTTAAAAGTTAGAATTTATGAACTAGCAAGTTTTAATATAAAAGGAGAATAATATGAAAAAGGTTATAAGTATAGGAGAAGCTTTAATAGATTTTATACCAAATGAGAAGGGTTGTTCTTTAAAAGATGTAATAAACTTTGAAAGAGTAGCAGGTGGAGCTCCAGCAAATGTTAGTGCAGTAGTTTCAAAACTTGGTGGAAAATCTAGTTTTATTTCAAAACTAGGAAATGATGCTTTTGGAGATTATATAATAGATACTTTAAACAAAGTAAATGTTGATACAAGTTGTGTTTTAAGAACTAATAAAGAAAATACAGGACTTGCATTTGTATCACTTAAAGAAGATGGAAATCGTGATTTTTCATTTTATAGAAATCCAAGTGCAGATATGATGCTAAAAGATACTGAAATAGATAAAGAATGGTTTAAAGATTGTCATAGTCTTCATTTTTGCTCTGTTGATTTAATCGAATGTCCTATGAAATATGCACACAAAAAAGCAATAGAATATGCAAAAAATAATAACTCTATAATAAGTTTTGATCCAAATGTTAGACTTGCTCTTTGGGAAAATGAGGAAGATTGTAAAAAAGCTATACTTGAATTTTTACCACTTTCTGATATAGTAAAGATTTCTGATGAAGAATTGGAATTTATAACTGGATTTAATGATATAGAAAAAGCAAAAGAGGTTTTATTTAAAGGGAATGTAAAGCTAATTTTATTTACTAAAGGAAAAGATGGAGCAGAAGCTATAACTAAAGAAAAAACAGTAAAAATAGATGGAAATATTGTAGATGTAGTTGATACAACTGGAGCAGGAGACTCATTTATAGGAAGCTTTTTATTTAGTTTATTAAATGATGATATTAAAACAGATGATTTAGAAAAACTAGATGAAGAAACTTTAAAAAATTATCTATTATTTTCAAATTACTATGCAGGATATAGTACAACTAAAAAAGGTGCAATAGCTTCATATGCAAGTTTAGAAGAAATTAATAATTATATAAAGAGCATAAAAAATAAGAGTATTTAAATTTTAATTTATATATAATATAATTGTTATATTAAGACATCTTGCTATAATAGTAAGATGTTTTTTAGTATTTAAAAATATTATTAATTTTAGAGGAAATAATTTAATGAATATAAGTGAGATTGCAAAACTTAGTGGAGTATCTAGAACGACAGTATCGAGATTTTTAAATAATGGATATGTAAGTGAAGAAAATAAGAAAAAAATACAAAAAATAATAGATGAAACGGGGTATGTTCCATCTTCTTATGCTAAGCAATTAAGAACAAAAAAGACTAATTTAATAGGAGTAATAGTACCAAAAATAAGCTCAGAAACTATAAGCAGAATAGTTGATGGTATAAGTAATGAAGTAAATAAATTTGGATATAATATACTTCTTGGAAATACAGATTTAAATATTAAAAAAGAAATAGAGTATTTAAATATATTTAAGAATAATCAAGTTGATGGGATTATTTTAGTTGCGACTGTAATAACTAAAAAACATTTAGAAATTATAAAAAAAATAAATGTACCAATAGTTATAGTTGGACAAAATATAAAAGACTACTCTTGTATTTATCACGATGATTATAATGCAAGTATTTTTCTAGTTAACAAACTAATAGAAAAAAATTATAAAAATATAGCATTTATAGGTGTTGATAAAAGTGATAAGGCAGTTGGATATGAAAGAGAACGAGGATTTATTGATGCACTTTTAAAAAATAATTTAAAAGTAGACTACGATTTAATAAAAAATGGAGAATTCTCAACTGAGTCAGGATATAAACTTTGTAAAGAGATACTTAGCTTAAATAAAGATATAGACTCTATAATTTGTGCAACTGATAATATAGCACTTGGTGTTATTGAATGTTTAAAAGAAAATAATTTACATATACCCAAAAATATTGGTGTAATATCTATTGGAGATTCAAAAATTTCAAAAGTAGTTACACCAAAAATATCTACATTACATTATCATTATAAGACTAGTGGGATTGAAGCTGGAAAAGTTATTATAAATAAAATAAATAATAAAAATGATGATTTAATAAAAATTAAATTAGGATATGAATATATAGAAAGAGAAAGTATATAGACTTTGAGGTGATAATTTGTTTGATATAGATAAGTATTTAAAAGAATTACCAAAAGAACCTGGAGTTTATTTGATGAAGGATGAGAATGAAAAAGTAATTTATGTTGGAAAAGCAGTAAACTTAAAAAATAGAGTATCACAATATTTTCAAAGTTCTAAAAATCATTCATCAAAAGTAGTTTCAATGGTAAAAAATATAAAAAGTTTTGAATATATAATAACTGATTCTGAGCTTGAGGCTTTAATTCTTGAATGTAGTCTAATAAAAGAATATAAGCCAAAATATAATGTTTTATTAAGAGATGATAAAACTTATCCATACATAAAAATAACCACTAATGAAGATTACCCTAGAATTTTAAAAACTAGAAAAGTATTAAAGGATAAATGCAAGTATTTTGGTCCTTATACAAATATTTCATCAGTAAATGAAACTTTAGATATAATAAAAAGTATTTATCCGATTAGAACTTGTAATATAGATATAGAAAAAGCCATAAAAAATAACTTTAGACCTTGCCTTAATCTTCATATAAATAGATGCGTTGGTCCTTGTAATGGTAAGGTAAGTGTTAGTGAGTATAATAAAATGATTGATGAGATAATTTTATTTTTGTCTGGAAAAGAAGAAAAATTAATTGAAATACTAAAAGAAAAAATGAATGAGTGTGCAATAAATTTAAATTTTGAGGAAGCATCAATTTATAGAGATAAAATAAAAAGTCTTGAAAATATACTTGAAAAGCAAAAAATTGATACTAAAGTTTCTGACTTAAATCAAGATGTTATTTCTATTGCAAAGGTTGAAAATGAAGCTTGTGTAGAGATTTTCTTTATTAGGAATGGAAAAATTACTGGTAGAGAAAATTTTATATTTGAACAAGTTCGTTATGAAGAAAAAAGCGAAATTATTTCAAATTTTATAAAGCAGTTTTATTCAACAAAAGAATATATACCAAAAGAAATTGTTATTGAAGAAAACATAGAAGATATTAATATTTTAAGTGACTTTTTATCATCAATAAAAGGTCAAAAAGTATTTATAAAAGTTCCTATTAAAGGTGAAAAAAGAAGTCTTATTGAAATGGTTAGAAAAAATGCTTTTGAATATCTTGAGAAATTTTCTAATACTAATAGAAAAAAGTTTGAAAAAACTAGTAAAACTCTAGAGAATTTAAAAGAGTTATTAAACTTAAAAGAAATTCCAAAAAGAATAGAATCATTTGATATATCAAATACAAATGGTATTGACTCAATAGGTGCTATGGTTGTTTTTACTAACGGTTTAAAGGACAAAAAAGAATATAGAAAATATAAAATAAAAACTGTTGTAGGACCTAATGATTATGATTCACTAGCTGAAGTATTAGAAAGAAGAATTAAAAAAGAAAATTTACCAGATTTAATACTACTTGATGGTGGTCGTGGCCAAGTTAGTTCTGTTAAGAAAGTTTTAGATAAATATAATTTAGACATACCTATTTGGGGAATGTATAAAGACGATAAACACAAAACAAAAGGACTTATAAATCTAGAAAAAGAAATTGAACTTGATAAAACTACTGAAATTTATAGATTTATATCATCAATACAAGAAGAAGTACATAATTTTGCTATAAGTTATCATATAAGTCTTAGAAATAAATCTTTGACAAAATCAGTTTTAGATGATATACAAGGAGTAGGAGAAAAAAGAAAAAAATTACTTTTAAGTCATTTTAAGGATATAAATTCTTTAAAAAATGCTACTGAAGAAGAAATTTTAGCTGTAGATGGAATAACTAAGCCTTTAGCAAAGACTATTTATGATTTTTTTCGTCAAAGAAAGGGATAGGAGTATGAATTTTGTTGAAAGAGTATCTATAAAAGATATAATAAGAGATTTAGAATTAGAAGTTGTTTATATGCCAGATGACAAAAATGATTATTATGTTTATTCTCAAGATTTAAATAGACCAGGACTTCAATTTGCTGGATATTTTGAATATTTTGTACACGAGAGAATACAAATAGTTGGTAAAGCTGAATATGAATACTTTAGTTATATGGACAAAGAAACTAGAAGAAAAACTTTAGACAAGTTTTTTTCTTATGAAATACCAGCGCTTATAGTATCAAGAAACCTTGAAGTTAATGAAGATGTTTTGGAGTTTGCAAAAAAACATAACAGAATAATTTTATCAACAAAAAGAAACACTACAAGACTTATAAACAAGTTATCTAATTACTTAGATGATAGATTAGCTCCTTTTAGTACTCTTCACGGAGTATTAGTGGATATTTATGGGGTAGGAGTTTTTATAAGAGGGGAAAGTAGTGTTGGAAAATCAGAGACTGCTCTTGAGTTAGTTCAAAGAGGCCATAGACTTGTGGCTGATGATGCAGTTGAAATAAGAAGAATAGATGATACTATACTTGTTGGACAAGCACCTAAAGTATTAGAAAACTTTATGGAAATAAGAGGTATAGGAATAATAGATATAAAAAGTCTTTATGGAGTAGGTGCTACAAAGTCATCTAAAAAGATTGATATGATAGTTTATTTAGAAAACTGGAATTCAGAAACTCACTATGATAGATTAGGTCTTGATAGAGAGTATGAAGAAATACTTGAGACAAAAATAGAAAAACTAGTTGTCCCAGTTAAGCCAGGAAGAAATACTGCAATGATATTAGAAGTTGCTGCTATGAACTATAGACAAAGAATAATAGGATATGATGCAGCTGTTGAATTTACAAATAATTTAGCACAACATATAAAAAAATAAATATGTCTCATCTTGAGGCATTTTTTATTTTTAAAATTATGTAATAAAATTTCATACAATTAATAAAATGATGAAAAAATAGTTGACATAAAAAATTCTTTAAAATATTATAATTAATATATCCTATTTTAAGGAGTGTTTAATTTGAGTTGTATATTAAAAATAAATAATCTATATAATGAATTAACTGATGTTGATAAAAAAATAGCAGATTATATAAATGAAAATAAAAAAATAGTAAGTAAATTATCTGTATCTGAATTATCAGAAAAAGTAAATGTAAGTACTGCTAGTATAGTTAGATTTTCTAGGAAAATAGGATATGAAGGATTTACAGAATTAAAATTAGAACTTGCAAAAGATGTTATTTTAGAAGAAAAGCAGTATTCATATATAGATAAAAGTAAAGATGTTTCTGTTAAAAATACAGTAGAAAAAATAGCAATCAAAAATTCAGATATAATAAATCAAACTGTTTTACTAAATAGCGAAGAAGTTATTAAAAAAATAGTTGATTTAATTGATGAATCTAAAAATATCTATATTTTTGGGGTTGGTGGTTCAGCAATAGTGTCACTAGATATGCAATTAAAGCTACTTAGAATAAACAAAAATGCATTTGCCTCACTAGATAGCCATACCCAATTAACTGTATCTTCTAACTTAACTGATAGTGATTTAGTAATAGCTATATCGTATTCTGGAAATACAAGAGAAGTTATAAAATGTATAGAAAATGCTAAATTAAATGGTAGTAAATGTGTAAGTATTACAAAATATGGAGTTAGTAGCATTAGTAAATTGAGTGATTTTAATTTATATGTGCCAAACGTTGAAAAAAATTTAAAAGAAGGTGCTATTTCTTCAAGAATAGCGATGCTAACTCTAATAGATATTATATATATATCGCTTATACAAAATGATGTTTGTAGTGCTGAAAAAATGTTAGAAGAGTCAAGAAAAACTATAGAAGATATGAATAAATAATTATTAAGGGAGATTTGAGAAAATGATTTTATACCAAGCAAAAGATTATAAAGATATGAGTAGAAAGGCTGCAAATATAATTTCAGCTAGAGTAATACTTAAGCCAAATTCTGTATTAGGGCTTGCAACAGGTTCTTCTCCAGAGGGTACTTATAAGCAACTTATTGAATGGTACCAAAAGGGAGATATAGATTTTTCAAGTGTTAAAGCAGTTAACTTAGATGAGTATAAAGGACTTGATAAAGATAGTGACCAAAGTTATGCTTATTTTATGAGAAAAAACTTTTTTGACCACATAAATATAGATTTAAATAATACTTATATACCAAATGGACTTGAAGAAGATGAAGAAAAAGAATGTAAAAGATATGATGAAATAATAGAGAGTTTAGGGGAAGTTGATTTACAACTTTTAGGTATAGGAACCAATGGACATATAGGTTTTAATGAACCAGATACATGTTTTGCAAAAGGAACTCATTGTGTAAAATTAAAAGAAGAAACTATAAGGGCTAATGCTAGATTTTTTGAAGATGAAAACTTAGTTCCAAAGTATGCATACTCAATGGGAATAAAAAATATAATGAATGCAAAACAAGTACTTTTAATAGCATCAGGAAAATCAAAAGCTAATGCAGTTTATGAAACTTTATATGGAGATATAAGACCAGAAGTTCCATCAACTATATTACAACTTCATAAAAATGTAATAATTATTGCTGATGAGGAAGCTTTATCTGTTGTTAAAGAAAAAGGTCTTTTATAATAATTTAAAGAGGTAAATTTTATGATAATAAAAAATGGGTTAGTATTTAACGAAGATGGATTTTTTGAAAAAAAAGACGTCTATATAAATGATGGTATTATAGTTTCTTCAGTTGATGAAGTTACGGATAAAACTATAATAGATGCAAATGATAAGTATGTTATTCCAGGACTTATTGATACTCATATTCACGGTTCTGTAGGGTATGATTTTTGCACAAAAGATAGTAATAACTTAGTATCTATTGCAAAATATTTAAAGACTCAAGGAATAACTGCATTTTGTCCAACATCAATGACCCTTGATAAAGACTATTTAATAGATATATTTGAAACTGCAAAAAGTGATTTACCAAAAGAATGTGCAAGTATAGTTGGAGTTCATATGGAAGGACCATTTATATCTAGTAGTAAAAAAGGTGCACAAGATGAAAAATTCATAGTAAATCCTAGTATAGAGTTTTTTAGGGATTTAAATGAAGCTTGTGGAAATATGATAAAGATTATAACTATGGCACCAGAAGTTGATGGCGGACTTGACTTTATAAAAGAAATGTCAAAAGATGTTAGTATATCTATCGGACATACTATGGCAGATTATAATACTTCTATAAAAGCATTTGAAAATGGTGCTAATAGAGTAACACATTTATTTAATGCAATGCCAGGCTTTAATCATAGAAATCCTTCTGTTGTAGGAGCATCGCTTGATAAAGAAGATGTATTTGTTGAAGTTATAAGTGATGGTATACATCTTCACGAAAGTGTTATAAGAGCTGTATTTAAAATGTATGGAGATGATAGAGTAGTTTTAGTTAGCGATAGTATTATGGCAACTGGAATGGGTCAAGGTGTTTATGAACTTGGAGGTCAAAAAGTTAATATAGATGGAGACAAGGCTATGCTTTTTGATGGAACTATTGCAGGTTCAAAAACTAATCTATTTGATTGTCTGAAAAAAGCAGTTTCATTTGGAGTAAAACTTGAATCAGCCATAAAATCTGTAACTCAAAACCCTGCAAAAAGTATAGGTGTTTATGATACTATGGGAAGTATTTCACCTAATAAGTTAGCAAATTTAGTTATTATGGATAAAAATTTAAATTTAGATATTGTAATATAAAAAAATAGGTACTCATATTGGGTACTTATTTTTTATTAAGTTGAAATAATATTTTATATAGATTTAATTAGATTGACAAAACAAAGTATACTACAATATAATAATTGTAGACTGTTAGTAGGAGGGATATTTTGCGGTATAGCAAAAAACAATTCAATATAGACTATCAAAAACTAAAAAATTTAGGTCTAATAGTTTTAGGTAGTACAATTCTATCTTTTGGTAGTTATAATTTTAATTACCAAAACAACGTAACTGAGGGTGGAGTTTTAGGGCTTATATTATTTATGAAAAATATATTTAATATATCTCCATCTATAACCAATATTATAATTGACTTTTCTTTATTTTTACTTGGAGCAAAGTTTTTAGGAAAAAACTTTTTAATAAAATGTATTATATCAACAATAACATTTTCAATAACTTATAGTATTTGGGAAAGTATAGGATTTGTAGTTCCAAGCTTTTCAGGAAATATGATATTTGCAAGTATTTTTGCAGGTTTATTTGTAGGTATTGGAGTTGGATTAGTTGTAATGTCTGGCGGTGCCTGTGGTGGAGATGATGTTATTGCTATTTTAGGAAATAAGTTTACTAAGTTAAAAGTAAAACACGTATATTTATTAACTGATGGTATAGTTTTATTTTTATCTTTATTATATTTAAATTTTGTACAGATATTTTACTCTTTAATTGCAGTAACTATAAGTGGTAATATAATAGGTTATATGCATAATGAAGAAGGTTTAGATAAACAAAAAGAAGCTATGAACTAATCATAGCTTAAAAAAGATTACTTTTTATAAGTAATCTTTTTTATTTTCTTTGAAAACTTAAGCAGTAAGTATCCGATATTGAATTTGGATTTTGATTTTGTGATGTAACTGATATATTATTTAATGAACAAACAGTTCCTGCTTGATATGAACAAGTCTTAACATTACAATTAACAAAATTACAAGCAGTTGAATTACTCGTATCATTTGAAAAACCATTATTTGATGAGTCGATAAAAGAATTACAACTAGTGTGAGTGCTAGTGTGTGACTTTTTGCCACTTATAGAAACTTTAGGTGAATAACATACACCAGAATTGTTATTAGAACAATTATTTATAGAACAATTTATACTTGCCATAAAATTCACTCCTTAGATTATTGTTATTTGGATTATTAACAATAAAAAAGAAATTTATAACAAAATAAATTATAAAATTTAATTATTAGAAATAATTTCAAATGCAGTACTTTGCATAAGAGCTTTTGCAACTAAATTACTGGCATAAGGAAAAGTTTTTATTTTAGGCCAAATCGTACTAATTTCTTTTTCGTAATCATATAGGTTGTAGTTTTTTCCCCTTAAAATATCCTTTTGAAATTCCATAGTAAAATCACGTATGTTTATAAAATTACTAATATCTAAATCTATAAATATATCAGCTTTATGTTGCGGAAGTTTTAAAAACATTATATTTTGTTTAAACTCTAAAAAATCCAATCTATCATAAATTATTTTAATATACGAACTCAAAGTAATCACCCCTATAAAAATATATTAAAAATATTAAAGTATATGTATAAAACTTTAAAAATAGGACAAAAAACAAGTAAGGATTGAATATTTAAAGGAGGAAAATATGTTTGACGAAAATATAAACTTAAAATTACCACTTATAATAATTGTAAGCTTATTAGTTTTAGGTGGAGGAGTCTTTATAGGGATTAATAGCAATAAAAAAGAAGATATAGAAGTTACAAATGTTAATAATCAAGTTAAAAAAGAAGATAATTCTCCTAAAATGATAGAAGATGATTTTACTGAAAATACTAATATAAAAAAAGATGTATTTGCACTTAGTGAAAGTTGTGAAATATGGCTAAAAGATGGACAAGGTGAAAACTTGATGATAGGACTAATTCCAAAAGAGCTTTTAAATAAATCAGAAGAAGAGATAAGAAATTATTTAACTACCAATTATCCACAAAAAAATATTGATAGTATAACTTACGGTCAAATAGTACTATCGGAACAAGCTCCTAAAAAAAGCAACACAATAAAAAATAAATACGCATTAGAAGTTGAAAATGGTGTTATAGGAGTATATAAATACGATATAAATGGAAATAGAAACTTAGAAAAAGAAACTAGTATAAAAATAGATTTACTTCCACAATCTGTTCAAGAACAAATACAACAAGGAATGATAGTTAAAGATTTAGATGAGGCATATTCTTTACTTGAAAATTTATCTAGCTAATTAAAAAGATGTGGCAAATATATTTGTCATATCTTTTTTTATTTATGTGATATAATATAAGAACATAAGTTTGTATTATTGGAGGAAATTTTGATAATATTAGGCATAGACCCTGGAATTGCCATAGTAGGTTATGGAATTATTGAATATAAAAATAATAAATTTAAAGTTATAGATTATGGTCAAATAAATACTGACCCAAAACTTAGTACATTAGAACGACTTGAAATAATTTATAAAGGAATTGATATATTAATAAAAAATTATAATGTAAATGAAATAGGTGTTGAAGAGTTATTTTTTAATAAAAATGTAAAGACTGCAATAACAGTAGCTCAGGCTCGTGGAGTAATTTTGCTTAGTTGTCAACACAATAAAATTCCAGTTTATGAATATACACCACTTCAAGTAAAGCAAGGTGTGGTAGGCTATGGAAGAGCAGAAAAAAGTCAGGTTCAACAGATGGTTACTTCTTTTTTAGGTCTTAAAAAAGTTCCAAAACCTGATGATGTTGCTGATGCACTCGCAGTTGCTATTTGCCACGCTCATTCTAATAAGTTAGAGAAAACTTTAAAAAATATAGGGAGAGAATATGTATAGCTATATAAAAGGAATTGTTGAGGAAATAGAAAAAGATTATATTGTTATAGAAAATAGTGGTATAGGATATAAAATAAATGTATCTAGTAATACTATAAAAAATTTATCTATTTCGCAAAATACAAAGATTTACACAAAATTAATAGTTAGAGAAGATGATATGTATCTTTGTGGATTTTACTCAAAAGAAGAAATGAATATGTTTGAACTTTTAACTAGTATTTCAAAAATAGGACCTAAAATTGGTATATCAATATTATCAAACATAACACCTAAAGAAATGAATGGATATATTTTAAATTCTGAAATTAATAAGATCTCAAAACTTCCTGGAATAGGTAAAAAAACAGCAGAAAGAATAGTATTAGAGCTTAAAGATAAAGTAGATAAAACTAATGTTTATTATGAAGAAACTTTAATTGAAAATGGCATATCAAGTAGTATTACTGACGAAATTGATGAAGCTATTGAAGCTTTAATTTCTCTTGGATATTCAAAACAAGAAGCAGTAGAAGCTATTAGTAAGTGTGACAAAAAACTTAGTGTTGAGGAAAAAATAAAAAAATCACTTTTTTATATTATGAATAAATCTAGATAGGAGGGGAGAGTTTTGGATGAAAATCGTATAATTACTTCAACTATGAAAAATGAAGACCTAGAAATAGAAAATAGTTTAAGACCGAAAAGTTTAGATGATTATTTAGGTCAAGAAAAAGTAAAAGAACAATTAAAAATATTTATAGAAGCTGCAAAAAACAGAAATGAACAACTTGACCACGTCTTACTTTATGGACCTCCAGGACTTGGAAAAACAACATTATCAAGTATAATTGCAAATGAAATGAATGTAAATTTAAGAATAACTTCAGGACCTGCAATAGAAAAGTCTGGTGATTTAGCTGCAATACTTACTAACTTAAATGAAAATGATATTTTGTTTATTGATGAAATACATAGAATAAATAGGAGTGTTGAAGAAATTTTATATTCTGCGATGGAAGATTTTTGTTTGGATATAATAATAGGAAAAGGTCCATCTGCAAGAAGTATAAGACTTGATTTGCCAAAGTTTACTCTAATTGGTGCTACAACTAGACCAGGAATGCTTACAAATCCTCTTAGAGATAGATTTGGTGTCATATGCAAACTTGAGTATTATACAGTTGATGAACTTTCAGAAATAATAAAAAGGTCATCAAGCATATTAGGTGCAAAAATTGAAAAAAATGGAGCATACCAAATAGCAAAATGTTCAAGAGGTACTCCAAGAATTGCAAATAGACTTTTAAAAAGAGTAAGAGATTTTGCAGAGGTTAGAGGTAATGGAGATATAACTGATAAGATTTCAAAAGATGCACTAAATCTTCTTGGAGTAGATAGTTTGGGTCTTGATTATGTTGATAAGACTATACTTTTAACAATAATTGAAAAGTTTAGTGGAGGGCCTGTTGGACTTGATACTCTAGCTTCATCAATTGGAGAAGATAAAGGAACAATAGAAGATGTTTATGAGCCATATTTACTGCAACTAGGCTTTATAAATAGAGGAGCTAGAGGAAGAGTAGCAACAAAAATTGCATACGAACATTTAAAAATTCCATACACTGATAAATAAATATAGAAAAAATTTGTTTTTTTTGGTATAGTTTATATTTGTAGATATATTACCAGAAAGGAATTTTAAATTGAAAACTAGTGATTTTTACTTTGATTTGCCAGAAAATTTAATAGCGCAGGTTCCGATTAAGGATAGAACTAGTTCAAAACTTATGGTGCTTGATAAAGAAACTGGCGATATTAATCATAAAATATTTAAAGATATTATAGATTATTTGAATGAAGGCGATTGTCTTGTTTTAAACAATACAAGAGTAATACCTGCAAGGCTTATTGGAGAAAAGCTTGATACAGGTGGGAAAATAGAGTTTTTACTTTTAAAAAGAGTTGAAAAAGATACCTGGCAAGCATTAGTAAAGCCTGGAAAAAGAGCAAAAATAGGTACTAAATTCTCATTTGGAGAAGGTAAACTTATTGGTGAAGTTATAGGACTTAGTGATGAAGGTTCAAGGCTTATAAAGTTTTATTATGAAGGAATATTTGAACAAGTTTTAGATGAACTTGGAAATATGCCACTTCCTCCATATATAACTGAAACCTTAGAAGAAAAAGAAAGATATCAAACTGTTTATTCAAAACACAATGGTTCAGCAGCAGCCCCAACAGCAGGACTTCATTTTACTAATGAACTTTTAGATAAAATAAAAGAAAAAGGTGTTGAAATAGCATTTATAACTTTACACGTTGGACTGGGTACTTTTAGACCAGTTAAGGTTGATAATATACTTGAACACGAAATGCACTCAGAATTTTATACTATTGAAAAAGAAGAAGCTGAAAAAATAAATAAAGCTAAATTAAATGGAAAAAATATTATATGTGTTGGAACAACTAGTTGTAGAACTATTGAAAGTGTGGCTGATGAAAATGGACTTTTAAAAGAAAGTAGTGGATGGACTAATATTTTTATTTATCCAGGATATAAATTTAAAATTGTAGATAAATTAATAACTAATTTTCACCTTCCAGAATCAACACTTATAATGCTTGTTAGTGCACTTTGTGGAAAAGAAAATGTATTAAATGCATATAATGAAGCTATAAAAGAAAATTATAGGTTCTTTAGCTTTGGTGATGCAATGATTATAAAGTAGACTAAGGAGAAAATTTATGGCTATAAAGTATGAACTTATAAAAACTTGCAAACAAAGTGGTGCAAGACTTGGAAAATTACATACTCCTCACGGAGTAATAGAAACTCCAATATTTATGCCTGTTGGAACTCAAGCAACAGTAAAATCAATGACTCCAGAAGAGTTAAAAGAAATTGGTTCTCAGATTATTTTAAGTAATACTTATCATCTTTATATGAGACCAGGACACGAACTTATAAAAGAAGCTGGTGGACTTCATAAATTTATGAATTGGGATAAGCCAATACTTACAGATAGTGGAGGATTTCAAGTATTTAGTTTAGGTCCTCTTAGAAAAATAACTGAAGAAGGTGTTTATTTTAGATCTCATTTAGATGGTTCAAAGCATTTTATAAGTCCAGAAAAAGCAGTTGAGATACAAAATGCACTTGGTTCTGATATAATGATGGCATTTGATGAATGTGCGCCGTATCCAGCAGATAGAGAATACGTTAAAAATTCTTTAGAAAGAACAACTAGATGGTTAAAAAGATGCAAAGAAGCTCACAAAAATACAGAAAATCAAGCTTTATTTGGTATAATTCAAGGTGGAATGTATAAAGATTTAAGAGAGCAATCTGCAAAAGAAGTATTAGAACTTGATTTACCAGGATATGCAGTTGGCGGACTTAGTGTTGGTGAGCCAAAAGAACTAATGTATGAAATGTTAGACTACACAGTTCCTTTAATGCCAAAGGATAAACCAAGATACTTAATGGGAGTAGGAAGTCCTGATGACTTACTTGAAGGAGTAATAAGAGGAATAGATATGTTTGACTGTGTATTACCTACTCGTATTGCAAGAAATGGAACAGCAATGACTAGTGTTGGAAAAGTAGTTGTTAGAAATGCTCAGTATGCAAAAGACTTTTCTCCACTTGACCCAAATTGTGACTGTTATTGTTGTAAAAACTACACAAGAGCATATATAAGACATTTAGTAAAAGCTAATGAAATACTTGCATCAAGACTAATATCAACACATAACTTACATTTCTTATTAAATTTAATGAAACAAGTTAGACAAGCTATAATGGAAGATAGGCTTCTTGACTTTAAAGAAGAATTTTTTAAATCGTATGGATATACAAAATAATAAATAAAGGAGAAGAATTATGAGTCCTCAAACACAACAATTAGTTTTAAGTATTATAATATGGGTTGTAGTATTTGGAATATTCTACTTTGTACTTATAAAACCTCAAAAGAAAAAAGAAAAAGAACTTCAAGATATGAGAAACAACATAAAAGTTGGTGATGAAGTTGTAACTATAGGTGGTATAATAGCACACGTTGCAAAAGTTGAAGAAGAAAAAGTAATACTTGAACTTGGACCAAATAGAAACAAAGTTCCATTTGAAAAATGGGCAATAGGAACTGTAAAGCAAACTAAAAACTAGAATATACACCCTTTATCATTAATATATATTGATAGGGGGTGTTTTTTTGGAAAAAAGTAATCATATAATAAAAGCGCTTGGATACTCATATTTAATAACTATAGTTATTTTGTTTATTTACAATGCAGTACTTACATTTACTGATTTATCAGGAAGTACAATAGCACTAGTAACTTCAATAATAACTACAGTTTCATCTGCATTTGGTGGATTTTATGCATCAAAAAAAATACAAGAAAAAGGTCTTTTTTATGGCATTTTAGTTGGTTTTTTTTACATATCTTTTTTACTTTTGGTTTCATATTTAGCAAAAGATAGTTTTGCGTTTGAAATAAATTCACTGTATAAAGTTTTACTTGTTACTATATCAGGTGGAATAGGTGGAGTGCTAGGTGTTAACTTTAAATAACAATAGTAATAAATGTAATATTGTGTTATAATTAACAAAAGAGATTCTTTGGAGGAATATAAAATGGAAAAGAAAAAGCATATAAAAACTATATCAAGTGCAACTTTAAAAAAGAGTGCTTCTAAAGGTGGATGTGGAGAATGTCAAACTTCTTGCCAATCTGCTTGCAAAACTTCTTGTACAGTTGCAAATCAAGAATGTGAAAGATAAAAAAGGATGTATTTTAGCATCCTTTTTTGACTTTTTAACAAAAATACTTATTACTATTTGTTAACTTAAAATATTATTTTTAAAAATAAAAGTACTAAATTATTTAAATAAATATATTGGGGGATACGTACTTGAAATTAGATAATAAAGATAAAAATATTATAATATTTTGCACTATATTAAGTACAATTTTTAATATTTATATATATAATAAATCTACAGAGATAGTTATGATGTTTTTGGTATTGTATTTTATACATAAATATAAAGATACTATAAAAAGTACTGAAAATATGGAATTTATATATAAGGACAAGTACATTGAAGGATTAGACAATATAATAAAAATAATAAATATTTATGTAGTAATAAGAATTATATTAATACTAATAACAAAATTTGGTGGATTTAATGGAATAGATCTTGTAGTAGTTGGACAAGTAATAACTATTTATATTGAAAGACTTCAAAGAAAGTATGTAAAATCCGTAAATGGTGTGGAAATAGAAAGAAAGATGAAATTAATTAATAATAAATATATGGTATGCTTAATATTTATTATATTTATTGGATTTACTCATAATTATTTTAATGACATAGAATTTAAAGATAATTATATAAGTACTAAAAACTATGAATACAAAAATATATATAACGAAGAAAACAAAAAAGAAATAAGTCTTATAGGAAATTCCTTTTCAGTAACATTTATAGAAGATGAAAAAACAAATAAAGAAACTAATAAATATATAGCTGATATTAAGTTATTACTTAAAATAGACGTTTTAGAAGAATATTCTAGAATAGCTCTTATATTTATGTTTATATTAGTTTTTAGTCAACTAAATTTTAAGGATAAAACAAAACAATCAAAAACAGTATTTATGAATGTATTTTTGATTTTGGCACTAGTATTTTCACTAGTTAGTTTTAATACTTATAGTATAGATTTAGAGCACAAAATATTATCAAATAATCCATATAGAATTTAAAAGATACAAAATTACAAAAATACACCCTAACTTTTAGTGTGAAAATCTAAAAGTTTGAGGTGTATTTTTATATCGTAATTTTAATTTATCTTTTTGAAATCCTTTCTAAATAAATTAACACAAAAACGCTATAAATAATAACTATAAATGGAAGTATAATATCTTGATTTAACCAATAGAAGTTTAAAAATTTATTATTGTAAATACTATTATAATGACTAGTTAAATTTGAAACTAAGCTACCTGATTCAAAAAATGGATAAAGTATAAATGTAAACATTCCTGCAAAAATCCCGTGTAAAAACTTACTTAATATGTACAAATTAATTTTTATATCGCTATTTGCTAAAAAGCTAGAACATTGTGCTAAAATAGATAAACCACTAAACCCTATTAAAAAGCTACAAATAGAAGCTTTTACCTGTATATCAGAATTTACAACTTTTGATACTTCTCTACAACCAATAGTTATTTCAAAAAGTCCACTAACTAAAGAAGTACAAAGTTCTTTGTTTATTCCAAGTATTGAAAGTGGTATAAATATAATACTTGATAAAATGTCAATTACTTTAAAAAGTGAAAGTATTTTAAATACTACTGAAAATACAATTACAAATCCACAAACCATTATTAAAGTATTCATTCCATTAAAAACTGCATTTCCAAATAAAACAAAAAAACCTTTTTTAGATTCATTTCTAAGTTTTATAGTTCTTTTTATTGTTTCTTTTAAAGTAGAGTTATTTTTTTGTAGATTGTCATTTCCGTAATTTCTAAATAAAAGTCCAACAGCTAATGAACCTAAATAATGACAAGTAATCATTAAATATCCTAAAGTCTCATTTAAAAACATACCTGTAGCAACAGAGCCAATAATAAATAAAGGTCCTGAAGTTGAACAAAAAGAAACTAGCCTTTGGGCCTCAAATATTGAAATTTCATTTTTATTTCTAAGTTCTGATGCAAGTTTTGTTCCAACTGGATATCCAGAAAACATAGAAATAACAAAAACTAAAGCCCCTTTTCCAGAAACTCTAAATAAAAGTTTTGTTATTGGATTTATTATGTATCCTATTATATCAGTAATTTTTAATTCAACAATCAAATTAGCACCAATTATAAATGGAAGAAGTGAAGGGATTAAAATATCATACCAAATTTTAAATCCATATTTTGCAGATTCTATAGACTCTTTTGGAAAAATAACTATTCCAGATATAAGAAAAAAAACTATGAGTATGGGTATAAAAAAAGATAAAATTTGTTTTTTATTCATATAAACTCCTTGTAAAATAAAAATAATATATAAAAATATATACTACTTTCTTTTTTAATTAATACTAATGTTTATTTTTTAATTCCAAAAAATCTAAAGTAATATTACAAAAATGAAATATAAATGAAATATAAATGGATACTTATAAAATATAAATAATGATAATATATTTACAAATTAAATAATTTTAAGAGAGGTTTTAAAATATGAATATATTTAGTAGTTTCACATTAAAAATTATGGCGTTAATTTTTATGACTATGGACCATATGTATTCTATATTACCAAAGGAATTTAATATACCTATATGGTTTGGATATTTTGGCAAATTAGCAGCACCTATATTTTTTTATTTAGTAGTTGAGGGATTTTTTCATACTAGAAGTAGAAAAAACTATATTTCTCGAGTGTTTTTAATGGGATTACTAATGATAGTTGTAGATATTATATTTAAAATTCACAACAATATATTTTTATCAATAGGCTGTGTATTATTAACACTTACAGGAATAGATATGTTTAAAAGCTCAAAAGAAAGTTTTGGTAAATTAAAAGGAATACTAATTACATTTTTATTTATAATTTTAGGAATTTTTACTGAAGCCTCTATTTATGGTGTAGGTATGATTTTAATATTTTATTTCTTTAGAAACAACAAAAAAATTATGCTTATATCATACACTTTACTAAGTTTATTTGGTATATTTTCAATGATAGGTCCAAACTTCTTAGAAGCTATAATGCTTTGGGATTATCAATGGATGATGGTATTTGCAATAATACCAATATTAATGTATAACGGACAATTAGGATTTAGCGATAAGTTTGTAAAGTGGATGTTTTATTGGTTTTATCCAATACATTTAATAGTACTTAATCTAATTAGTATTTTTTACAAATAGATTTTTTAATGATAAATGAAGTAAAAAGTTAAATTACTTTATTTATCATTAAATTAATTATTTTAGTTTGAATATAAAATTTAGTTTTTTATGTATTTTGGGGAAATATAAAAATCCATAGGTCCTTTAAGTAAATTAAAGTTATTCTTGTAATAAATAGAATTATAAATATTAGTAGCCTTAATATCATAATTTATAAGTGTATTAAAAATATCATCATCAATAAATGAAATATCAGAAAACTTATTTATTATTCTTATATCAGAATTTTCTTTTATTTTCTTAATAATTTCTCTACCCTTATCATTAAAAGCTAAAACTCTAACATATGGAATATAGTCTATATTTTTTATTTTTTCGATATCTTCTTTATAAATTCCAAGTAAAATATTATTAAGTGCTCTTTTAATTTTAGTTAGAGTATATCTTTTTGATTTTAAGCTCATTAAATAATCGTTAAAATTATTATGATTAAAAATTTCTTTATATATTTTATTTTCAATTCCCTCACTAATCTCATATATCTTATCCAATTTTTTATAATCTCTAAGTATTATAGTTTTAAGAGTTTCAAAATAATACTCATCAAACATTGGATTAAAATTATTTTTAATTTTTTCTTTTATAATTTCATAAGTTTTAGGAGGAGTAACATTTCTTAAAAATTCGATATTATCATTTTCTTTTAAATACTTTCTAATAGCAGTAGCAGAACATATATTACTTTTTATATCTTCACTATTATATAAAGAAGAAATTCTAGTTATAGTGAAAGGTTTTACTGTGCTTTTTGTTTTTGTTATACTTTTTAAGTATTCAATACCTAAAATATTATTAGATGAATTTAAAATATTAAAGAGTTTTTCTTTTGATATATCCATTAAATTATTACTGTTTATATAATCAAACAGAGCATTACTTCTTGCTACTGGAAATAATATTCCTTTATCTAAATATTCTTTTAGTTTTATTTTAAATTCTAATGGCTCATTAACTAATATATTAGATATTAGATAAAGATTATTTATATCGCCTTCTTCACTTCCAAAACAAACACTATCTATACAATTTAAGCTATTTATTAGTTTTATAGCACCACTAGAAAAATTTTCAGCACTTTGACACGAAAATAAAGTGGGAAGTTCAATAACTAAATCAACACCATTTTTAACTGCGATTTCACTTCTAGTGAACTTATCAAATAGTGAAGGCTCACCTCTTTGAAGAAAATTTCCACTCATTATAGCTATCGAATGTGTGGCATTAGTCTTTTCTAAAGATTTATTTAGATGATACAAATGTCCATTATGAAAAGGGTTATACTCAACTATAAGACTAACAATATTCATAAAAATCTCCTTTTTATATTTAAAGATTTAGTTATTATATATTACAAAATAATTTTTTACAACAATATGTATTTTAAATTTTACTAAACAGGGTATAATAAAAATATACGTTTTCAAAAAATTAAATAAATACAATAATTAAGTATGTACTTTTTAATTTAAAGATGATATTATTGTAATATAATACATATTGTATACAATCAACATATACATAATATAAATAAATTATAAGTAGGGAGAAAATTTTATGAAAATATTAGTTTTAAATTGTGGTAGTTCATCACTTAAATATCAATTAATAGATATGACAAATGAAGAAGCTTTATGTGTTGGATTAGTTGAAAGAATAGGTATAGAAGGTTCTGTATTAAAGCAAGAAAAAGAAGGTGTAGAAGGTAAACTTATAAAAGAGCAACCTATGAAAAATCATCAAGATGCTATTAAATTAGTACTTGAAGCATTAGTTGATGAAACTTATGGTGCTGTTAAAGATATGAAAGAAATAGATGCTGTTGGACACAGAGTTGTTCACGGTGGAGAAAAGTTCACTAAGTCTGTTTTAATAAATGAAGAAGTTAAACAAGGAATAAAAGATTGCTTTGATTTAGCTCCACTTCATAACCCTGCTAATATGATGGGAATAGAAGCTTGTGAGGAAATACTTCCAGGTGTTCCAATGGTTGCAGTATTTGATACAGCATTCCATCAAACAATGCCTAAAAAATCTTATCTATACGCTTTACCTCACGAATTATATAAAAAGTACGGTATAAGAAGATATGGTTTCCACGGAACTTCTCATAAATATGTTTCTCAAAGAGCAGCTAGTATGCTTGGAAAAGATATAAAAGACACAAAAATAATAACTTGTCACTTAGGAAATGGGGCTTCAATAGCTGCTATAGATGGTGGTAAGTGTATTGATACATCAATGGGATTCACTCCACTTGAAGGACTTATAATGGGAACAAGATGTGGAGCAATAGACTCTGCTATAATAACTTTCTTAATGGAAAAAGAAAACTTAGATGCACAACAATTAACTGATTTAATGAATAAAAAGTCAGGTGTGTATGGTATGACAGATTATTTATCTAGTGATTTTAGAGATATAGAAAAAGCTGCTGCTGAAGGAAATGAATTAGCTCAAGTTGCTCTTGATTCTTATGACCAAACAGTTAAAAAATATATAGGAAGTTATATTGCTGAAATGAACGGAGTAGATGCAATAGTATTTACAGCTGGTGTTGGTGAAAATGCAGTAGAAACAAGAGAAAACATAATGAAAAATATGGATTTCTTAGGAATGAAGCTTGATAAAGAAGCAAATAAAGTAAGAGGAAAAGAAACTGTAATATCAACTGAAGACTCAAAAGTTAAGATATTATTAGTACCAACTAATGAAGAATTAGTAATAGCTAGAGATACATTAGAATTAGTAAAATAGTTTATTAAAATATGAGGTGGAGATTCTACCTCATATTTTAATGCATCTATCAAGTAAAAATACTTGACAAACACATTACAAATTTGTATAATTAATGGGTAATATATAGAGGTGAAAATTTTGAAAATTAGCCTAGAAAAACTAATAAGAAAAGAAACTGATAAACTAGATATAAATATTTGTGAAACAATCGATACTATAAGTTATGCTTATAATGAATATAAAGTTGATTCTTTGGTTAATATCAAAGGTAAAGTTTTAAGAACTGACAAAGGATTTTACTTAGATACTGATATTAGTTTTACTATAATCGATAATTGTTCAAGATGTCTAGTTGAAGTTAAAGTACCTATTGAGTATTCTGTTAAAGGTTTTTTAATTAAAGAAAATTTTGATGAAGATTATTTTGAAGATGAAGATGCTTTTTTATACGATGGACAAGAAATAGATTTTCTATCTATAATTGAGCAAACTATAGACTTTGAAATACCACAAAAAACACTTTGTAGTGAAGAATGTTGTGGTCTTTGTCAAGGATGTGGAGCAAATTTAAATACTGATATTTGTTCTTGTGATGAAAGTGTTAATAACGAGGAAGATAACATAGATCCCCGTTTTGCTAAATTAAAAGATTTATTTAAAAACGACTAAGGAGGTGGCAAAAATGGCAGTACCAAAGCGTAAAACATCTAAATCAAAAACTAGAATGAGAAGAGCAGCTAACTCTAAAATGGTAGCAACTGGATTTGTAAGTTGTCCACAATGTCATGAGCCAAAATTACCACATAGAGTATGTCCAGATTGTGGATATTATAACGGTAAAGAAGTTGTAGCTAACTAATAACTTCTAAAAACATGTAGATTATCTACATGTTTTTTTGTATTTATAATAAAATAATTAAAAATACTTTTTGAAAGGTGATTAAAATGAAAATAGCAGTTGATGGAATGGGTGGAGATAATGCACCTAAGTCTAATGTTGAAGGTTGTGTTAATGCTATAAAAGAGTATGGCGTTGATATTATAATAACTGGAGATAAGGAAATTTTAGAAAAAGAGTTTTCAAAATATGATTTTGATAAAAGTAAGCTTGAAATAATAAATACAACAGAAGTTGTTACTAATGAGGATAAGCCTGTTGAAGCTATAAGAAGCAAAAAAGATTCTTCTATGGTTGTTGCATTAAAATTAGTTAAAGAAAAAAAAGCTGATGCAGTTATTTCTGCAGGAAATACTGGGGCACTTCTTACTGGTGGACTTTTAGTTGTTGGAAGAATAAAAGGAATTGATAGACCGTGTCTTTGTCCTGCTATTCCAAATGTAAAAATGGGAATGACATTAATTGCAGATGGTGGAGCTAATGCTGATTGCAAGCCTATAAATTTAGTTCAATTTGCAGGAATGTCAAATATTTATGCAAAGAAAGTTTTGGGACTTACTAGCCCTAAAATATCTATTGCTAATATTGGTTCTGAAGAGGGTAAAGGAAATGATATAACTAAGAAGTCTTATGATGAAATTAAAAAACTTGATTTAAACTTTATAGGGAATATAGAGGCTAGAGATTTAATAAATGGAGTAACAGATATTATTGTTTGTGATGGATTTACTGGAAATATTCTTTTAAAATCAGCAGAAGGTGTAGCTATGTCTGTTATGAAATTAATAAAAGAAACTTTACTAAGTTCTACAAAAGGTAAAATTGGAGCTATGTTTATAAAAAACGATATGCAAAAACTAAAAAGTATGATGGATTATTCTGAATATGGAGGAGCTCCTCTTTTAGGTGTTAATGGAGGAGTTATAAAAGCTCACGGTAGCTCAGATAGTGTTGCTATTAAAAATGCTATTAACCAAGGTATTAAA
This sequence comes from uncultured Peptostreptococcaceae bacterium, assembly GCA_944383455.1. Taxonomy (GTDB): domain Bacteria; phylum Bacillota; class Clostridia; order Peptostreptococcales; family Peptostreptococcaceae; genus JAGHEK01. The sequence continues at coordinate 47,654 of CALWPP010000006.1, forward strand.
TTTGCAAAAGGAAATGTACTAGAGGATATAAAAAGTTTTGTACAAACAGAAAAGGAAAATAAAGAATAATATAAAATATAGATATGCTTAGGAGAGTTATGATAAAAGAAAGAGTGTATAATCATAGAAAATATTTAAATACTATCGCAGAAGTTGGGCTTGAGGAGTTTAAAACTGCAAAGTATATAAGAGAAAACTTAGATAGAATAGGTGTTACTTATGAGACTTTTATAGAAACTGCAACAGTTGGAATTTTAAAAGGAAAAGAAGGAAAAAAAACTATTGCATTTAGGGCTGATATTGATGGTCTTATGACTGAAAATGGAGTAAAGCATCTTTGTGGACACGATGCTCATATAAGTATTTTACTTGGATTTATTGAATTTTTAAAAGAAAATGAAGATAAATTAATTGATAATATAGTGTTTATTTTTCAACCGGCAGAAGAAGGACCAGGTGGGGCTAAGCTTTTAATTGAAGAAGGAGTACTAAAAAAATACAATGTTGATGAAATATATGGACTTCATATATATCCAGATATTGAAAGTGGATTAGTTGGAGCTAGAGGAGGATATTTTTTAGCCCAGGTTGGAGATTTTGAAATAAATATAACTGGAAAAAGTGGACACGGTGCTATGCCACAAAATGGCAATGATGCTATAATAATTGCATCAAACTTAGTAAATAGTTTACAAACTATTATTTCAAGAAATGTTGCGCCAGTAGATACTGCTGTTTTAAGTATTGGAACTATAACTGGTGGAAGTAGAAGAAATATAATTGCAGAAAAGGTAAATTTAGGTGGAACCATAAGAACTTTTAAGCCTGAAGTTTATGATTTTATGAAAAAAAGAGTAATGGAAATTGCTAAAGGTTTTGAAGTAGCGTATAACTGTAAAATAGAAGTTAGTATAAAAGATGATTATCCAGCAGTGTATAATGATTTTGATTTATATAACGAATTTATAGATGCTATTGGTAAAGATAAGGTAATAGAACTTGACCCCTTAATGATTTCTGAGGATTTTTCTTATTACCAAAAGGAAGTCAGAGGATTTTTCTTTATGTTAGGATCAAGAGATACTAAAAAAGGTCATATAAATGGACTTCATAATTTTAATTTTAATTTTGATGAAGAAGTTTTAATTGATGCTATTGACTTATATATTAATTTATTAAAGCACAAAAAATCTATTGATTTATAAGAGTTCCTTTTGTGATTGTATATTTTTATTTTACTTGATAAAAATACAATTATAAAAGGAGTGATAAAATTGAAAAAGATTAATAAAACTGTTAAACTAACTAATCATGATATAATGAAATATGAAATAGCAGGAGAACTTGGTCTTATAGATAAAGTATCAAAAGAAGGTTGGGCAGGTCTTACTGCAAAAGAAGCTGGAAGAATTGGTGGAATGCTAACCTCAAGAAAAAAACGAATGAAAAAGTTAGAAAAGGAAAAAAATGATGAATCAATACAGTGATTTTGCATTTATTTATGATGAACTTATGAATGATGTTGATTATGATAAATGGGTTTTATATATAGAAGAAATTATAAAGAAAAAAGAAGCTAAGGTAAAAAATATACTAGAACTTGCTTGTGGAACTGGAAATTTAACTATTCCACTCACAATAAAAAACTATGATATAGCAGGAATTGATATATCATATGATATGCTTAATGTAGCACGTGAAAAAGCATACGAAAAAGGCATTGAGTTAGTTTTACTTCAACAAGACATAGCAGAACTTGACTTTGATGTTGAAAATTTGGATTGTGTTTTATGTGCTTGCGATGGGTTTAATTACTTAACTTATGATGATGAGATTGAAAACTGTTTTTCAAAAGTATACGAACTTCTTAAAAAAGATGGTCTTTTTATATTTGATATAAGTTCTTATTATAAGTTATCTACTATACTTGGAAACAATACATTTGCAGAAAATAGAGAAAATATTTCGTATATGTGGCAAAATTATTTTGATGATACTGAAAATTTAATAGATATGGAACTTGCGTTTTTTGTTAGAGATGAAAACGGAAAGTTTGACAGGTTTACAGAGACACATCAGCAAAGGGCATATACAGAACTAGAAATAAAAAATTTTTTAAAAAATGCAGGATTTAGTGATATTGATGTTTTTGCTGATTTTACCTTTGATACTCCAAAGGAAAATAGCGAAAGATTGTTTTTTGTATGTAAAAAGTAACTAATGATGGAGGGATTTTATGAAGGATTATATTTTAAGAGCTACAGCTGGAAATGGTCAAATAAGAGCTTTTGTTGGTATAACTACTAATATGGTTGAAAAAGCAAGAAGTCTTCATGAAACAAGTAAAGTAGCAACAGCAGCACTTGGAAGAACTTTAACGGCAACTTCAATTATGGGACTTATGATGAAAAATAAAGGTGATAAAGTTTCTGTAATAATAAAAGGTGGAGGACCTATTGGAACTATACTTACAACTAGTAATCAAAAAGGAGTAGTTAAGGGATACGTTTCAAATCCAAAAGTAGTTGTACCTGATTATGAAAATGGAAAACTAAACGTAGCAGGTGCTGTTGGAACTAATGGAGTTGTTAAAGTTATAAAGGATTTAGGTCTTAAAGAACCATACAACGGAGCGTATCCTTTAGTTAGTGGAGAGATTGCAGAAGATTTTACTCATTATTTTGCACTTTCAGAGCAAACTCCATCAGTAGTAGCACTTGGTGTACTAACTAGTGAGTATGAAGTAAGTTGTGCTGGAGGATTTATAGTTCAACTAATGCCAGATGCAACAGAAGAAACTATTTCAAAACTTGAACAAAATATATCAAAACTAGACTCAATAACTAATATGCTAAAGTCTGGAAAAACTCCAGAGGATATTTTAAATATAGTTTTAGAAGGATTAAATCCAAATATACTTGACAAAAAAGAAGTAAAATTTGAGTGTGATTGTTCTAGAGAAAGAATACAAGAGGCATTAATTTCAATAGGAAAAAAATCGCTTAAAGAAATTATTGAAGAAGATAAAAAGGCAGAGGTTGGATGTCAATTTTGCAATACTAAATATAATTATACCGAAGAAGAGCTAAAAGTTATTTTAGAAGAAATGTAGAAAAAGTTTTTTCTACATTTTTTAATTTACTAATATTTTAATACGAGTTAATTTAAATTTATTACAATACAAGTCAATTATAAAAAAATTATAAAAAAATTATAAAAATAGTTGAAATATTTTATATATTAGGTTACAATTAAATTAACTTGTGGGACTAAAATATATACAAGGGATATAAAATGTCCAACTCGATATAAAGGAGTATATTTAATGAAAGATTTAATTAAGATTCAACAAAAGTTAATTCCACAAGCTATAGAACTTATGAAAAAAAGATATGCTATATTAAATCAGATAAGTCTTAGTGAAAGTATTGGAAGACGTGCTTTATCAAATAAACTTAACTTAACTGAAAGAGTAGTTAGAAGTGAGATTGAGTTTTTAAAAGAGCAAGGATTTATAAATATAGATACATCTGGAATGAGTATAACTAATGATGGCGAAGAGATGATTAAAAGTTTAAAAGATATAATAAACGATATAATGGGTCTTTCTACGCTTGAAGAAAAAGTAAGAAATAAGCTAGGTGTTAAAAAAGTCTTACTTGTATCTTCTGATTACAAAGAAGATGTACTGAAAAATGTTGTAAGATGTGGGGCTGAGTATTTTTTAGGTATACTAAAAGATGAAGATGTTGTTGCAATAACTGGAGGAAGTACAGTAAGAGAATTTGCAAACAACATAAAAACAGATAAAAAATACCCACATGTAAGAGTTGTACCAGCAAGAGGTAGCATGGGAAAAGATATAGAACATCAATCAAATAATGTTGTTGCAACTATTAGCAAAAAGTTAAATTCAAAATATAAACTTCTTCATATCCCTGATGAACTTGGCGAAGAGGCTATGAAAACTATAACTAGGGAGCCTGAAATAAAAAGGACTTTAGACTATATGAAAAAAACTGATATATTAGTTTTTGGTATAGGAAAAGCCGATGAAATGGCAAAAAAAAGAAGAATAGAAGAAGATAAACTAGATTATATAATAAATAAAGGTGGAGTTGGAGAAGCCTTTGGACACTTTTTTGATAAAAATGGAGAAATTGTCTTTAAATTAAATACAGTTGCGATAGATTTAGAAACTTTTAAAAACATAAAAGAAAATATTGCGATATGTTCTGGAATTAATAAAGTTGATGCACTTATTGCACTAACTAATATAAATAAAAATATTGTTGTTGTTACTGATGAAGATAGTGCAAATGAAATTTTAAAACGTTAAACTCTAGCTTAGCTAGTGATTATATATAATATAAAAACAGGAGGTAGCAAAGATGGTTAAAGTTGCTATAAATGGTTTTGGAAGAATAGGAAGATTAGCTTTAAGAAAGTTAATGGAACAAACTGATAAGTTTGAAGTTGTTGCTATAAACGACTTAACAGATGCTAAGACATTAGCTCATTTATTCAAGTATGACTCTGCTCAAGGTAGATTTAATGGTGAAATAGAAGTTAAAGAAGGAGCTTTCGTAGTTAATGGAAAAGAAATAAGAGTTACTGCTGAGAGAAATCCTCAAGATTTACCATGGAAAGAATTAAATGTTGATATAGTTTTGGAATGTACAGGATTCTTTACTTCTCAAGAAAAAGCTGGACTTCACTTAGAAGCTGGAGCTAAGAAAGTAGTTATATCAGCACCTGCTACAGGAGATTTAAAGACTGTTGTTTACAACGTAAACCACGATGTATTAGATGGAACAGAAACAGTTATATCAGGAGCTTCTTGTACAACTAACTGTTTAGCTCCAATGGCTAAAGCATTAAACGATGCTTTCGGAGTACAAAAAGGTTTCATGACTACAATACATGCATACACTAATGACCAAAATACATTAGATGCACCACACGCAAAAGGTGATTTAAGAAGAGCTAGAGCTGCTGCTTCTAATATAGTTCCAAATACTACTGGAGCTGCTAAAGCTATAGGACTTGTTATACCAGAATTAAATGGTAAATTAGATGGTGGAGCTCAAAGAGTACCAGTTATAACAGGTTCTTTAACTGAGTTAGTTTGTACTTTAGATAAAAAAGTTACAGTAGAAGAAATAAACAACGTTATGAAAGCTGCTTCAAATGAGTCTTTCGGATATACTGAAGAGCAATTAGTTTCTTCTGATATAGTTGGAATATCTTTCGGTTCATTATTTGATGCTACTCAAACAAAAGTTATGGAAGTAAATGGAGAGCAATTAGTTAAAGTTGTTTCTTGGTATGATAACGAAATGTCTTATACATCTCAATTAATAAGAACATTAGGATACTTCGCTTCTTTAGCTAAGTAATTTCATAAGAGTCCGAGTTTGTAATTTTTACAAATCGGACTTTTTTAAAAACAAATACACTTAAACTATTAAAAGATTTTTCTATTTGAGAGGAGTAATTTTAGCGATGTCAATGCTTAATAAAAAAACTATAGAAGATATAAATGTAAGCGGAAAAAAAGTTTTAGTTAGATGTGATTTTAATGTACCTTTAAAAGAAGGTGTAATAACTGATGAGAACAGATTAAATGGAGCACTTCCAACTATAAAATATTTAATAGAAAAAGGAGCTAGAGTTATATTATGCTCTCACTTAGGAAAGCCAAAAGGTGAAGCAAAGCCTGAATTATCTTTAGCACCAGTTGCAAAAAGATTATCTGAAATGTTAGGAAAAGAAGTAGTATTTGCAGCAGATGATAATGTTGTTGGGGAAAATGCAAAAGATGCTGTTTCTAAAATGAATGATGGTGATGTAGTACTTTTACAAAACACTAGATATAGAAAAGAAGAAACTAAAAATGAAGAAACTTTCTCAAAAGAATTAGCTTCACTTGCTGAAGTATTTGTTAATGATGCATTCGGAACTGCTCACAGAGCTCATTGTTCAACAGTAGGTGCAGGAGAATTTTTACAAGAAAGAGCTTGTGGATATTTAATACAAAAAGAATTAAAATTCTTAGGAGAAGCTGTAGAAAATCCAGTAAGACCATTTACTGCAATACTTGGAGGAGCTAAAGTTTCTGATAAGATAGCTGTTATAAATGAATTACTTGAAAAAGTAGATAACCTAATAATAGGTGGAGGAATGGCTTATACATTCTTAAAAGCTCAAGGATATGAAATAGGAACTTCATTAGTTGAAGAAGAAAAGATTGAATATGCAAAAGAAATGATGGAAAAAGCTAAAGCAAAAGGAGTTAAATTATTACTTCCAATAGATAACGCTATATCTAATGCTTTTGCTGATAATGAAAGACAAGTTACAAATGATGCTAATATACCAGAAGGATTTATGGGACTTGATATAGGACCAAAAACTATAGATGAGTATGTAAAAGCTGTTAAAGAATCTAAGACAATAGTATGGAATGGACCAATGGGAGTATTTGAATTTAAAAACTTCTCAGAAGGAACATTAGCAGTTGCTAAAGCTATGGCAGATTTAACTGATGCTACTACTGTAATAGGTGGAGGAGATAGTGCTGCTGCTGTTAATATATTAGGATTTGGAGATAAAATGACTCACGTATCAACTGGTGGAGGAGCTTCTCTTGAATTCTTAGAAGGTAAAGAATTACCAGGAATAGTGGCTTTAGATAACAAATAAATTTGAAAATAATACGTTAAGTTTAATATATATTTTTAAAGTATAGAGATTTTTCTCTATACAAAATCCATTTAGGAGGATTAAAATGAGAAAACCTATAATTGCAGGAAACTGGAAAATGAACAAAACTATAGCTGAAGCTTTAGAGTTTGTTAATGAAGTAAAAGATAAAGTTCAAAATAATAAAGTTGAAGCTGTAATATGTGCACCATTTACTTTACTTAAAGACTTAAAAGAAGCAACTAAAGGGACTAATATTAAAATAGGTGCTCAAAATATGCACTACGAAGAAAGTGGAGCATTTACTGGGGAAATATCACCAGCTATGCTTAAAGAATTAAATATAGATTACGTTGTAATAGGGCACTCTGAAAGAAGAGAATACTTTAACGAAACAGATGAAACTGTAAATAAAAAAGTTTTAAAGGCTTTAGAGGTTGGAATAGATCCAATACTTTGCTGTGGTGAAACTTTAGAAGAAAGAGAAGCTGGTAAAACTAAAGAAGTTTGTAAAGTTCAAGTAGAAAAAGCTTTAGAAAATGTTAAAAAAGAAGATTTATCTAAAGTTGTTATAGCATATGAACCAATATGGGCAATAGGAACTGGAAAAACTGCTACAAGTGAAGATGCAAATGACGTTATAAAATATATAAGAGAAGTTGTGGCTAATTTATATGGTGAATTAGCAAACGAAGTTAGAATTCAGTACGGAGGAAGTGTTAAGCCTCAAAATGTAGCTGAAATAATGAGCCAAAGTGATATAGATGGAGCTTTAGTTGGTGGAGCTAGTTTAGCTAGTAGTGATTACACTCAACTTGTTAATTACTAAGGAGAGAAAGTTATGAAAAAGCCAATAGCATTAATAATAATGGATGGTTTTGGAGAGAGCAAAATAGCTGAAGGAAATGCTATATTAAGCGCTAAAACTCCAAATTTAGATAGATTAGTAAAAGAATATCCAAACACTTTAATAAATGCAAGTGGTATGGATGTTGGTCTTCCAGATGGACAAATGGGTAACTCTGAAGTAGGGCACACAAATATTGGTGCTGGTAGAATAGTTTATCAAGATCTAACAAGAGTTACTAAGTCTATAAATGACGGAGACTTTTTTGAAAATGAAGTTTTAGTTAAATTAATGGATAATGCAAAAGATAAAGCTCTTCACATTTTAGGACTTTTATCTGATGGTGGAGTTCATTCACATATAGACCATATAAAAGGTTTTATAAAAATGGCTAAAGATAAAGGTGTAAAAGATGTATTTGTACACGCTTTTACAGATGGAAGAGATGTTTCGCCAACTAGTGCTATGGAGTTTGTAGATGATTTACAAGACTATATGACAGAAGTTGGTGTAGGTAAATTTGCTTCAGTTTCTGGTAGATATTATGCTATGGATAGAGACAAAAGATGGGAAAGAGTTAAGCTTTCTTATGAAGCAATGGTAAATGGAGAAGGTAATACAGCAAGTTCTATAAAAGAAGCAATAGAAAAATCTTATGCTGATGGAAAAAATGATGAATTTGTTGTACCTACTGTAATACTTGAAAATAATGCTCCTATTGGTCTTATAAAAGAAGGAGATTCAGTTGCATTTGCAAACTTTAGACCAGACAGAGCAAGAGAAATAACAAGAGCAATAGTTGATGAAGAGTTTTCTGGATTTGAAAGAAATTATATAAAAACTATGTTTGTATGCTTAACAACTTATGACATAACTATAAAAAATGTTGAGGTTGCATTTAAGCCACAAAGCTTAGAAAATACTTTAGGTGAATACTTAGCTAAAAATGGAAAAACTCAGCTTAGAACTGCAGAGACAGAAAAGTATGCTCATGTTACTTTCTTCTTTAATGGTGGAGTTGAAGAACCAAATGAAAATGAAGATAGATTATTAGTTCCATCTCCAGATGTTGCAACTTATGACTTAAAGCCTGAGATGAATGCTAATGAGTTAACTGAAAAAGTTTTAGCTGAGATAGAAAAAGATAAGTATGATTTTATAGTTTTAAACTATGCAAATCCAGATATGGTAGGTCATACAGGAGTTATAGATGCAGCTATTAAAGCTATTGAAACTGTTGATAGTTGTGTTGGAAAAGTTGTTGATAAAGTGCTTCAAAAAGGTGGAAGTGCAATAATTACAGCAGACCACGGTAATGCAGAGCTTATGATAGACCCTGAAACTAAAACTACTGTAACTGCACATTCAACAAATCCAGTACCATTTATAATAGTAGGTGAAGATAAATCATTAACTTTAAAAGAAGGTGGAAGATTATCAGATATTGCACCTACAGTACTTGATATGATGAATTTAGAAAAACCAGCAGAAATGACTGGAAATTCATTAATAAATAAATAAGCTACAAATTTTAAATTTACCCATCAATAAATTTAAAATTAATATATATAATTTAAAAGTTTAAAAGGAGATACTAAAATGTCAGTAATTGAATCAGTATACGCTAGAGAAGTACTTGACTCTAGAGGAAATCCAACAGTAGAAGTTGAAGTTACTTTAGAATGTGGAGCTTTTGGTAGAGCTATAGTTCCATCAGGAGCATCAACAGGAGCTTTTGAAGCTGTTGAATTAAGAGATAATGTTAAAGAAAGATATGTTGGAAAAGGTGTTGAAAACGCAGTTAAAAACGTTAATGAAATAATAGCACCAGAATTAGAAGGAATGTGTGCATTTGACCAACCTGAAATAGATAAGGTTATGATAGAATTAGATGGAACTCCAAACAAAGGAAAATTAGGGGCTAATGCTATACTTGGAGTATCTATGGCTGTTGCTAGAGCTGCTGCTGATGCAGTTGGTTTACCACTTTATCAATATGTTGGTGGAATAAACGCTAAGCAATTACCAGTTCCAATGATGAACATAATAAATGGTGGAGAACATGCTGATAACAGTGTAGATGTTCAAGAGTTCATGATATTACCAGTTGGTGCTAAATCTTTCAAAGAAGCTTTAAGAATGGGAGCTGAAGTATTCCATGCATTAAAGAAAGTTTTAGCTGAGAGAAACTTATCTTGCGGTGTAGGAGATGAGGGAGGATTTGCTCCAAACTTAGGTTCAAACAAAGAAGCATTACAATTAATAGTTGATGCTATAAAAGCAGCTGGATACACTCCAGGAGAAGACGTTAAATTAGGACTTGATGTTGCTGCTACTGAAATGTATGACAAAGAAACTAAGCTTTATGACTTAAAGCACGAAGGAAAGAAATTAACTGCTGAACAAATGGTTGATTTATATGAAGAATGGGTAAATGAATTCCCAATAGTAACAATAGAAGACGGTCTAGATGAAGAAGACTGGGATGGATGGAAGATATTAACTGAAAGATTAGGAAAGAAAATACAATTAGTAGGAGACGATTTATTCGTTACTAATACTGAAAGATTAGAAAGAGGAATCGAAGCTGGTGTTGCTAACTCTATACTAATAAAAGTTAACCAAATAGGTACTTTAACTGAAACTTTAGATGCTATAGAAATGGCAAAAAGAGCTGGATATACTGCTGTTATATCTCATAGATCTGGAGAAACAGAAGATAATACTATAGCTGACTTAGCTGTTGCAGTTAATGCTGGACAAATAAAAACTGGTGCTCCATCAAGAACTGATAGAGTTGCTAAATACAACCAATTATTAAGAATAGAAGATATGATAGGAGAAACTTCTAGATACTGTGGAATGAATTCTTTCTATAACTTAAAGAAATAATAAAAATTCTATATTATCAATTTTATAGGGGTTTAGATTTTTCTAATCCCCTTTTAATATAAAATTTAGAATATTTTATTGTATAGTTTATTAAAAATCGTGCAATAAAAATTACAAGATTCAGAGAAAGGGATTTAGGAAAAATGTTAAACGGATTAAAAAAGACTAAAATAGTTTGTACATTAGGGCCAGCTTCAGAAAAAGAAGAAGTTTTAAAAGAGTTAATAAAAAATGGATTAAATGTTTGTAGAATGAACTTTTCTCATGGTTCTCATGAAGAACATTTAGGAAGAATAAACACTGTAAAAAAGGTAAGAGAAGAATTAAATGTACCAGTTGCTATACTTTTAGATACTAAAGGACCAGAAATAAGAACTGGACAATTTGCTGACCCAGAAGTTTTATTAGAAGAAGGTCAAACTTTCACAATAACAATGGATGATGTTGTTGGTGACAAAGAAAAGTGTACAGTAAGCTACAAAGATTTAGCTAAAGACGTTGTTTGTGGGGATACTATATTAATAGATGACGGTTTAGTTGGACTTAGAGTCAATGAAATAAAAGGAAATGATATAATATGTATAGTTGAAAATTCAGGTATAGTTAAAAACCACAAAGGTGTTAACGTACCAGGTGTTAAAATAAACTTACCTGCATTAACTGACAAAGATATAAGCGATATAGAATTTGGTATATCTCAAGGTATAGACTTTATAGCAGCATCATTTGTTAGAAAAGTATCTGATGTTGAAGCTATAAGAGAAATATTAGTTAAAAATAATGCAAATCATATACAAATAATATCTAAAATAGAAAATCAAGAAGGTCTAGATAATTTAGATGAAATAATAGAAGCATCTGATGGTATAATGGTTGCTAGAGGAGACTTAGGTGTTGAAATACCAACTGAAGAAATACCACTAGCTCAAAAACTTATGATAAGAAAATGTAATGAAGCAGGAAAGCCAGTTATAACTGCAACTCAAATGCTTGATTCTATGATGAGAAACCCAAGACCAACAAGAGCTGAAGTTACTGACGTTGCTAATGCTATATTTGATGGTACAGATGCAATAATGCTTTCTGGAGAAACTGCTGCTGGTAAGTATCCAGTTGAAGCTGTTAAGACTATGGCAAGTGTTGCAAAAAGAGCAGAAAAAGAATTAGTGGCTAAAAATGTAGTATCAAACAAAGAAATGACTGTAACTAATGCAATAAGTCATGCTACTTGTACTACTGCAGTTGAATTAAAGGCTTCTGCAATAGTTACTTGTACATCATCAGGAAGTACTGCTAAGATGGTTTCAAGATTTAGACCAAGCTGTCCAATAATAGCTACAACTCCAAATGAAGATGTTATGAGAAGACTTGCTTTAACTTGGGGAGTATACCCAGTAAAAACTAATTCTGCTTCAAATACTGATGAAATGATAGCTAATGCTATTAATGTTTCTAAAGAGGCTAATTTAGTAAACTCTGGAGAAACTGTTGTTGTTACTGCTGGTATAGGTGGAGAAGGAACTACTAATTTAATAAAAGTTGAAAATATATAATAAATTAAGCTATGAGGTTTGTCTCATAGCTTTTTATTGAATTAATTTATATTATATGATATATTTAGGGTTATAGTCTTTTTAAAAAGAAGGTGAAAGTAATGAAAAATGTTTTAATGGCATTTCAAATAATATTAGCACTTTCTCTAATATTTAGTATAATGCCACAAGACACTAAAAATGCAGTACCTTCTCAGTTTGGAGGGGAAGGAAACCAAGAATATTTTAAGCCAAAAGGTAAAGACGCATTTTTAGCAAGGGTAACAAAAATATCGGCATTTTTATTTTTTGTTAATGCAATAGCTCTACTTTTAGTTAAATAATTGGCCATTATTTAGCTTTTAAAAATTAAATTTAATTTTTAAAAACACGGAGTTGACTATAAGTTAGCTCCTTTTGTTTTTGAGATTTGTATAATTAATAATTTTAAAAATAATAATAAATAAAAAGATTAAAAAGGAGGACTTATGGAAGTAGGACTAAAAGAAAGACTTTTAGGTCTTATTAATGATGAACATTATAATCCACTTAAAAAAGAAGAATTAGCAATAATTTTTGATATACATCACACAGAAATTCCTATGTTTTATAATTTTATAGATGAGATGTGTGAAGATGGAGTTTTAGCAAAAACTAAAAAAGGAAAAATAACTACCTATAGAAAGCTTGGTTATTTTGTTGGAAAATATATATCTCACAAAAAAGGATTTGGATTTGTTGAGTCTGATGAAGAATTTACTCAGGATTTATTTATTCCAGCAAGTGAAACTAATACTGCAATGCATAATGATAAAGTTTTAGCTCAAATAATAACAGAGGCTACTGGAAATAAAAGAGCAGAAGGGACTATCGTAAAGGTTTTACAAAGAGAAGTGACTAAAGTTGTTGGAGTTTTTGAACCAAGTAAAAGTTTTGGATTTGTAGTACCCGATGATAAAAAGTTTAATAAAGATATATATATTCCAAAAAGATATTTTAGTGGTGCAAAAAAAGGCGATAAAGTAGTATGTAAGATAACTATTTATCCAAAAGAAGGAAGAAAACCAGAAGGGAAGATTATAGAAGTTTTAGGTGAAAAAGGGAGTAAAGAAGCTGAAATACTATCAATTATAAAATCACACGGACTACCAGAAGAATTTAAGCAAAAAGTATTAAAAGAAGCTGAGGAAGTAGCTGTTCCTATTACAAATGAAGAAATAGAAAAAAGACTTGATATAAGAGATCTAAAAATATTTACAATAGATGGTGAAGATGCAAAAGATTTAGATGATGCTATTTCTATTGAAGTTTTAGAAAATGGGAATTATAAATTAGGAGTGCATATAGCAGACGTTACTCATTATGTAAAAGAAAAAGGAAAACTTGATAAAGAAGCATTAAAAAGAGCAACTTCAGTTTATTTAGTTGATACTGTAATTCCAATGCTTCCAAAAGTTTTATCTAATGGAGTTTGTAGTTTAAATCCTAATGAAGATAAATTAACGCTTTCAGTATTTATGGAAATTGATAATAATGGAAAAGTTATAAATCACGAAATAAAAGAAACTATAATAAATTCAAAGGCTAGAATGACCTATACTGAAGTTTCTGATATTTTGGAAAAAGATGATGATACTTTAAAGAAAAAATATAGTAATTTACTAGAAGAATTTTATAACTCTCAAAAATTAGCAAAAATTCTAATGAAAAGAAGACATCAAAGAGGTGCTGTTGATTTTGATTTTCCAGAAGCAAAAATTATATTAAATCCTGATGGAACTGTCAACGATATTAAGCATTATGAAAGAAGAATTTCAAATAAAATAATAGAAGAGTTTATGCTTATTACTAATGAAACTGTTGCAGAGCATTATTTTTGGCTAAACATTCCTTTTGTTTATAGAATTCACGAAACTCCATCAAGTGAAAAAATGCAGGAATTAGGAAAGTTTATATCAACTTTTGGTTATACTATAAAAGGGGATTTGGATGAAGTGCATCCAAAATCATTACAATCTATAATAGAAAAAATTAAAGGTACAAAAGAAGAAGAAATTATAAGTACTATAATGCTTCGCTCACTAAGACAAGCGAGATACTCTCCGGAGTGTAGTGGTCATTTTGGATTATCAGCAAAATATTATAGTCATTTTACTTCTCCAATAAGGAGATACCCAGACCTTCAAATACACAGGATTATAAAAGAACATTTAAACAATAAATTGACTCCAAAGAGAATTCAAGAGCTTACTCAAATAGTTGATTATTCTTCAACTATATCATCAGAACAAGAAAGAAAGGCAGAACTTGCAGAAAGAGATGTGAAGGATTATTATAAAGCTGTTTATATGATGGATAAAGTAGGAGAAGAATTTGAAGGTGTGGTATCGAGTGTAACTTCTTTTGGCATATTTGTTGAACTTAAAAATACTGTTGAAGGACTTATTAGACTTTCAGATATGAAAGAAGATTATTATATTTTTGATGAGATGAGTTATACTATAATAGGAGAGCGAACTAAGAAAACTTATAGAATTGGTGATAGTGTAAAAATTAGAGTTTCAAAAGTTAATGTTGATTTAAAAGAGATTGACTTTGAAATTTTAGAGAAAATAGAGAATTAATATATACCCCACTTACGTGGGGTAGTGCTTGACTATAACTTACAAATATGATATATTTTGGTTAAGATTATTTTAGAAAGAATGAAGGTGAAAGTATGGCTTATAAAACTTTGGCTACTAATAGAAAAGCAAGACACGAGTATTTTATAGAAGAAACTTACGAGTGTGGGATAGAACTTAAAGGTACAGAGGTAAAATCAATTAGACAAGGAAGACTTAATTTAACTGATGGATATGCTTCTGTTGATAATAGCGAAGTTTTTTTAAAGCAAGTTCATATAAGTCCATACGAACAAGGGAATAGATTTAATCAAGACCCACTTAGAACTAGAAAACTTCTTCTTCATAAGCACGAAATAAGAAAATTAATTGGAGCAACTACCGTTAAGGGATACTCATTAATTCCTCTTAGTGTTTATCTTAAAAATGGTAAAGTAAAAGTTGAACTAGCCCTTGCAAAAGGTAAAAAACTTTATGATAAGCGCCAAGATTTAGCTAAAAAGGATGCTCAAAGGGCGATTGAAAGAGAACTTAGAGGTAAATTTTAGTTGTTGATTTTTTTGTTTTAGTGTACTATTATATACTTACAATTTAATAAAGATGGTGCGTTTAATCAGTCCAAGGACTTAAAAATTACCACGGGGGCGTAAAGGTTTCGACGTGGGTTTGGAACTTGGGGTGGCGTGTCGTGTTACTCTGGGTCACGTAAAAACTGGGGAACTTAAAATAAACGCAAACGATAATTACGCTTTAGCAGCTTAATAACGCTGCTCGACCCACCTAGCCCTCCTGCCGGTTAGGTCTGGTCGTCATTTATGCAGGGAACTACTTTTTGGGTGTCTTGACTTAAAGTGGACTAATTAAGACTAGCTAATTATATAGCCTGCCACTGGGCAGTATAATTAGTGAATTTTAATACAGTTGGCTACACACGTAGAAGCAACGAGGAAAGGACTTGCGGACAGGGGTTCGATTCCCCTCGTCTCCACCATTGAAATCCACGAAAAGAGTATTGGCTAAAAAGTCAATACTCTTTCCTGTAGTTTAAAATAAAATATAAAAAGTAGTATATAAATAATTGAAAATTTGTTAATATCTAATATGTTAAAAATGAAAGATAAATTAAAAACATCAGCGAGTCAATATATAACAAATCAGGCTGGAATATCAGAAATAAAAATACTTGTTCCATAATAGAGAACTACAAAATCAATTCGCAGATTTTGTTAACCAAATAGATAAATTAAAATCTCAAATAGAAACTAGTTTAAAAGAATTAGAAGATAACTTTAACTCTTTAATGCAAAAAGCCTTTAAAGAAGAACTATTTTAAAATTATATATAAGAGGATAGTAGACAATGAATAAAGAAAATACAAAACCTAATGAAATAAATATGTTAGCTGCATGGATAGAATTTTTAAGAGACCCTGAAAGCGAAATAGTAGAAAAGTTAGCACAAGTAATACCGGAGATAAAAGAAGCTAAAGAATTACTTATAGAGATAAGTAATGATGAAACTAATAGAAAAATTTATGATGAAAGAGTAAAAGAATTAAATAGTAAAAATGAAAAATAAAAAAAATTCACACTTGTTTATTAAATATATTTATATAATAGGAGGTGAAAATATGAAAAAGCATGATTTTGATGCAGCATGGAAAACTATACTAGAAGCTTTTGAAGAAGAGATAGTAGAGCTTTTATTTCCTGAGATATACAACAAAATAAACTGGGAGATAAAAAGTGAAGCTTTAGATAATGAGCTTTTAGAAATTCAAAAGGATATCTTTAGTAAAGAAGAAGCTGAAAAGATTGTATCTGATAAAATTATAAAAGTAACTATGAAGGATAATGAAAGTAAAATATTATTTATTCATGTAGAAGTTCAGAGTTATAGTAGTAATGAAAATGTATTTGCAGAAAGAATGTTTAGATACTTTTATAGAATATGGGATAAGTTTAGATACAAATACAAAGATAAATCAGATATAATAGGTTCGGCTATATATACATACAAAGGTTCATCTGGTAAAGATAAAAAATATACATATAGACTTAATGGATTAGAAGATGATATTTTAACATATAACTTTAGAATAATTGATATTGAAAACTTAGATTTAACATTTATAAATGACAATAATCCATTAAAATTAGTGTTTAAAATTGCAAAACGACTATTAGAAATAGGTGCAGATGATAATGAAATATTCTTGGCTAAAGTAGAATTATTTAACGAATTAGTTAAATACGATAAAGTAAAAACTATGGATCAAAGAAAAGCATTGACATACTTTTTAGAGTATTTATTTTTGATACAAGACAATAGTTTAGCAAATAAGTTTAAAGAAATTAAGGAAAATACAGGAGGTGTTGTTAATATGGGTATTGATGAAATAAGAGAAAAGTATTTAGAGGAAAAAGGAAGAGAAGAAGGAAAAGAAATAGGAAGAGAAGAAGGAAGAGAAAAAGGAGTAAAAGAAGGCGAAAAAAAGAAAGCTATAGAAATAGCAAAATCTTTATTAGATGTTTTAGATATAGAAACTATAGCGTTAAAAACAGGATTATCAGTATATGAAATAAATAAGTTAAAATAGATTTATTAAGAAATGTATACTATAGCTTTAGTATATTTACAAAATAACAATGCAATTAAAGGAATAAGAAGTGTAATATCAACGTCAGAAAAGCTTTCAAAAATCGGAACAATACCAGAAATTATAGCTCAAAAGTATATGATAGAAAAAGCTATGAGTGAAGAATTTTGGGAAGGTGCTAATATATTTGAGTTAGATAAAGTACGTATAGTACTTAGAGACCTTATCAAATATATTGAAAAGTCTAGTCAAAAGATATATTATACAAAATTTGAAGATCTTATTGTAGCAGAGGAAACAAACAACTCTATGTACAATGCTAATAACCTTAAAGATTACAAAAAGAAAGTAGAGCATTATTTAAGTAGTAATAAAGATGAACTGGCAATATATAAACTAAGAAATAATAAAAGTTAACTAAACAAGATGTAGAAACCCTAGAAGATGTATTCTTTAAACAGCTAGGAATCATTCAGACTATGAAAAAGAGTTTGGAAATACTTCTGTTACTCAACTTGTTAGAAAATTAGTAGGTCTTGATAGAAATACTGCTAATGATGTATTTTCAGAATTTTTAAATAACGATAGTTTTAATTCTAAACAGATACATTTTGTTAAGCTTATAGTTGACTATGTAGTTAAGAATGGATTTATGGAGGATAATAGAGTTTTAATGGAAGACCCATTTAGAACTGTTGGTGGTATAATTGACTTATTTGGAAAATCATATTGAAGAAAGAAATAAGCTAATCACTACAATAAATGAATTAAAGAAAAATACGGTAGAAATAGTTTAATAATAAGAAAACACTATTGTAGTAATTAAGCATGGGTAAAGGTGTTATGATGTCTATTGATGAACTAAAAGCTTTAAGAGATTTGTTAAATAGTATAGATTTGTAGTAATTTATTGATTTGGTAAATAGGTGTTAGTACAATATTAGACTAATGCCTATTTTTTATTATTATTTTTTTCTAATATTTCAATAAGAAATAATGGATAAAATATACAATAGCAATAAAAAGAATAAGTAACAAAAGTGGTAAAAATGATGTTTTAGTATTAACAGGTTTTGTAATAGGTGTAGGTTTAAGAAGCTATAATTATACAGAAAAAAGATTTTATAAAAAACAAATACATTCATCAAAAAATATATATTTTAGATTAATTTGTGATATTATAAAAGATATATAGAGTAAAATATTAATGTATTTTAAATATATTAAAAATAGTATAAAGTAGGTGTTTAAAATGTCGCCATTAGCAAAAAAAGTAATAGAAGTATTGAAGAACGAAAATGATGAAGTAGTTTTAGCTGAAGTGTTAGACTTTTACGAATATTTAAAACAAAAGAAAAGAAATACAAATATTTGGGAAAATATAAGTGAAGATGAAGCTACAGAAGATGAAGTCAATATAATAAATAACTATATAAAAGAAGGTAATAAAGAAAGTGTATCATTAGATAGTTTAGTTAAGGACTTAGGATTAGATGAGTAACTTATATACAATAGAGATACTTAAAAACGTAGAAAAGTTTATTAGAAAGCAAAATAAAGATACACAGAAAAGAATAATAAGTGCAATATATAGTTTACCAAATGGAGATGTGAAGAAATTGAAAGGATTTGACAACTATTATAGAATGAGAATAGGAGATATAAGAATAATATTTGAGAAAGAAGATAGAAATCTTAAAATAGTTGTAATAGACATAGGTAATAGAGGTCAAATATACAATAGATATTAGTTATTAAAAAATCGTGGGTATTATTTTAGTGAATCGTCTCCACTATTGAAATCCACGAAAAAGGGTATTGGCTAAAGGTAGCTGGTACTTTTTTTGTTAAGTGATTATATATGAGAGGAGATTTTTAATGTATCCATTAGTAAAAAAAGTAATTGAAGTTTTAAAAAATGAAAGTGATTGAATTATTTTAGCTGAGTTTTTAGATTTTTATGAGTATCTAAAGCATAAGAAAAGAAACATAAATTGTAATAGATATATGTAACAGAGAGCAGATATACAATAGATACTAGTTTTAAATATTTTTAGGTATTATTTTAGATAACTGTCTCCATAATTAAAACCCAAGGCAGAAATGTCGTGGGTTTTAATATTGTATAATATGAAAAGTAAATTGAATAATATAATACACATTGTGCTAATTAAATACAATCATTAAAAAACTAGGGGGTTCTTCTATATACATTTTGATATATTTAAAATTGGACATAGTAATTTCAATATATTAAGTTTTAAAATAGTAAATATACTAAACATAGAATAATTAAAAATTATATTTTAATACTACCATCAAAAAGTATGTTTAACAATACACGGAATAATTATGATTTTCAAAAAATTAATAATCATATAAAAATACTATATGTATTCCAAAAAGTTTGTTATAATTATTAACAATAATATTTTTACATAAAATGACTTGGAGGAATTGTAATGGCAAGTAATAATAAAAAATTTACATTACCAACAGCATACACGATATTGATTTTAATCACTATCTTAGTTGCATTAATTACCTTATTTATTCCTGATGTAAAATCAGCTAGCTTACCAGACGTTGTTATGGCTCCTATCAAAGGACTTCAAGAGGCTATAGATATATGTTTATATATGCTATTAATGGGTGGATTTTTAGGAGTAGTTACAAAAACTGGAGCTTTAGATGCAGGAATAGGATCAATAGTAAAAAAATTAAATGGTAAAGAACTTTTATTAATTCCAATACTTATGTTTGTATTTTCATTAGGTGGAACATCTTATGGAATGGCAGAGGAAACTTTGGCTTTTTATGCATTAGTTGTAGCTACAATGATAGCTGCTGGATTTGACTCATTAACTGCTGTGGCTACTATATTACTTGGAGCAGGAACTGGAGTTTTAGGTTCTACTGTAAATCCATTTTTAGTATCTACTAGTATAGATTCTTTAAAAGGAGTTGGAATAGAAGTAAATCAAGCTGTAATTATAGGTATAGGTATAGCACTTTGGTTATCCTCTCTTTTAATATCTATATTTTTTGTTATGAGTTATGCTAAAAAAGTAAAAAATGATAAGACTAAATCAATACTATCAAGTCAAGAAATAAAAGACTCTATAGAACAATTTGGTAGTAATAAAGAAGAAGTTATTGAATTTACACCAAGAAGAAAATTAGTTCTTTTATTATTTGCTTTATCCTTTATAGTTATGATATTAGGTGTTATACCTTGGGAAAAGTTTGGAGTAACAATATTTGAAAAAACTGATTTTCTAACTGGAGTATCGCTTGGAAATTGGTGGTTTTCTGAACTTTCGATGTGGTTTATACTAATGGGAATATTGATTGGTATTGTATATGGATTAAAAGAAAAAGAAATAGTATCATCAATAATTGAAGGTGCATCAGAAATGGTTGGAGTATCACTTATAATAGGTATATCAAGAGGAGTATCTGTTCTTATGGGAGAAACTGGATTAGATACTTATCTATTAAGTTCAGCATCAACTGCTTTAAGTGGAATGTCTCCAATATTATTTACTAATATGTCTTACTTATTATATATAGCATTATCTTTTTTTATTCCATCTACTTCAGGTTTAGCGAGTGTATCAATGCCAATATTTGGTCCTTTAGCTAAGGAATTAGGTTTTTCTCCTGAGATAATCGTATCTATTTTAAGCGCAGGAAGTGGAATAGTTAACTTAATTACACCAACATCAGGAGTAATTATGGGGGGACTTGCAATTGCGAAGGTAGAGTATAGTACTTGGTTAAAATTTGCATCAAAAATTATAGTATGTATATTTATATCTTCATCAGTAATATTATCTTTAGGGATGATGTTATTATAAAGTATGAATAATTCTATGCAATATAGATTAAAAACCATTAAAATTAATTAATGGTTTTTATATTTTTATATACTATACTAATTTACTTTTATTTATGCTTTTAGTATAAAATAATTATTTTTTATTTACTACTTCATAAAAAATTACATCTTAGTGTGAATTATCAGTTATTTTTATATTATTATCCTTTGTAAATTCTATTATAGTAAGTCCGATATATCAAGGAGGAAATTATGAGTAATTCATTAGAAAATGATATAAACTTAAAATATTTAGTAAGGGCTACTTTTCCAACCGTTATTATGATGGTATTTTTTTCATTAAGTACAATTATAGATGGTATGTTTGTATCAAGATATGTTGGAGCAAATGCTTTATCTGCAACAAATATAGTTTATCCTGTAATAAATATATTAATAGGTATAAGTATAATGTTTGCAACTGGTGGAAATGCTATCGTGGCTAAATATATGGGAGAAGGAAGAAATCAAGAAGCTAAAGAGACATTTACTATTATTACATTAAGTGCTTTATTAATTGGTATAATATTTTCTATATTATCTGTTATATTTATAGAAAATATTATTTATGCTCTAGGTTCAACTGATAGCTTATATAAAAATTGCTATGATTATTTAATAGTATTTTTAATATTTTCACCAGCAATGATATTAAAGCTATTTTTTGATTATTTTTTAGTTACAGCAGGTGTAGCAAACTTAGGTCTTATAAGCTCTGTATCTGGTGGTGTAGTAAATATTATTTTAGACTATATTCTTATAGTGGTATTTAAAATGGGATCATTTGGAGCAGCACTTGCAACTTGTTTAAGCTATGCACTTCCTGCTATAATTGGACTTATTTATTTTTCGAAAAAAAGCAATGTATTATGTTTTTCAAAGCCAAAATTTAATATAAAGCTAATTTTAGATAGTTGTATGAATGGTTCTAGTGAAATGATAACTCAAATGTCAAATGGAGTTACAACTTTTTTATATAATATAGTAATGCTTAAATTTTTAGGAGAAGATGGTGTAGCATCTATAACAATAATCCTTTATATACAATTTTTATTAAATTCAGCATATATAGGATTTACATCAGGTGTATCACCTCGTATAAGCTATAATTATGGTAGTAAAGATAGTGAAAAACTAAAAAAACTAGTAAGGTATAGTTTTTTAATTATAGTTTCATTTGCGGTATTTATATTTATATCGTCTAGATATTTTTCAAATATTATAATAGGTATATTTTCTCCAAAAGGAACTGATCTATATAGTATAAGTATGGATGGATTTATGATATTTTCATTTAATTTTTTAGCTGTTGGTATAAATATTTTTGCATCTGGAATGTTTACTGCATTTTCGAATGGAAAAGTATCAGCTCTTCTTTCTATGCTTAGAACTTTTTTACTATTTACTATAGGTATTGTAATTTTACCAAGATTTTTTGGGGTAAATGGTGTGTGGCTAGTTGTTCCATTTTCTGAGTTTGTAACTCTAGTTATTTCTATGATTTTTATAAATAAATATAAAAATTTATATATGTATGGTAAAACTTATGATAGTTTAAATGTAAATTAATAAAAAATATATAATAAATAAATATAAATAATGTATAAAAAGGCTTATACAAAATTAGTATAAGCCTTAAAAATTATATTAAATTATTTCAACTAAAATATATTAAATATATGTATTTTAATATGTTATAATCAACATACAATATTTTTATTTATGAGGGATTGGGAAATATGATACTATTTAAAAGTAAAAAAATTATAATATTTGTATTCTTTATTTTGATGGGTGCTATTTTATTATCAAACTCAAATTATGTAGGGTTAAGTAAGGATAAAAATACAAAAGATAGTTCAAATTTAGTAGATAACCATAAAAACTTAATTGAAAAACTTAAAACAACTAAAAAAATAGAAATATATCACGATTATCATAGTAATGATATAAAACCAATTTATGTAACTGACAAAAATATTATAAATGATTATTTAAGTTTAATCCAAAAAAATTCAAAAGAAAATAACAAATCAATAAGTAATGCTAGTGTAAAAGACCAAAAACTAGTGTTTTATACTGATGATGAAAAAATAGAGATAAAATATAGTTACGATGATTTGTATAATTTTGGGTTTATAAACTATGAAGGTAAAAAAATATATATAAATTATGATTTTTTTAGGTTAATATCTAATACACAAAGGTATTATCCTAAAAAATCTAATGTAGATAAAGAAACTAGAATTTTTTTTAAGAAATATAATTGGACTCCAAGTTTTTTAATAGCAAGTCATAATGTTAAAATATCTGATAACTTTAAATATGCACCTGAAAAAGGGATTGACGAAATTTACTGGGCATATAATCTTGAGTTTTCAAAGTCTATAGGGCTTGACTTTTCAAATCTTAAAGGAAAAAATGTAACTGCACAAGTATATTATCTACTTGAAGAGTTTCCAAAATCTGAATCACCTATAACTAGTACAAATGCTATTTTGCTTAAATATAATGGAAAAATAGTAGGAGCATATATTGATTCTGGAATATTAAATCGTGCTATTTGTAGTTTAAATTCTAAATCATTTGAGGAAATTACAGGTCTTAATATATCAGATTATATTATAAAAAACTCAATAGACAAAAGTAGTAAACTAAATAATGAAATAAGTAATTTAACGAGTGAAGATTTAATAAAGCTTCATTATAAATCTCAAGAAGATAAAGACATATACAAGTATTTATCAACTCTAAGTATAGAAGCAATAATTTCCTTATTAGAACCAGACCAATTTGATATAAAAAAAGAGATATTTAATGACTTAGATAGAAATGATACTATATTTAAAAATGCCAATGAAGTAGAAATTTTGGAAGTTAGTGAAAATAATTCTAAGGATATTATAAAAGAAGTTAATATAAAATTAAATATTTTAAAGAGTAATCAAATTACTATGAATGAAGGGATATATAATATGACAGTTACAATGAGAAAAGATATAAATGGCATTTATAAAATAGTTTCTATTGGTTTTTAGATAACTAGATTAAATAATTGTACTAAAATTTTTAGTAAATAGTACATAATTAGTTTTATATTTTCTTAATTTATAACTCTAGTTTAAGTTATAATTTTTACAAATAACTTGCTTAGACTTTAGCCAATAAGTAATATATAAAAAGGCTTATAACTAATTTAGTATGAGCCTTACAATTGTTGACAAATAAATTTCGTAGTGCTAAATTATTTCTGTAATTTTTTAAATAAACATTAAAATTATATAGAAAGGAGGTTATATGACAAAAACATTTTTAGTAATAAATTCTATTACTTTAGTATTTATATTAATATTTGACGTTTTTTATATGATTAGTCACGGATTATTTGTTAAATCTGTAGCTAGTATTATGTTTGTAACAACAGGTACTGTTAATTTAGTTTATTGCATTAAGAATAAATCGAATTTAAAATTTCCTATATGGATGATTATAGCACTAGTATTTGCTATGCTTGGTGATATACTTTTTTCAGATTGTATGATAATGCTTGAAATGTTTGGAGGTATTTCGGTAGCTTCTTATCTATGTCTTTTAACTTATTATCCAGCACAATTTTTACTTGCATTTTCATTATTAGTTTATGGACAAATAAGTTTAACAAAGAATAAAAAAGTTTTATTTAAAGATTAATAATTAACGTTATGTTTTAGATGGTTTTAGGTATTAAATAAAATTATAGATATTAATTATTCTTTATATTAAGGTGTATTATAATACACAATAAATTATATAAATTTTATTGAAAGAGTTTAATAAATAATAACTCTTTCTATTTTTTTACTTAATAGTATGTTATTATATTAATGATAATAATTATCAAGAAATGGGTATAAATAAAAAAATATAAATATAGGAGGTAAAAATGTTAAAAGAATTTATAAAGTATTATAAACCTTATAAGAAGTTATTTATACTTGATTTATTAGCAGCATTTACTGTTTCTTTATGTGATTTAGTGTATCCGATGATAACAAGGAGTATAATGAATGATGTTGTACCTAATAAAGATAGTAGAATGCTTATAGTATTTGCTTTAACGTTAATAGTAATATTTATAATAAAAGCAGGACTTAATTATTTTATGCAGTATTGGGGACACGTGGTTGGAGTTAGAATGCAGGCAGATATGAGAAGTTATGTATTTACTCATCTTCAAAAACTACCAACTTCTTATTTTAATGATAATAAAACTGGAGTTATTATGTCTAGAATAATAAATGACCTTATGGAAGTATCAGAGCTTGCACATCACGGTCCAGAGGACTTATTTGTATCAATAGTAATGTTATTAGGGTCATTTTTAATACTAATAGGAATAAACATTGAACTTACACTTATAGTATTTGCAATACTTCCAGTAATTATAATTTATGCTATTATTCAAAGAAAAAGAATGAATAATGCTTTTAAAGAAACTAGAGTAAAAACTGGTGATGTAAATGCTACCCTTGAAAATAGTATAGCTGGAATGAAAGTTACCAAATCGTTTTGTACTCAAGAAGAAGAATTAAAAAAGTTTAATAAATCTAATGAGGTATTTAAGTACGCAAGAGAAAGTGCGTATAAAGTTATGGCCGAGTATTTTTCTGGAATGTTTTTATTAATAGATATACTTGAATTAGTTGTGTTAATAATTGCAGGATATTTTACTTATATGAACAAAATAACTATAGGAGATTTTGCTGCGTATTTATTATACGTAAAAATGTTTATACAACCAATAAGAAAACTAATAAACTTTACAGAACAGTACCAAAATGGTATGACAGGATTTGAAAGATTTATAGAAATAATAAATGAACAAACAGAAAAAGAAAGTAAAAACCCAATAGAACTTAAAGATGTTAAGGGAGATATTGAAATTGAAAATGTATCTTTTAACTACGAAGGCAATAAGCAAGTATTAAATAACTTAAGTTTATCAATAAAAGCAGGAAAAACTATTGCACTTGTTGGTCCATCAGGTGGAGGTAAAACTACTTTATGTAATTTAATACCTAGATTTTTTGAGTTTGATAGCGGTGATATAAAAATTGATGGTAAGAGTGTTAAGGATATAAGTTTAAACTCACTTAGAAAAAATATAGGTGTAGTTGCACAAGATGTATTTTTGTTTACAGGTACTATAAAAGATAATATTATAATAGGAAAAACTGATGCTACTGATGA
Organism: uncultured Peptostreptococcaceae bacterium; assembly: GCA_944383455.1. Taxonomy (GTDB): domain Bacteria; phylum Bacillota; class Clostridia; order Peptostreptococcales; family Peptostreptococcaceae; genus JAGHEK01. Next base: position 73,962 of record CALWPP010000006.1, read on the forward strand.
GGAAATAATTGATGCTTGTAAAAAAGCAAAAATTCACGATTTTATTGAGTCTTTACCAGAAGGATATAACACTTACATAGGAGAAAGAGGAGTAAAATTATCAGGTGGTCAAAAACAAAGAGTATCCATTGCTAGAATATTTTTAAAAAATCCACCAATAATGATACTAGATGAAGCAACTTCTGCACTTGATAATGTTACAGAAAGAGAAATACAAGAATCATTGGAAGATTTAAGTAAAAATAGAACTAATCTAGTAGTAGCCCACAGGCTAAGTACTATAAAAAATGCTGATGAGATAATAGTAATTACTGACGAAGGAATTAAAGAAAGAGGTACTCATACTGAATTAATAGAAAAAAATGGTATATACGCAAACCTTCATAATAACTAAAATAAAAAATTAGTTTATTTTTGTAAATATCATATATCAAAAATATATTAAGAGCATATCAAATTTTTTTGATGTGCTTTTTATTTTTATATTTTATAGATTTGATATGATTTTTTATAAACTTAAAATATACAATTCCAAAAAATTAAAGTATTTTATAAGTTTGTTATTTATATAGTATAAATTATATTAGGAGTAATTTTTATTTAAATAAATTGATTACTATATACCTATAAGGGGTATCCTAAAATTAGGAGGTAGATTTTATGGAACAAAAGAAAAAAATAAGAGATGAAAAAGAATATAAAGATTTAATCAAGCATCTAAACCGTGTTGAAGGACAGATAAGAGGAATAAAAAAGATGGTAGAAGAAAACAGATATTGTTCTGATATATTAATACAAACATCAGCAGTAAATGCATCACTTAATAGCTTTAATAAGAAATTATTAAGTAATCATATAAAAAGTTGTGTGGTTGAAGATATTAGAAATGGTAAAGATGAAGTGATTGATGATTTACTCAAAATACTTCAAAAACTTATGAAGTAAGGGGGTATTTATGAGTAAAATAGAAAAAAATTATAAAGTAACTGGAATGAGTTGCGCATCTTGTGCAAAAGCGGTTGAAAGAGAAATAAGTAAGCTAGATGGAGTATATAGTCAAAATGTAAATATAGCAACAGAAAAGCTTAATATAGAATATGATAACAATAAAGTATCTTTTAAAGACTTAGAATTAGTGATAAAAAATTTAGGGTTTAACCTTTTAGAAGATTCTAGTAATATTAACTTAAAAATTGGTGGAATGAGTTGTGCCTCTTGTGCAAAAGCAGTCGAAAAAGAAATAAAAAAGCTAGATGGAATAAATAATATAAATGTAAACATAGCAACAGAAAAAGCATCTATAAGTTATGACCAATCTAAAATCAAAATATCTAAAATAAAAGAAACTATTGAAAAATTAGGTTATAAAGTATTAGAAGATAGTAAAAGTGAAGTTTATAAAGTAGATGAAGATAAAATAAGAAAAGAAAAAGAAACAAAAACATTATTAAAAAAACTTATAATATCATTAATTTTTTCCATACCACTTTTTTATATAGCTATGGGACCTATGATTCCAAAACCTTTTGTACCGTGGCCTATATTAAGTATTATAGACCCTAACTTAAACCCTCTAAATTATGCTTTAATTCAGTTGGCTTTAGTAGTACCGATTATGATTTGTGGAAATAAGTTTTATATTAATGGATTTAAAGCACTTCTTAATAAAAGTCCTAATATGGACTCATTAGTAGCTATAGGAACTATATCAGCATTTTTATATAGTTTATATACAACGTTAAAAATTTCAATTACAGAAATAGTTTCATCCCATAATCATCATCAACTATATTATGAAAGTGCTGGAATAATAATAACTCTAATATTACTTGGAAAATATTTAGAATTAAGGTCAAAAGGGAAAACAAGTGAATCTATAAAAAAACTTATTGGGCTTCAGCCAAAAACTGCTTTGATATTAAAAAATAATAAAGAGATAGAAATACCTATAGAAGAAGTTGAAGTAGGGGATATAGTAATAGTAAAGCCAGGAAGTAAAATACCCGTAGATGGTATAGTTATAGAAGGTAATACTTCAGTTGACGAATCTATGCTTACAGGAGAGAGTATACCAGTAGAAAAATGTGTAGGTGATAAAGTTATTGGAGCAAGTATAAATAAAAATGGAAGTGTAAAATTTAAAGCAGAAAAAGTTAGTTCAGATACAGTTTTATCTCAAATCATAAAATTGGTTGAGGATGCACAAGGTAAGAAAGCACCAATAGCAAAACTTGCAGATACAGTTTCGGGATATTTTGTACCAACTGTTATTTTAATATCTATAATTTCTTCTTTATTGTGGTTTATAGTTGGAAATAAAGATTTAGAATTTGTACTCACTATATTTATATCAGTACTTGTGATAGCTTGTCCTTGTGCATTAGGCCTTGCAACACCTACTGCTATAATGGTTGGTACTGGTAAGGGTGCAGAGAATGGAATTTTAATAAAAAGTGGTGAAGCTTTAGAATTAGCACATAAAATAGATACAATAATATTTGATAAGACTGGAACTATAACAGAAGGTAAACCAAAAGTCACAGATATTATAGTAAATGATAATGTAGATAAAAATTACTTATTAAAAATAGCAATAAGTGCAGAGAAAAATTCTGAACATCCTCTTGGTGAAGCTATAGTAAAATATGGTGAAGAAAGAAATATTGAAACTCTTAAAGTTGATAAGTTTAAATCTATTCCAGGTTATGGCATAGAAGCTATAATAGATAATAAAAATATATTATTTGGTAACAAAAAACTTATGAATGAAAATAATATAGAGTTAAATAAATTAAAAGAAAAATCAGATATATTAGCAAATCAGGGGAAAACTCCTATGTATATAGCTATTGAAAATAAATTATTGGGTATAATAGCTGTTTCTGATATGGTTAAAAGTAGTAGTAAAGATGCTATAGAAAAACTTCATAATATGGGGATAAAAATTGCTATGGTAACAGGAGATAATAAAAAAACAGCAGAAAAAATAGCAAAAGAAGTAGGAATAGATATAGTGCTTTCAGAGGTTTTACCAAAAGATAAATCAAATGAGGTCAAAAAACTTCAAGAAGAAGGAAAATTTGTAGCAATGGTTGGAGATGGAATAAATGATGCTCCTGCACTTTCACAAGCTAATATAGGAATTGCAATAGGAAATGGAACAGATGTTGCTATAGAATCAGCAGATATAGTTTTAATGAGAAGTGATTTAATGGATGTTTCAAATGCAATTAAATTAAGCAGAGAAACAATAAAAAATATTAAGCAAAATCTATTTTGGGCATTTGCATACAACACAATAGGTATACCAATAGCTTGTGGGGTATTATATATATTTGGTGGACCACTTTTAAATCCAATGTTTGCAGCAGCAGCAATGAGCTTAAGTTCTGTATCAGTAATATTAAATGCGCTAAGACTTAGAAGTTTTAAGCCATATAAATTAAATAAGTTGCTTTAGTTAAATATAACTAAAAATTTACATTTTGTGCTAGATTACCAGTTAAAAATACTAGATATACCTTTTTAATTTTTTAAATTATAATTTACAAAAGCTAGTCTTAAGTAAAAAAGTAGTATATAGTATGCTTCAATCTATTATATACTACTTTTTAAGTGTGTACTTTTATAAATAGCTTAAGTTAAATATAATCTATAATATTCTTAATAAGAAATATTTTTACCCAACCTATCAAAAATACTTCTAGCAATAATACTACATAAAAATCCAACAACTATACCACCAATAATATCTGTTGGGAAATGTACGTATAAATATAATCTTGAAAAAGCTATTAAAGAAGCAAGTATTATAGACACTTGATATACCTTAATATTTTTTATATTAAGTCTTTCTTTTAAAACAACAAATGCAAAAGCAAAAGATGCTGAAGTATGACCTGATGGAAAAGAAAAATCGTGTGGAGTTTTAATTATTAAATTAACATCAGAAAAATTAAAAGGTCTTGGTCTTTGAATTAAATTCTTTAAAAATACATTAGTTATTAAAGCACTAAATATCAAAGATATTCCACATATTATACCTACTTTTCTTGTCTTTGGATAAATTATTAATATTATAGTAGCTATAATCCAAATAGCACCAGCGTCTCCTAAATGAGTTATTAGTTTAAATATATTATCGAATATACTTGATGAAAAAATATTTTGTATAGAGTTTAATATATTAATTTCAAATTCTACCATTTAAATCTCCTTTTAAAATATCAAAAATTAATAAATATAATATAACATATATTTTAAAATAAATAGCATTTTTATTTTATTTGGTAGTAGAAATGTTATTTATAATACAGTATATTAATTGTAAAATAATAAGGAGGGGAATTTATGAATAATAATGTCTTAAATAGAAATTGGGAAGTGCTACTTATTCACCATTCACACACTGATATAGGATATACTCAAACTCAAAAGAATTGAGAACGAAATTAATTATGTAAAAAATATAAATCCAAGTTCTTGTTGTCAATGTATAGAAGATGTTTATGTGTATGATGATAGTAAAGAAATAAAAAAATATGATAGTAGCTATGAAAATAAGTTCATAAAATTAACTTGGGATAATGAGAGAGGTATAATTAGCTGGTTTGATAAAGTAAACTCAGTAGAACTTATTGATAAAAATTCAAAAAGTGGAGCATTTATGCCAGTATATGAACTTACAAAATCAAAAGGACAAAATACTGATGAACAGTATATCGTACGTCAAAAACTTGGGCGTAATATGAGAGGTATAAATGCAAAGCTTTATTATCCAGAGATAGAAGATATTAGCATAACTGAAATGGGAGAAGTTTTTACAAAGATAGTTATGAATTTAAATTTAAAAGGAACTTCATTATTTAAACTAGAGTTTAAAGTATACAATCAAATAAATAAAGTTGATGTTTTAGCTATGTTAAACAAAGATAGTATTTGGGACCCTGAAAGTTTATATATAGCATTACCATTTAGCTTTAATAATGAAAAAATGGATTTATTTATAGAAAAGACTGGAAGTATAGTAAAAGCAAAAGAAGAGCAACTTCCTGGGACTAATATAGATTATAATCTATCGCAAAGTGGTATTGGTCTTTTAAAAGGTAGTTATGGCATAAGTATATCTACTATAGATACTTCTTTAGTATATCTATCAGAATTAAAATATCAAAACTCAAAAAAGCTATATCACAAAGATTATATAAATAGTCACGACTATGAATTATATTCGTGGGTTATGAATAATATTTGGGAAACTAACTTTAAAGCATCATTAGGTGGATTTATAGAGTTTAATTATTCTATAAGTTGGGGAAAGAATATAAATGATAGAGTTGAACTTATAGACAGAACTAATGAGATGGACTTAGGATTTTTAGTATTTAGAATAGATTAAAAAATGTCAAGCTTTTAGCTTGCATTTTTTAATCTATTCTATCATCAAAACTCTTTTTATTATCTAAGTACTCTCTTTTTCTAGTTACAAATTTTCTTATGATTTCTTTTTCTTCTTCTGTGAGATTAGTGAATTTAACGTGATAAACGTAAGTATCTCTTGATATATTTTCTTTTGCACGTATAATAAGACCTTTTAGTCTAAAAAGATAATCTTCTAAATCAAATATAACTTCTATATCTTGATTATCATAGAAGTTTTCAGGAACAGAAGCTTTCTTACAATTTAAAAGCATACCACCAACACTTATATCCTTTGCAGTTGATTCAAATACTTCAGAACCTATTAGACTACAATTAACGCTAAGATTGACAGGAACTCTAATATGTTTTCTTCTTTGAACTTTATCCATTTTTGCATTAAGCTCTGCATCACAATAAACACAATCGCCAACATCTCGTACATCAATTATACGTATATAAGTTTTATATAACCCATGTATACTTGTTATTGCAGCTTTTAAAACATCTTTTTTATCTAATCTTACAATATACATCAAATCAGAAGGTATTCTAAAAGTAATATTAATATCGTTTAATTTTTCTATATCTAAAACATATTCTCGACTTCTGTAGTATAATCTTAGTTTAGAACTTAAGTCATTTAATATATCTTTATTATGTTCTTTTACAGATTTTTTTATGTCATACTTTTTTATAATTTTAAATGGATTAATTTCCATAATATCATTTCCCCCATATATGTAAAAATACAAACTAATAACTCATAGTATAGTTATTACGTTCATTATATTAAATTTGTAGATTATAATCAATATTTCTAATACTATATTTATAAAATATTTTAATATACATTAGATTAATACTTGATTTTTGAAAAAATTATATATTATACTATAATTTAGGTATATAATTAGAATTTAACTTATAAAAACTTTATTCTAAACACTTATATAAAAATCTATTAATAATACGCTTGTGGGTGAATGGGAGAATAAAATGAATATAAAAAAATTTAATATTAAAATAATAATACTTTCTATACTTTTTGTTAGTTTTTATACTTTGGCTAATCTTATATTTTTAGAAAGAGCCAAAGAAAATAATATAAGTATTGTAAGTGATGTTTTTTATGAACAAATAACCAATAGAATAAAAAAAGATATTGGAATACTTAAAAATTTAGTAGACAACATATCTAATAATGAAAAGATAAAAAATATACTTATAGAGAATGATGATTATAATGATTTAGACCAAGAAGAAAAAGATATTATGATAGAACAGATAAATATGTTTGAAGGTATTATGAGCGAACTAAGTTTTGTAAATACGATTAATGTCGCAAGTGTAGATGGAGATTATTTATTTTCAAGTGGAACATTGCATAAAGGATTTGATGTAGCTAGTAGACCATGGTTTAAGGAAGAGTATCTTAGACCTACTCAAAATAAATTTGTGATAACCGATGTACATCAGGACTTTATAACGAAAAAAAATACTATGTCTATAGTTAGATTTATAAATTCTTATGATAACTCTAAAGTTATAGGTATAGTAGTACTAGATATTTTTGTTGAAGATATGCTTAAATTTGTAGATCAGTCTTTTATTTTTGGAAACTTAATATCTTGTTTAGTTGATAATAAAGGAAATATATATCTAGAAGAAGGTTTAAATATAGATGATTCATATGAATATTTTAAAATAAACAATGATAAGTATTACCATATATCTGATGATAAGAATATATTTTCAAATAATAATATAAGGTTAGAGTTATTTTTTAACAAAAGTTCTATGGATACATATCTATTTTCACAATATGCTGATAAGTTAGTTATATTAACTGGTTTAGTACTATTTGTTATTATGGTTACATCTATAAATATAGTATTTAAACCTTTTTTAAGAGCTACAACAAAACTTAAATCATTACTTGTTGATATTAGTGATGAGGAAGATATAAATATATTTGGTTCTAAAAATAATGTTAGACAAATAGAAGTGATATCTGATAATTTAGAAAAATCGTTTGATAAAAAGATAAGAAACTTGATATATTATGACCATTTAACTGGCCTACCAAATAGAAAATATCTTAATATATTATGTAAAGATATGATTGAGTCAAACTCAAAATTTGCACTTATTTTTATAGATTTAAACAACTTTAAATCTATAAATGATGTTTATGGTCATGGCACAGGTGATGAATTACTAATTATATTTAGTAAGAAACTTGAAAAAATATTTGGTGATAAAGGAATAGTTGCTAGATACTCTGGAGATGAGTTTGTAGTTATTTATAAAGGGTTTTATGATGAAGATGAATTAATAGAATTTTACAACAATAAAGTAATACCATATTTTGAAAAATCTTTATACATAAATAAAAAACTAACTATTTCGATTGAATTTTCTTCAGGTTCTGCTATTTATCCTACTCACGCAAAAACTTATACAGACCTTATAAGAAAAAGTGACTTTATGATGTATAAGAGTAAAAATAGTAAGTCAAAAGATTTAGTAATATTCAATAATGAAATATATGAAGAGTTTTTATATTTAGATAAGCTAAAAAATGAGCTAAAAAATGGTATAAAGAATAACGAATTTGTTTTGTATTACCAACCAATAATAAACTCTAAAAAAGAAATTAAAAAAGCAGAAGCTCTTATAAGATGGAATAGTAGTGTTTTAGGATTCGTTCCTCCAGATAAATTTATAAAATATGCAGAAGAAACTAGAGATATAATAGATATTGGATATTGGATAGTTGAAAGTGCGTGTAAAACTTTAAAGGAATACAATGATAATAATATATTTATTCAAATGAGTATAAATGTTTCTCCTATACAAATAATGGAACAAGACTTTGTAGATAGAGTTGTAGAAATAATAGATGATAATGAAATAAGGTATGATGATATATGTCTTGAAATAACAGAATCAGTATTATTAGATGTAAGTAACATTGTAAAGTCTAATATATTAAAATTAAGGAATATAGGTATAAAAATTGCTCTTGATGATTTTGGAACAGGGTATTCATCTTTTAGTTATCTTAAAAAATATAATCTAGATATACTTAAACTAGATAGAATATTTATAAAAGATAATCAAGATAATGACTTTAAAATAGTAGACAACATTAAGAATATAGCTAAAATACTTGATATACAGATACTTGTTGAAGGAGTTGAAGATGAAGGGCAATTCACAAAACTTGTTGATATAGGATGTGATTTCTTGCAAGGTTATTACTTCTCAAAACCTATAACATCTGTAGAGTTAAAAGATATGATTATTAATAGTAAAAAGTAGTTAACTTATTGTTCTGTGAGTGTAGTAAAAGGGATACATTCACAGAGCACAAAATATAAGAAAATGGGTATTATTTACAATATATTTGTAACAAAGGAAGAATATAAATGAATAATTTAATGAAAGTACTAGAGCTTATAGAAACACCAATTTGCTTAATCAAAGACAGAAAAATTATATTTATTAATAATAAATTTAAAGATTTATTTAATTTATATATAATATTAAATGATAGTTTAGACTATATAAAATCATTAGTGGGAGATTTTAATATAGGGTATTTTGAAAATATAGTTGTATCAAATAAAAGTTACAATAAATTAGTTTTACCAATAGATGATAACTTTACTAAAATAGTTGTATTTATAAAAAATAATAATCTTGATTTTATTAATGATATTAATATGTTTCAACTATTAATAGATAGTATTCCAGAAATTATTTTTTATAAAGATAATGACTTAAAATATATTATCGCTAATAAAAAATGTAAAGATTTTTATAAAGAAAGAGGAGTAGACTATATTATAGGAAAAACAGACTCAGAATTTTTATTTGATAAAGAGTTTGCAGATACTTGTAATAAAAGTGATAAAAAGGTAATTGAAACTAGAGAAACTATATATATTGATGAGAAAGTTCCTATACCAGGAACTGATAAGTACTCAATATATCAAACTATTAAGACTCCTATAATAGATAAATATGGCAATATTTATGGACTTATAGGTTCTGCAAGAGATAATACAAAACAAAAAAAACTGGAAGAAAAATTAAAAACTCTAAGTTATAAAGATTCACTTACAGGATTATACAATAGAACATATTTTTATGAAAAGATAGAAGAAATAGTTAGTGAAGAAAATTTTAATATAGGTGTAGTTGTTGGTGATTTAAATGGTCTTAAAGTTGTAAATGATGCATTTGGTCATGCAAAAGGAGATATTTATATAAGTACAGTTGCTAAAATTTTAGAAACTGCTTGTGAAGAACAAGATGCATATGTATTTAGATGGGGTGGAGATGAATTTATAACACTACTTATAAATGCAACTGAAACAGATTGTAAAAATTATATAAGTAAAGTAGACGATTTATGTAAAAATATTAAAGGAAGTCAATTCAATATAGCCATTTCTCAAGGGTATTCAATATTTAATAATGAAAATAATGATATAGATGATGTTATAAAAAAAGCAGATAAAATTCTTTATAGAAATAAGGAGTTTAATAAAACTGAAGGTTCTAGACAAATGCTTGAAAAGATAAAAAATGACCTTAGTGATAAAGGTATAGAGACTTCTGAACATATAGACAATATTGTAAGTTATTGTATTAAAATGGGTGAATGTATGAACCTAAGATATGATGAAATACAAAAAATAAGACTTTTAGCATTAATGCATGATATAGGTAAGTCTGGAATAGATGAAAAGATACTTTTAAAGAGCGAAAGATTAACTGAAGAAGAATATAATATAGCAAAAACTCATGTTGAGATAGGTCATAAAATAGCTAGTATGACTCCACAGATAAGCCATATAGCAAATGAAATATTATCACATCATGAAAAGTGGGATGGTAGTGGTTACCAAAGAGGACTTAAGGGCGAAGAAATACCCATTTTATCTAGAATACTAAGTGTTGTACACTCTTATGATATAATGGTAAGTGGATGTATATACAAAGATAAAATAAGTAAAGAAGAAGCTATAGAGGTATTAAAGAATAATTCTGGAACACAGTTTGACCCAAATATTGTTGATATATTTTTAAATTGTTGTATAGAAGATACTTAAAGTATCTTCTATTTTTAATTTATATTTTTATGAAAATTCTTTAGAAGGTATTTCAAGGTATGCTAAATTTTCTGATATTTTTGAATTGAGTAAAGATGAAATAGAAAATTTTGATAAAAATTTTGATTACAAAGAAAAGAAATTTCAAGAAAGTCAAAAAGAGTATGAAATTTACTCACAAATGACTGACTAATTAGTTATAGTAGTATAACTTTTAAATAATGGTATAAAAATAATTAAAAAATAGGAGTTTATGCTTCTATTTTTTTTGTGTATAATACTAAATAATTAAAAATTTAGGGAGGTGTAGATTATGAAAATTTTAAGGCAATTATCAATTATATTAATCATATGGTCTATAGGAGAGTATATAAGTTACTTTATAAATCCAATAATAAAAATTCCAGGAAGTATTCTTGGTATGATTTTGTTGTTTTTATTATTACAATTTGGAATTGTAAAATTACATCAAATAGAAGAAGTAAGTAATTTTTTCTTAGATAATATAGCATTTTTCTTTATTCCATCAGGAGTATCGTTAATAAATTCTTTAGGGATAATAAAAGACAATATATTATTGTTTATAGTAGTAATTCCAATAACTACAATACTTACTATATATTCTACTGCATTTGTTATTGATAGAATAATAATCAATAAATATAATGAAAATAATGAGGAGGAAAGTGATAATGTATAACGTTTTAGAAACACCAATATTTGGAATAGTTGTGTCTGTATTATTTTTCTCGCTAAGTGTTAATATAAGCAAGAAATTTAAAAATCCGTTACTAAATCCATTATTATTAACATTACTTATGATAATATCGTTATTATTAATTTTTAATATTAATTATGATAATTATAAAATAGGTGCAGATGCTATAAGTTATTTTTTAAGTCCAGTAACTATACTTTTAGCAGTTCCACTTTACAAACAATTTGAACTTCTAAAGAGAAATATGTTACCTATTTTACTTGGAATAAGTACAGGAGTATTAGTCTCACTTATAAGTGTTATTTTTGTTTGTAAATTTATGGGTGCACAAAACCAAATAATAAACTCTATAATACCAAAATCTATAACAACTCCTATGGGAGTATCTTTAGTTAATATGATTGGTGGAGTGGAATCAATAACTATAATGTGTATAGTATTAAGTGGTATATTTGGTTCTATAATTGCACCTAGCATTTATAAAATTGGAAAAATAAAAAGTAAAATAGCAAAAGGTGTTGCACTTGGTACAGCATCTCATGCAGTTGGAACTTCAAAAGCAATTGAGATGGGTGAAGTTGAGGGAGCTATGAGTGGTCTTTCAATAGGTATATCTGGGCTTATAACAGTTATAGTAGTACCAGTACTTATGAAGTTATTCTAAAAATTATTTAAAATTATAAATAAATTAACAAAAAAGTGTTGCAAAAATACTGCATATTGTATACAATATAGAAGGAACTTAAAATGACAAAGGTGGAGTGAGTATTATGGAAAATAAAAATAAAAAAACAGTTATTAAATCGTTAAAAGAATTATCGAAGTTTTTATTAGTGAATGAGAGAATTAATAGTCAAAGATGTGTGGCTCAAGATATAGATACAACAAAAACAATAATTGAAAATAAAGAAAACACAAAAGAAGAAAACTAAAATTAAATTTTTAATATTAAAAAGACGATATTTTATATCGTCTTTTTTGATTCTACGATACGTTTATTGAAATAATATAAAAAATATTTTAAATTTTTATTTAGAGGTGATATTTTGGACTTAAAAAAGATTGGAGAACTTATATATAACTTAAGAACAGATAAAAATCTAACGCAAAAACAACTAGCAGAAAAAATGAATATAAGTGATAAAGCAATAAGCAAATGGGAGAGAGGTCAAGGTTGTCCTGATATATCACTACTTAAAGATTTATCAGCTATATTTGGAGTTAGTATAGAGTCTATATTATCAGGTGAAATTATTAAAAATAATTTAGTTGGAGGAAATATGAATAAGATAAAATTTTATGTATGTAAAAACTGTAATAATTTAATAACTTCTATACAAGAGGCTACAATATCTTGTTGTGGAAATATAATAGAGCCTTTAGAAGCTAAAAAGTGTGATGATGAACATAACTTAATAATAGAAAATATAGAAGATGAGTTATTTATAACATCAAAGCACGATATGAAAAAAGAACACTATATTTCATTTGTAGCTTATGTAAAAGGAGAAAGAGCTATTATTGTAAAGCAGTACCCAGAATGGAATATGGAATTTAGATTAAGTAAGCAAGGAAAGGGTAGATTATATTTTTATTGTACAAATGATGGACTATTTTATCAAAATATTTAAAATCATTTTATAAGTTTTATTTTTTAGTTGTATATTACTTTAAATAAGTATCTACGTGTTGTGATGGTTAAATATAATAATTGAAAAAACTATAGTTTATCTATATAGATTTTGATATATCTAAAATTGAATACAGAAATTTCAATACATTGAACAAAATAACTAGTACAATGGATAATATGTAATAAAAATTATATTTTTATAGATTTTTATTACATATTTATTTTATAATGTAATAAAAATGGTATAGGGAGGAAACATTTATGAAGGTATTAGCTTCTGATTTAGATGGAACTTTACTACATCAAAATGTATTATATGATGATAATAAAAATGCACTTGAAAAATTTATATCAAGTGGTGGATTTTTTATGATTTCAACTGGTAGACCTTATGATTCTGTTGACAAGTTAGTAAAGACTTACAATTTAAAGGTTGATTATTTTGTGTTACTAAATGGAGCATTAATAACTGATAAAAATGGAGAAGCTTTATTTCAAGAGAGCATATCATTTAGTAATGTAGAAAAAATACTTGAAATGTTAAAAGAATATGATACTATAACATCACTACAAACAGGTTATGAATCGTATTTATTAAAAGGTGTTCCACTATTTGAAAATAATTTTGAGAAAATAAATTCATTAGATGAAATTAGTGATAAAAATATATCTTTAATATCTTTAATATTTAAAGATTATGATTTAGCTGAACTTGATAGAATATGTGAAAATATAAATAATAAGTTTGGAAATGATGTTACTTGCTATAGAAATACTTTTTGTATAGATGTTGTTCCAAAGGGATGTTCAAAAGGAGAAGGTGTAAAATTTGTATGTGAAAGAGAAAATATAGATTATAGTGATTTATACACTATTGGAGATTCTTTTAATGATATATCTATGTTTAATATAACTGAAAACTCTTTTACATTTACAGAGTGTGAAGAAGGAGTTAAAGAGCACGCAAATAATATTGTTGATTCTTTTGCTGAATGTGTAGAAGACTTTATTTTAAATGAAGTTAAATCAGTACAATAATCTTACTAAGATATTAGCTAATTAGCTAGTATCTTTTTTGTTATTATAAATTAATTTGACTTGTTGTGATAGTTTACCCATTAAAAATACTAAAACACTGTATATAACTTTTTAATTTTTGAAATTGTGATTTACAAATACTAGTCTTTTAGAGGTATAAGTTTAATTAGGATAATGCGTTAATTTAAATTTATTGTATTTAGTACTTAACATATACAATTATTTGTTTAAATTAAAATAAAAAGTATATTAATAATAAAAACGATAAGAAAGGAATGTGGTTATATTGGAAAATGATAAAATTATTGAGATGATAAATAATAATCCAAGTATAATTTCTACAATAGAAAATCCAACTGAAAAGATGAAAATCTTAGCAGTTAAAAAAGATGGTTTAACTATTGAATATATAAAAAATCCAACTGATGAAATAAAACTATTAGCAGTTATGAGTAACCCTTTAGCAATTAAATTTATAGAAAATCCAACAGAAGAAATGATGATAAAAGCAATCGATGATGGATGGGGTAATTTACAATATATAAAAAAACCTACTGATAAAGTAATAAGGCTTTGTATTGAAAAAAGTGGTTGGGCAATTCAATATGTAAAGGAACCAAATGAAAATCTTCAAGTATTAGCAGTTAAGAAAAATTTTGATTCTATTAAATTTATAAAAAATCCTTGTGAAAAAGCTCAAAAAGAAGCTGTAAAAAGTAATTATACTGCACTTAGAATGATAAAAAATCCTTTTTTAAGTGCTGAGGTATTAGCAGTTAAAAATAATGAGTCAGTAATAAGCTCTGTATCTAATTTGACTAAAGATAAGATTAAATTATTTTTAAAAGAAAATATATTAGTTATAAAATATTTAAAAGACAAAATAACTAATGAAGAACTTAAAGAAGTATTAAAAGAGTCTCTTTCAAAAGAAGACATTGATGAAAAGTACGTTAGAAATTTTATAAATTGTAGTGTAATAGATAAAAATAATCTAAATTTTGATATAGATAAAATATTATTTATTTATAAGTATGGTAGTAAAAAAGCAAAACAAATTGCAGTAGATGAAAAATTAAAACTATATTAAGGAGGAATTTTATATGAATTTTAATGATACTTTAAAAAGTGTTGAACTTGTTATAAAAACTGGAGAAGTGCCGTTAATTATTGGAGAGAGTGGAATAGGAAAGACTGCTTTATCTAGAGAATTAGCTAGAAAGAATAATTATAGTTTAGTAGTTATTGATGGAAATTTATTAAAAGAAGGAGAAATAGGAGGACTTCCAACTGTTGAATCTTACTTTACAGTAGATAAAGATGGAAATAAAATCGAAAAAAAATCTACTATCTATGCAGTTCACACAAAACTTAAAGAAGTGGATGAAGAAATATCGAAAAATAAAGAAGTATTACTTTTTATAGATGAAATAAATCGTTGTGAACATACTGTACAACAAGAGTTAATGAACTTAATTTTAAATAGGGAAATAAATGGATACAAACTTCACGATAATGTAAAAATAATATCTGCAATGAACCCATCAAGCAAATATGGAGATAATTTTGATTATCAAGTTACAGATATGGACTCGGCTCAAGAAAATAGATTTGTTTGGCTTAATATGGATGCTGATTATACTAGTTGGATAAGCTGGGCAATAAAAAATAATATAGAACAAGAGGTAATTGACTTTATATCAACATTCCCAGAATATCTTCATAAGATAAATGATGACGATATAAGAGCAACACCAAGAAGCTATGAAAGATTATCAAAAAGTTATAAACTATATAAAGAAGAAAAGGATAGTATTTCTAGAAATGTATTTTTAAATGTAGTTAGAGGTAATGTAGGTAAAGTAATAGCTGAGGAATTTTTAAACTTTATTGAAAGTGAACAAAAAGCATTAATATCATTTGAAGAACTATTTGAAAAAGAAGGTTTAAGTGATGAAGTTATAAGTAAAATTAAAGAAGAAACTCATACAAGACTTTATTTAACGTCACTTAATATATTAAAAGTACTTGAAGAAAAGGCAAAAAACGATAATTTTAAAAGTTTTTATGAAAATAACTTTATTAAGTTTTTAAGTAATTATCCAGTTGATTTAATGGTTGGAGTTATGAAAGATATTAAAAATTCTTATGAGACTTTTTACAAAAGAATTATCAAAAATGAAGAATTTGTAGAGCTTTATTTTAATTCTTACAAATCTGTGAGGGGATAGAGTATGATAAAAGAACAAAAGTATCTTTGTGAAAAACTAGATGAACTAGTAAATACCTACTCTGTATTAAAATTAAACAGTAAAGAAGAAAAGTTTAAACTAGATATTAAAGATGACTTTAGAAATGATTTTTTTAAATTTATTGACAAAATAAATTTAAGTCTTATGGAAGATAATGAGAATTTTTATGGATATTTTCTGTTTCAAATGAATAGAGATATAAAGTTTGATATAGCTTCACCTAATGCCACTATATTTAAAAATGCAAAATATACTATTTATTTTAACCCTGTAATTTTTCTTAATTTAACTATACCTCAGATGAAATCTAGTATAAAGCACGAAATACTTCATATAATTTCTATGCATATACTTAGAAGTAAAAAGTTAAGACAAAACTATAGTGATTTGGCAATAAATATGGCTATGGATATTGTTGTAAATAGTTATCTTAATGATTTACCACCATTTGCAACCACTTTAGAAAATGTAAACTTAAGATATTCACTAAATCTTGAGCCTTATGAAACTTTTGAATATTATGTAGAAAATATTCAAAACACTCTTGATTTAATGGATTTTGATGAGGAAGGCAAACAGAATAACAAAGAAATCGAAGATGAATATAAAGTGGAAAACACTCACGATATTTGGTATGACTCTGATGATTTAGATGAAAAAACTTTAAAAGAGTTTACTCAAAAACTTGTAAATAATTCTCAAAAAGGAGAAATACCTTCTTATTTAGGTAGTATGATTTCTAACTTAAAAAATAAAGATGGAGAAATACCTTGGAACTTATATCTAAAAAAAATTATGGGTACTATTGAGGGTGGCAAAAAAAAGACTATTACAAGAAGAAATAGAAGACAACCAAATAGGCTTGATTTAAGAGGCGAGATAAGGTCTCATAAGGCTGAAATAGTTGTTGCAATTGATATTAGTGGTAGTATTAGTGATGAAGAATTTATACAAGCAATAGAGGAAGTTTTAAATATTGTAAAAAGTCATAATAATGAAATAACAATTGTTGAGTGTGACAATGAAATAAAGAGAATTTATAAAGTGAAATCAAAAAGAGATTTAAAAGAAAGATTAAAAGTAAGAGGTGGCACTAAATTTTCTCCAGTAGTTGAATATGCTAATAGTAAAAAAATAAATTTGCTTATTTATTTTACTGATGGAAAAGGTGAAGAAAGATTAAGTGTAGTTCCAAAAGGCTATAAAGTATTATGGGTTTTATCTGGAAGAGGAGAAAAAATTTCTCTTTTAAATACGTATGGCTTAGTAAAAAAGCTTAGTAGTATAGAAATAAAAGATAATACATTTGATATGAGTGATGTAAGAAGTGATGGATATTCAATGACTAATCAAGCTCCAATTATTTAAAGTAATGGTATATTTTGATATACTTATTTTGTATGTTATTTATATTTACATACTAAAATTCATATGCTACAATAAGAGATTGTAAAACAAAAATTGACAAAATAATATTATGCTAGAGTAATTAGAGTTTTTTTAATTAGATATGATAAAAATTGGTTTTTAACAATAATATATGTAGAGTTTTTGAAGGTATTGAATAATATTGAGTTAATAGGATTAATTATGATATTTTTTCTCGACTCCTTTTAATATGGATAACATATTTTGTGGTGAAATTATTATAAATACTATTGGAGTCGAGATTCAAATATAAATAGAATTTAACAAAACATATTTAGTATGGGGGGATTATGATGAAAAAAAATATAGGATTTATCGGAAATAATCTAAAAACTATTTCTAGTAAGTTGATAAGTTCTTTATTAGTATTTTTATTAGTATTTAATTTTATTGGAATTATATTTATAAAAAATATTGTTGTAAAAGGATTTGAAAAAGAAAAAGAAGCTAATATGCTACAAATGAATAAAACTATAGCTAATGAAGCAGAATCATTTGTAGAAAAATATATTTCTATTACAGAGATGCTAGCAAGTAATGATTTAATTGTACGTTTTTTGGAAAGCTCTAATATTGAAAATCCTATGCAAACACATATAGACTATCCAAGAGCATTAAATGAGATACAAAAAGTTAAGAATTTACATAGTGGTGTGATTTCTAACATAGGTATAGGAAATTTACAAGAAGATATACTAATGAATAGTCAAGGTGTAGTTCGTACAAGAGATGAGTTTTCATTAAAGACAAGACCATATTATAATGCTGTTACTGATAAAAAGATTGTAGTATCTGATCCATATATATCAAAATCTGATAATAGTCTTTGTGTAACTGTTGCATCACCAGTTTATAATTCATCAAGAAGTTAAGTTGTTGGTATTGTTGTAGTTGATCTTTCTATGAGTTCATTACAAGAGTTCTTAGCTAGTTATAAGTTTGGTGAAACAGGTGCATCTAGTATAATAGATAGTAATAATAATGTTGTTGCTTATGTTGAGCCAGGGTTTGAAGGAAAGAATATAGTAGATGATATTGGTCTTAATGACGATAGATTTATAAATGAATTAAATAATTCTACAGGAAATCGAGTTATTTACGAGTATAATGGAGATACACGTACAAGTTTTGTAACTAAACTGGATGTAGTTAACTGGAAGGTTGACTCTGCAATGAGCCTAAAAGAATTTAATAAAGAAATAAACTATATTGTTACACTATTGGTGTTAATTCAGATTATAATAATATCTATATTAGTATTTATATTAAGTTTTAAGATAAAGAGAGCATTATCACCTTTATCAGATATAAATGAAGCGGTAAGAGATTTAGCAGAAGGTAAATTAGATATAGATTTATCGTATAAAAGTGATGATGAGATAGGAGAACTGGAAAATAACTTAAGAGAAACAATAGATTCATTAAGTGGATATATTCATTGCATAGGTGATAGCATGAAGAATTTAGCTGATGGAGATTTTAATGTTGAGCTTAATGAAGACTTTAAAGGAGAATTTAAAGCAATAGAAGAGTCTATAAATAAGTTTTCAGAATCAATGTCAAATACATTAGAAGAAATAATAACATCAATAAATCAAGTATCAATAGGCTCAGAACAAGTATCGTCAATATCACAGTCACTTGCACAAGGAGCAACAGAACAAGCAAGTAGTATAGAAGAACTTAACTCAGTAGTTACTAACTTAGCAGAAAATATAACATTAAGTGCATCAAATACTCAAGATATAAGTAATGAAGCAAATAACATACAAGAAGAAATAACAAATAGTAATGAACAAATGGAAAAAATGCTAGAAGCAATGAAGGATATAACATCAGCATCAAATGAGATAAGCAAAATAATAAATGAAATAGAAGATGTAGCATTCCAAACAAATATACTAGCATTAAATGCAGCAGTAGAAGCAGCAAGAGCGGGAAGTGCAGGTAAAGGATT
>CALWPP010000007.1 GCA_944383455.1 uncultured Peptostreptococcaceae bacterium
TATGAGAAAATAAACAATCAAAGAAAGGATTTTCTACAAAAATTATCTACTAAATTAATAAAAGAGAACGATATTATCTGTATAGAAGATTTACAAATAAAAAATATGATTAAAAATCGTAAATTATCACGCTCTATAATAGATGTATCTTGGTCAGAATTTATAAGAATGTTAGAATATAAAGCTAAGTGGTATAAAAGACAAGTTATAAAAGTAGATAAATTCTTTGCAAGTAGTAAATTATGTAGTGAATGTGGATACAAAAACGAGGAAGTTAAAAGTTTAAAAATAAGAGAATGGATTTGTCCAAAATGTAACACACATCATGATAGAGATATAAATGCAAGTATAAATATATTAAATGAAGGAATAAGACTTATAATAAAATAGATAACTTATATAAGAACCGTAGGAACTACGGGGATAGCCTGTTAAGAATTAATAAGACATATTTTAAGTATGCAAGATTCTAAGAAGCAGGAACATCGCGACTTTAGTCGTGAGAGGTTCAGGATATGAACAATATACCAAAATCTCTTAGAGAAAAATTAAGACAAGTTTCATATATTGGAAACTTAAAAAAGGAACTAGTGCTTGAATCTAAGATTGATAAAACTAAAAAATATTTATTTGAACTTAATGATAAAAATATAATAGAAACTGTTATGATGGAGTACGAAGATAGAATAACAGTTTGTATTTCAAATCAAGTTGGTTGTAGAATGGGGTGTAATTTTTGTGCATCAACTCTTGAAGGACTTATAAGAAATTTAGAACCTTGGGAAATACTTGATCAAATAATAAAAATACAAGAAGATAACAATAAAAGAGTATCAAATTTAGTACTTATGGGAAGTGGTGAGCCACTTGATAACTTTTCAAATACTAAAAAGTTTTTAGAACTTGTTAATGATAAAAATGGTTTAAATATTGGATATAGACATATAACGCTATCTACTTGTGGTATAGCTCCAAAAATGATAGAGCTTGCAGACTTAGAACTTCCAATAAACTTGGCATTATCTCTTCACTCACCATATGACGATAAAAGACAAGAAATAATGCCAGTAGCAAAAGCTTATAAAATAGAAGAGATAATTAATGCTTGTAAATACTACATAAAAAAGACTAATAGGAGAGTAACTATTGAGTATTCTCTTATAAAAGGCGTTAATGATAGTGAAAAAGAAGCTAGAGAAATTATAAGATTACTAAAAGGTATGCTTTGCCACGTAAATTTAATACCAGTTAATAATGTTGAAGAAAGAAATTATGAAAGACCTGATAAAGCCCATATTTATAAGTTTAAGGATATCCTAGAAAAAGCACATATACCAACAACAGTTAGAATTTCTATGGGTTCTGATATTGGTGGAGCTTGTGGTCAATTAAGAAAAGGATACAAAAAGTAACTACTAAGGGGGGAAATTATGATTTTTAGTTGTTTATCAGATGTAGGAAGAGTTAGAAAAAATAATGAAGACTACTGTAAAGGCGAAGTTATTAATATAAATGAAGAAGCTGTTGGAATATTTGCACTTGCTGATGGTATGGGTGGACACAATAAAGGCGAAGTAGCAAGTGAAATGGCAGTTGAAAATATTATTGAGTGTATAAAAAGTTCTATATTAAATAGTTCTAGTATAAAAATTGATTATATAGATGATATAATAAAACAGGCGTATAATAATGTAAATAGTATTATTTATAATAAGTCAAATGAGGATGATTCATATTTTGGTATGGGTACTACTTTGGTAGTTGCAATAATATATAAAGATGATATTTGGATTGCAAATGTTGGAGATAGTCGTGTTTATATAATGAAAGAGGATAAAATAAAACAAGTTACTATTGACCACTCTATCGTTGAAGAATTTGTAAGAGCAAAAATTATAACTGAAGAAGAAGCAAAAACTCACCCAAGAAGAAATCAAATAACAAGAGCAATAGGGACTGACCCTATAGTTATTGTAGATATTTTCAAAGAAAAATTTGCTAAAAATAATAAATTACTTTTATGTAGTGATGGTCTTAGTGGATTTGTTGATGATGACAAAATATTAGATATACTAAAAAGTGATGAAGATATTAATATTTTATCCCAAAGATTAATAAATACTGCTAATAAATCTTGTGGAAAAGATAATATAACGGTTATTCTTATACAAAATAATTAGGAGGAGATTTTTGTGGGAGAAAAAATATTAGGAAATAGATACGAAATCATCAAAAAAGTTGGTGATGGAGGAATGGCTTATGTTTATCAAGCAAAAGATAAAACTTTAAATAGAATAGTAGCTCTTAAAGTTTTAAGACCTGAGTTTATAGATGATGAAGAATTCTTAAGAAAATTTAAAAGAGAAGCAGAGTCTGTTGCAAACTTATCACATCAGAATATAGTTAATGTTTTTGATGTTGGTGAAGATAAAAAAGTAAATTATATAGTTATGGAGTATGTTGAAGGTAAAAACCTAAAAGAAATAATAAAGCAAGAAGGTATTTTAGATGAATATACAGCACTTGATATAACAAAGCAAATAGCAAGTGCACTTAGTCAAGCACATAGAAGAGGTATAATTCATAGAGACATAAAACCACACAATATACTAATTTCTAATGAAGATAGAATAGTAAAGGTTGCAGATTTTGGAATTGCAAAAGCAGTTTCAAATTCTACAATGACTAATGTAGGAAATATAATAGGTTCAGTTCATTATTTTTCTCCAGAGCAGGCAAAAGGAAAGCCAGTAAGTAACAATGCAGACCTTTATTCACTTGGAATAGTATTATATGAAATGCTAACAGGTAGAGTACCATTTAGAGGTGATAGCCCTGTATCTATTGCTCTTCAGCATATAAATGATGAAATAGAATTTACTGATGAAGAAAAAACAAGAATACCTCAAAGTGTTAGAACAATAATAAAAAAATTAACTGAAAAATCTCCATCAAATAGATACCAAAGTGCAGAAGACCTAATTGAAGATATTGAGTATATAGAAAAAAATATAGACTTAGATTTTATAAAAGAATATGATAGTTATGCAACTAAAAAAATAGATGAAAAAGAAATAGTCGATTATTCAAAAACTAGTATTATAAATAAAAGTGATTTTGAAGAGCTTGAAACAACATCTAAAGAAAAATCAAGAAGTAATAGATATGTAAAATCTAAATCTAACAAAAAATTAATAACAGTTGCAGTAGTTCTTGGAGTTATTTTATTTTTTCAAATTATAGCTTTTGGAGTATTTTTACCTAAGAAGATGGAAGCATCTTTGGAATTTAATATGCCAAACTTAACCAATATGACATTAGGAGATGCTAATAAACAAATAGAAAAATACACTGATAAAATGAATATAAATATTCGTTTAAATGTTAGAGAAGAGTACAGTTCTACTGTTGAAGAAGGATATATTATTTCTCAGGCACCAGTTGAAGGAACTGCAGTAAAAGAAGGAGATAGTATTAGCTTAGTAGTTAGTAAAGGTATAGAAATGGGTCAAGTACCAAATCTAGTTGGATATAGTTTAGAAGAAGCTAAAGATATATTAAAAAAAAATAATCTAAAATTAGGTAGAATAAGTTATGAAAAAAGTAGTGTTTATACAAAAGGTGTTGTTATAGAGCAAAATCCAATAAATGGACTTTCTTCTATTGAAGAAGGTGGAGAAATTGATGTAGTTGTAAGTAGTGGATCTAGTAAAAATGATGTAATAAAGAATGAAGAAGAAAACTTTATACCAGAAATAGAAGAAGAAGTTCATATTCCATCAGTTGAGGAAAAGCCACAAATAATACCTAATGAAAAACCAGAAAATAATAATACTAACAATACTCAAAAACCTGACAACAATAATACTCAAAAACCAGAAAATAATGACGCTAATAAGCCAAACAATGAAAAGCCAAGTGGTGGAAACTCAAATACACAACAAAAGCCAGAAAATGATGACTCAGATAATAATACAAATATCGATGAAAAGCCTGATAATGGAAATTCAAACACTCAGGAAAAACCAAATACAGGAGATTCTAGTATAGAAGAAAAACCTGATACTAATGAGCCTGATAATAGTCAGGAAGTAGAAGATACTCCAGAAGTTAGTAATCCAGAAAATCCTGATAGTTCTGATAAAGTAGAAACACCAGAAAATAGTATTCCAGAAACACCAGAAGTACCTAATGTAGATAATAACTCATATATACAAATACCAGATGGAATTTAAAATTTAAATAAGGAGAAATTTAATGGTTTATGGAAAGATTATAAAAGGCATAGGGGGATTTTATTATATAGATACTGAAAGAGGAATCTATGAGTGTAGGGCAAGAGGTATTTTTAGAAAAGAAAAAACAACACCTTTAGTTGGGGATAATGTATTAATAAGTATCGTTGATGAAGAAAATAAAAAAGGGGTATTAGAAGAAATCAAAGATAGAAAAACAGAGCTTATAAGACCGCCTATATCTAATATAGATAAAGTGCTAATAGTTTTTTCTGTAAAAGACCCATACCCAAACCTTTCTTTGCTTGATAGATTTATTGTGCTATCAGAAAAAGAAAATCTAGAAGTAGTTATAATATTTACTAAAGTTGATTTAATTGATGAAGATGAATTAAATGAGATTAGTAATATTTATACACTTAGTGGTTATAAAGTTATTTGCATTAGTTCAAAAAATAACATAAATATAGATAAGGTAAAAGAAGAATTAAAAGGAAATATTGTTGTTTTTGCTGGACCATCAGGAGTAGGTAAATCAAGTTTACTTAATAAGATAGATAGTAGTTTTAATTTACAAGTAGGTAGTGTAAGTGAAAAAATAAAAAGAGGAAAACATACAACTCGCCATGCAGAGCTTTTAAAGCTTGAGTGTGGGGGGATGGTAGCAGATACTCCAGGATTTAGTTCACTTAGTTTAGATGACTTTGAAGTAGATGAATTAAAGGAGTATTTTATTGAATTTAATAAATTTGATAATTGTAAATTTGGATTTAGATGTATTCATGAAAATGAGCCTAATTGTGATGTTAAAAATGCAGTTAAAGAAGGAAAAATATCTGAAAAAAGATATAAAAGCTACATTCAATTACTAAATGAAATAAGAAATAACAAAAGGAGATATTAAAATGATAAAATTAGCACCATCAATATTATCAGCAGATTTTTCAAGACTTTTAGAAGATGTAAAAAAAGTTGAAAAAGCTGGTTGTGAGTACCTTCATATAGACGTTATGGATGGACATTTTGTACCAAATATAACACTAGGTCCGATGATTATAAAGTCTATTAGAAAAGAAGTTGATATGTTTTTTGATGCACATCTTATGATTAAAAACCCTGATAATTATATAAAAGAATTTGTTGATGCAGGATGTGATATGATAGTTGTTCATCAAGAAGCTTGCACACATCTTCACAGAACTATACAAAATATAAAATCACATAATGTAAAAGTAGGAGTATCATTAAATCCTGCAACACCAATAGAAACGATAAAGCACGTTTTACATGATATTGATATGGTTTTAATAATGACTGTAAACCCTGGATTTGGTGGTCAAAGCTTTATTGAAGGAATGATTGATAAAATAAAAGAATTAAAAGATTTAATTGATAAAAAAGGGCTTAATGTTGATATTCAGGTAGATGGAGGAATAAAGCCTGATAATGTGAGTAAAGTTGTCAAAGCTGGTGCTAATATAATAGTTTCTGGTTCTGCTATTTTTGAAAGTGACAATATAGAAGAAACTGTAAAACTTTTTAGAGAAAATGCAAATAAATAATAATAAAAGTGTTTGTATAATACTGAATGGAAAGATAAATAACTATGCAAACATAAAAGAAAGAATAATAAAAGAAAATTATGATTATGTGATTTGTTCTGACGGAGGAGCAAATCACTCTTATAATATGGGGATAATTCCAGATTATATAGTTGGAGATTTGGACTCTATAAACAAAAACATAACTGAGTTTTACAAAAATAAAAATGTTTATTTTAAAAAATTTCCATCTAAAAAAAATGAAACTGATGCAGAACTTTCAATATTATTAGCAAAAAATTTGGGAGCATATAAAATAGACTTAATTGGAGCATTAGGTGGAAGGATTGACCATCAAATGGCTAATATTAATCTTTTATATTATATAAAAAGTCTAGATATTTTTCCTAAAATAATAACTGAGGATGAAACTATTTATATTGTAGATAATGAAGAATTAAAAATAAAAAATAATAAAGGTAAATTAGTTTCAATTATTCCAATTAAAAATGATGCAATAGGGGTTAGCCTTTTTGGATTTGAGTATAATTTAGATAATTTTGATATAAATTTTTCAAGTCCAATAGGTATATCAAATATAATCACTGAAGATATTTGTAGTATTAAAGTAAAAGAGGGCTGTTTATTAGTTTTTGTAAATAATAGTATATAAAAAAAGTATAGCTTATTGCTATACTTTTAATCTTCTTGTTTAGTTTTAGCTGTTTCAATGTGATTAAATAAACTTAGTAGCTTTTATAGGATAAACTTAAAATATATAAGTTTGTCCTTTTTTTATTAATAATTATTTATATTTAGTCATATAATAAAATATGTTTAACTAATGAAAAGGGGGATATATTTTGAGTTGTGCTGTTTTATATAAAAGTAAATATGGAACTACGAAACTTTATGCAGGGTGGACTGCTCTAAAACTTGGAGCTGATTTATACGAATTGTCAGATTTTAATTTAAATAATATAAATCATTATAATACTATAATTTTTGGTCTTCCAGTTTATATGGATAAAGTAAAAGGAATAGATTTTTTAATTAGAAATTGTGAGAAATTTAAAAATAGAAATATTATATTATTTACTGTGGGTGCAAAAAGCGAAAAATATATTTATCAAAATGAATTAAAAGACATAAAAAAGTTTCATTTTAGAGGAAAGATAGATTTTAATGAGCTAAATATTAAAGATAAAATACTACTTTATACTTTAAAAGATAGAATAAGTGTTAAAAAGATACTTTTAGATGAGGAAAAAGAGTTTTTAGATTTTATTAAAAAGCAAGAAAATCTAATCAACAAAAAGAATATAAACGAAATATTAGAATTTATTGAAAGTGTATAAATATTAATTCTAAAATCAAAATATTTTTCATAAATTTATATAGGAATTATCCAATATATTAGGAGGGAATACTAAATGAGAAGAAACTCTAGAGCACTCTTAGGGTTTATTTCTATATCTGTAGGGGTTTCTATTATTGTTTCAATGATATTACCTAATTGGATATGGGGAGTGATTGTTTCAGGTATGCTTATAGGGTGTGGAGTTTTGTGTATTTATAATTAAAGTTTAAGGGGTGTTTTTATGAAGATGGTTACAGTAAAGCTTCCAAAGTGGTTATCAAAAATAGTACTTAAATTTATGAAAAGTAGTAAGAAATAATTAATGCCTACTTACTAAAAGTAGGCTAAAAGGCTATTAAGCTCTTTCTATTTTTCCAGAACGTAAACATCTTGTACAAACTTTTACTCTTTTTGGAGTTCCGTTAACGATAGCTCTAACATTTCTTAAGTTTGCAGACCAAGTTCTTTTATTGTGTCTATTTGAGTGAGATACTTGGTTTCCTGAAACCTTTCCCTTACCACATACATCACATACTCTTGCCATTTGTATGCACCTCCTTAATGCTTTTAAATAAAGATTAAAAACATATTTATATTATCACAAATATTAAAATCGTGCAATAGAAATATATATTTGCTTTATAATATTGAACAATTTATATTTATAATATAAAATCATATATAAGAAAAATTATTATATACATAATGTAAGTTATATAACATTATGTAAAGATTTAAAATATTTAAACCTAAGGAGGTTAAAATGAGCATAAAAATATCTAATCAGTATGGAGAGATAGAAATAGATAAGCAAGTTATATCTCAAATAACTTATAAAGCTGCTATGGAAAGTTATGGTCTAGTTGGGCTTGCTTTTAAGTCAAAGGGTATAGTTGAACTTTTAAAGGGTGAAAATGTATTTAAGGGAGTAGTTATAAACGAACTAGAAGACAATACAATATCAATAGAACTTTATGTTATACTTCAATATGGGACAAATATATCAACAGTTGCAAACAATATAATAGATAAGGTAAAATATACAGTAGAAAAGATGACTTCAGCAAAGGTTAGTAAAATAGACATAAATGTTCAAGGCATTAGAGTAAAGTAATTAGGAGGAAAAAATGACTCAAATTAATGGAAAAAAATTTAAGGAAATGTTTGTGTCAGGTGCAAACAACCTTCAAAATAATAAAGATTTAGTAGATAAATTAAATGTTTTTCCCGTTCCAGATGGAGATACAGGGACTAATATGTCACTTACTATATCATATGCAATCAAAGAATTAGAAAAAATAGAAGATTTAGATATAACAAATGTTGGTAAAGCACTTTCAAAAGGTTCTCTAATGGGGGCTAGAGGAAATTCAGGAGTTATATTATCTCAAATAATAAGAGGTATAGCAAAGTCTGTTGAAGGGAAAGAAGTTCTAACTACAAAAGACTTTGCACTATCTTTAAGAAATGGGGCAGAAACTGCATATAAAGCTGTTATAAAGCCAATAGAAGGAACAATACTTACAGTTATAAGAGAAAGTGCAGATTATGCAGTTAAGATTTCAAAGACTGAAAGTGATTTTATAAAGTTTTTAGAAAATGTTATAAAAGAAGCTAATGAAAGTTTAAAAAGAACACCAGAACTTTTAAAAAGTCTAAAAGAAGCAGGAGTAGTTGATTCTGGAGGTAAAGGTTTAGTTTTAATTTATGAAGGAATGTTAAGTTCTTTAAAAGGTAATTTTATAAATTTATTAGGGTCTTCTCAAAAAGTAAATGTTGTGTCTAATCAGGGAAGTATTTCAAGCGAAGATATAGAGTTTGGGTACTGTACAGAGTTTATTCTTGAAAGTAATAAGACTGATGAAATACAAATGAGGGATATAATGCTAAATTATGGAGATAGTTTGGCTATTGTTGGTGATGAAGGAGTAATAAAAGTTCATGTTCACACTAATAATCCTGGAGAAGTATTACAAGAAGCTTTAAAATTTGGACAATTAATAACTATAAAAATAGAAAATATGAGAGTGCAACATGAAAATATAGTTTTAGAAACTAATGAGGAAGTAGTTACTTATCAAGAAGAAGAAAAAGAATATGGATTTATTTCAACTTCTATGGGAGAAGGACTTAACAAAATATTTAAAGATTTTGGAGTTGACTACATAATAGAAGGTGGTCAAACTATGAACCCAAGTACGGAAGACTTTATAAAAGCTATTAACTCTATTAATGCAAAAAATATATTCATATTCCCAAATAATAGTAATATAATAATGGCTGCAAATCAAGCAAAAGAAATAAGTGATAAAAATGTAATTGTAATTGAAACAAAAAATACACCTCAGGCATTAACTGCACTTGTTAGCTTTAATCCAGAAGCAAATGTTACTGAAAATGAAGAAGCATTTAAAGAAGCTTTACAAATGGTAAAAAGTGGTCAAGTAACTTTTGCAGTTAGAGATACTGTAATGAATGATATAGAAGTTAAGGAAGGAAATATAATAGGTATAGCAGAAGGGAAACTTTTATCGGCTGGAGATAGTGTAAACACTGTAACTACTAATATGATAGAAGAATTAATAGATGAAGATACTTCAATAGTAACACTTTTTTATGGAGAAAACTTAACTGAAGAAGACGCAAGTAATCTTCGTGATGAATTAGAAGAAAAATTTGAAGATATAGATATTGAACTTTACTATGGTGGTCAACCACTTTATTATTATTTAGTATCTGTTGAATAATAAAAAGTCCTGTATTAATTTACAGGACTTTATTTTAGGTGATTATTATG
The DNA here is from genome assembly GCA_944383455.1 of uncultured Peptostreptococcaceae bacterium. Classification (GTDB taxonomy): domain Bacteria; phylum Bacillota; class Clostridia; order Peptostreptococcales; family Peptostreptococcaceae; genus JAGHEK01. The sequence continues at coordinate 9,934 of CALWPP010000007.1, forward strand.
AATGATATAAAATATATTAAAGGAATAGGAGAAAAAAGAGCTGAAAAACTCAATAAATTAGGTATTTTTAATCTAAAAGATATGCTTTATTATTTTCCAAGGCAATATGAAGATAGAAGTAATATAAAAAATATATCTAGTCTAGAAAATAATGAAAAGGTAAGTGTTGTAGGAAAAATAGTTTATATAGAAGAAAATTCACCCAAAAAGGGAATGACAATAACAAAGATTGATATAAAAGATAACACAGGATACTTAAAAGTGGTATTTTTTAACCAAAAACATATAGTGAAAGTATTTAAAGTTAATGATACTATATTAGCATTTGGTAAAATAAAAAAAGAAAATAGAAAAATTGAGATGCATCAAGCTGAGTTAGAAAAAATAAATACAAATTCAAATAAAAATTTAAGTTTATATCCAATTTATCCTCTAACTTATGGGCTAACTAATAAAGAACTAATAAGCTATTTTAAAAATATTATAGAAAAAAATAATATAAACATAAAAGAATATTTACCAAAAGAAGTCATAAAAAAGTATAACCTTTGTGGGATAAATTATGCTATAAAAAACATACATAATCCAGAAAGTAAGGAAGCTTTGAAAATTTCTTTGTATAGGATTATTTTTGAAGAATTTTTTATATTACAGTTAGGACTTTTCTTATTCAAAGGTGGAAGTGAAAGTAATACTGGAATAAAATTTAAAATAGACAAAAGACTTGAAAAGATAAAGGACTCTCTTTCATTTAAACTTACTAATGCTCAAAATAAAGCTTTAGAAGAAATTTTAATAGATATGGAAAATGAAAAGCCTATGAATAGATTAGTGCAAGGTGATGTTGGTTCTGGAAAAACTATTGTTGCACTTTTAGCACTTTCAAATGTGGTATTAAATTCATACCAGGGAGTATTTATGGCTCCAACTGAAATACTAGCAAGGCAACATTATATATCTTTTTGTGAAGTATTAAAACCATTTAATTTTAATATAGAGTTATTAGTTGGAAGTTTAACTAAAAAGCAAAAAGGAATTATACTTGAAAAATTAAAAAATAATGAAATAGATATTTTAATAGGAACTCACGCACTACTTGAAGATGATGTTGAGTTTAATAATTTAGGACTTGTAATAACTGATGAGCAACATAGATTTGGAGTAAGGCAAAGAAATAAACTATCAAAAAAAGGAGTATCACCAGATATTTTAGTAATGACTGCAACACCAATTCCAAGAACTTTAGCTCTTATTTTGTATGGTGATTTGGATATATCTATAATTGATGAGCTACCTCCAGGTAGAAAGAAAATAGAAACTATTGCAGTTGATAAATCAAAAAGAGAAAATTTATATAAAACTCTAGTTAGAAATGAAATACAAAAAGGAAGACAAGTTTATATAGTATGTCCATTAGTTGAAGAAAGTGAAGAAATAAAAGTAAAATCTGCAACAGAGCTTACTTATGAACTAAAAGAAAATTATTTTTCAGACTTAAATGTTGATATTTTACACGGTAAAATGAAATCAAAAGAAAAAGATGATATAATGGATAAATTTAAACAAAAACAAATAGATATATTAGTTTCAACAACAGTTATAGAAGTTGGTGTAAATGTACCTAATGCTAGTTTGATGATAATTGAAAATGCTGAAAGATTTGGACTTTCTCAACTTCATCAGTTAAGAGGTAGAGTTGGTAGAGGAAGTTATGAATCTTTTTGTGTTTTAATTTATGAATCAAATAGTGAAGTATGTAAAGAGAGAATGAAGATAATGCAAGAAACTAATGATGGATTTAAAATATCTGAAAAAGACCTTGAAATAAGAGGTCCTGGAGAATTTTTTGGGACAAAACAACACGGTATACCAGAACTTAAAGTTGCAAATATTTTTAAACATATGAAAATATTAAAACTAGCACAACAAGAGACTAGGTATATAATAGAAAAAGACCCTAATTTATTAAGTTTAGAAAATAAAGATTTAAAACATTATATATTAGATAAATTTGAAACAGTATTAAAAGAAATTTCTCTAAATTAATAAAAATTTGTGATAAAATAAATTAGAGGTGATAATTTTGAGAGTAATATCAGGTAAAGCTAGAGGATTAAAACTTGATTCGCCAAAAAATAATGATGTAAGACCGACAACAGATAGAGTAAAAGAATCTTTATTTAATATAATAAATTCATACATAATAGATAGTGAAGTTCTTGATTTATTTGCAGGTACTGGCTCTTTAGGTATTGAATGTTTATCAAGAGGTGCTAGAAGTTGTGTTTTTGTTGATTTAAAAAAAGAAAGTTTAGATATAGTTAAATCAAATATAAAAAAAGCAAGAGTTGAAGATAAAAGTATAGTTTTAAAAGATGATTTTAAAAACGCTATAAATTCATTAAAAATTAAGAATAAGACTTTTGATATAATTTTTATGGACCCACCATATTATGAAAATTTGTTTGAAGACTGTTTATTATCTATTTCAAAAAACAATATTCTAAAAGAAGATGGTATAATAGTTGTAGAACACGATACTAAAGAAATTTTAAATGAAAATATAAATGACTTAGAAAAGTTTAGATATAAAAAATATGGAAATACTACTTTGTCATTTTATAGAATTGGAGAAAGTAATGAGTAAAAAAGCTATATTTGCAGGGAGTTTTGACCCTATAACTAATGGTCATTTAGATATAATTTTAAGAGCATCTAAACTTTTTGATGAGCTTTATGTTGGAGTATTAAATAATCCAAACAAAAAATGCCTTTTTACATTTGATGAAAGAAAAGACTTAATAAAAAATTGTACAAGTAGTATAAATAATATAAAAATAGTCAGTTTTGATGGACTTTTGGTTAATTATTGTAATAAAAATGATATAAAGTTTTTAGTAAGAGGAGTTAGAAATGGTCTTGATATAGATTATGAGCTTCAAATGGCACATATGAATAGAGAACTTTGCGAAGAAATAGAAACTATAATTTTTCCAACAAAAAACGAGTACTCTTTTATTAGTTCTTCATTAGTTAAGGAAGTTTTGATGTTTGATGGGGAAATAAAAAATTTAGTTCCAAAAATTGTGTTAGATAGATTAAGTCAAAAAATAAACGGAGGAAACTAAAAATGTATGTTGATTTAGAAGTGGTTGATATGATAGAAGAATTAGAATACATTATTCAAAATGCATCTAATATTCCTTTTTCACAAAAAAAAAGTATAGATAAAGATGAAGTGATTGATCTAATAAAAAGTATAAAAGCATCTTTACCAGATGAATTAAAGCAAGCATCTTGGGTTACAAAAGAGAGAAACAAAATTTTGGGGGAAGCAAAAGAAGAAGCTGAAAAATTAATTCATCAAGCAAAACTTGAGTCTGAAAGATTAAAAGAAGAATACGAGTATAGTATGGATAGGATAACTAAAAATTCAGAACAAATAGTAGAACAATACATAGAAAGTAGTGAACCTATGTTAAAGGCTAAAGAAAGAGCTGACTTAACTATACAAAGAGCCGAAAAAATAGCAAAAGAAATAAAGCAAGGTTCTATAATTTATGCAGAAGACGTTTTAATTTCAGTTGAAGAGCATTTAAAGTCTATATTAAATGAAGTAGAAAGAAATAGAATGGAGCTTAGTGAATAAGGCTATATATATTATAGCCTTATTCTATTTCTATTATATTTCCTGTGTTTATATCTATAAAATTAAAATTCATATCAATTTCTTCATCAGTTTGATTTATTTCAATTATGCCAACTGAATGAGTACCATCTTTTGGTAAAGTTGTACTTCCAGGGTTCATAACTACTAAATTTTCATCTAAAAAAAGTTCTTTTATATGAGTATGTCCAAATATTAAAATATCTCCATTCATTTTTTTAGCTTTTTCAATCATTTCTTCTTTTGTATCTATGTATCCGTGAGTAAGTATTATTCTTGTTTCTCCAAACTGACTAACAACGTATGAATTTTGAATTGGATGATTTAAAACCATTTGGTCAACATCACTATCACAGTTACCTTTTGCTATTATTAAGTTTTCAAGTTTATTTAATTTTTCAAAAAGTTCTTGAGGATTATAGCCTTCAGTTATTGGATTTCTTGGTCCGTGATTTAAAATATCCCCTCCGTGAAGTAAAACATCACAATCTTTAAGATAATTCATAGCTTTTTCAAAATAAACTACATTTCCGTGAGTATCACTCATAACTCCTATTTTCATAAAAATTCTCCTTAAATTATATTTTTAGTTATTATACCATATTTTACATAAATTAATAATGTCGTTTAAATAGTATCTATTTATTTATACACATAGCCAGTAGTATTTTGATAAATTTAAAATATAGAAGCTAGATTAAGTACTACAATAAGTATATAATAGATAATGAAAGTAGGTGTTATTTTGTTTAAGAAAGAAAATCAAAGGTACGATTTAATCTCATACACTAGCGAAGAAGACTCTACACTTAAGGAAATTTTACTTAATAAATTAAATTTTTCTGTAAGGTCTATTTCAAAAATGAAAAGAGAACAATCAGTTTTTGTAAATAAAGAATTTAAAAAACCAAGTACAAATATAAAAAAAGGTGATTTAATAGAAGTTAAGATAGATGAAGAAATGGCAAGTTTTACTCCTTGTGACTTAAATTTAGAGATAATTTATGATGATTTTGATTTAATAATAGTAAATAAGCCACCATTTATGGTAGTTCATCCTACTAAAAGTCATAGTGATAATACTATTGCAAATGGTGTTACAGATTATATTCTAAAAAATAATGAAAAAGTAAAGATAAGATTTGTAAATAGGCTTGATATGAATACATCAGGGCTTTTAATTGTTGCAAAAAATGCATATGCACATCACACTTTATCAGTAGATATGAGTTTAGATAAAATTGAAAAAACTTATATTACTGTTGTTAAGGGAATAGTAAAAGAAGATTTTGGCACTATAAATAAACCAATTTATAGACCAACTGAAGATAGTATAAAAAGAATAGTTGATGAAAGAGGTCAAGAATCAATTACTCATTATGAAGTTTTAGAAAGGCTAAATGATGCAACAGTTTTAAAGATAAGGCTTGAAACTGGAAGAACTCATCAAATAAGGGTACATATGAATTATATAGGTCATTCAATTATAGGAGATGAACTTTATGGAGAGTTTGATGAGAGCTTAATAAATAGACAAGCACTTCACGCTTATAGCTTAAAATTTCATCAACCAAGAACTAAAGAAGTTTTAGAATTTAAATCAAAACTTCCAGATGATATAAAAAATCTAATTGAAAAACTAAGATAAAAGGGGTAGAATTTATGATAATACATAAGTTTATAATTCATATACTTGATAAAAATAATGATGTTCCTATTTTAAATGACTTTGAGGGAAAGATTAACTTAGAAGTTGATAAATTTGTACAAAAATCTATCAAAAAGGTATTAAATGATGATGATTTAAGAAAAGCAACCTTTAATAATTATAATGATAATACTATTAAAAACTGTGTTGAACAAATTATTTATGATGATAAAACATTTGTTGAAAACTCAAAAGAAATAGCATCTTTTTTGTTTGAAATAATGAAAATAAATGAAGAACTTACTTCTTGTGATTTAGCAATTTGCCTTTACTCTGATAAGGACGAAAAAAATGTAGCAATATTAAAACTTGATTATAAAAAATTATACACACATTCTATTGAATTTATTGATGATAAATTTAATATTCAAATGATTACAAACCAAATAGGAATACAAGAAACATCAAGAATAAAACAAGGTGCAATAATTGGGATAAGTGGTGTAAATGATGAGTATCATTTAAGAGTAATAGATAAAGACTCTGAAAAGTTAGAAAATGAAGGAAAATTTATATCTGAGTTTTTAGATATTAAAAAAGTTGATGATGATAAATATAAGACAAAACTATTTAAAAATGTTACCGAAGTTTGGATAAATAATAAATTAAGCTCTGATATGAAAATGGCAGAAGAAGTAAGGAGTAGTTTAAATTATTCATTAAAAGAAAAAGAGAGTATAGATGTTGATAAATTTATAAATGATAATATTTTTGATAAAGACTTAAAAGAAAGCTTTAAAGAACATATAGAAGATAAAGGGATTCGTGATGAATTTATAATTGATAAAAAATGGGTTGATAAAAAGCTTAAAAAAAGGACTATAAAAACAGATAATGGATTTGAAATAAAATCTGATTTATCAAATTTTGAAGACGCTATGAAATATAGTATAAGAAAAAATGATAACGGAAGTTTTGATATAGTTATAAAAAATATAAGCTTTTTTGAATAATAATAAAAATATAAGGAGTATGGTAGTACCATACTCCTTTTTTGAATTATTTATTTTGTTCTATGTATTTACATATATCTCCAACTGTTTTAAAGTTTTGAGCTTCTTCATCTGGTATTTCTATACCAAATTCATCTTCAAGAGCCATAACAACTTCAACTGCATCTAAAGAATCGGCTTCTAAATCATCAGCTAAGCTAGTATCTAAAGTTATAGAATCAACATCATCTATGCAAAGTTGTTCAGCTAATAAAGTTCTAACTTTTTCAAACATTGAAAAGACCTCCTAAAAAACATTATCGTAAAGTTACGATTTGAGTATAGTTTAATATAATATCAATAAATTTTCAATAGAAAACCAATAAAAAGTAATAAAATATAATACTTAGAATAAAAATTAAATATACAAAACAAAAGAGGGAGAAAGTTTTATGAAATACATAGGATTTATAATTTCATCATTAAGTGTAGTTTTTATAATATTAATAAATTTATATTATAATATTATTACATTAGATATAAAGATGATTGAAAATTATGTTTTAGAATCAAATATAATTTTTGATGACTTATTTAAAAATAATGAAAACGTGTTTAAAAATAAAGAAGAATATATAAATAGACTAACTAGAATAAAAAATGGTATTCAAAGTGCTAAAACTTCTTTTTTGACTAATGATTACAAAAAATACAGAGTGCTATCTTTAGAAAACCTAGAAAATACAATAGTTAAAAATAATAATAAGTATTTAACTAAAGTTGATAAGTATAATAAATTGTCAGAAAAAGAGTTAAATGATTTGTTAATTAAAAACATATTTAAGGTAACTAATATAAAATTTAAATCATATTATTGATAAAAAGTATTATTGGGGTGATTAAATTGGCTAAACTAGAAGATGCAATATCCCGTTTAATAGGAGGAGATGAAGGTATATTTGGAAATAAGATTTTTATTGTTATAGCAATAGTATTTTTAATCTTATGTACAGATATATTAGAAAATATTTTTGATGATGATAATATGTGGATTTGGTTTATACTAATACTTCTTATCCTATTTAACTTTGACCAAGAAAATTGTTAAGAAATCGATAAGATTTCTTTTTTTATGACAATATTATATAAAATATGTAACAAACATTAAATAAATTCATATAATCTATTAAGTAAATAAAAAAGGGGGACAATTTAATGTCAAGACAACATTGTTCAAAACAACAAAATAACTATTTATTTGGATTATGTAATAATAACTGGGCTTTAATTTCAATTATTATAATAGGTGCAATATTCTTGTTAGGAGAAGATTTAATAGAATATGTTTTATGTAATGATATGACTTTAATATGGGTAGTTTTATTATTTTTACTTTTAATGAATTTTGATGATGGGTGTGGTTGTAGATAAGAAAAGCTTAGTGGCTTTTCTTTTTTTATAAAAATAATAACATTTATAAGAAAATAACATATAGTAAATTAAAGATATATTTATACATTAAAAAAAGGGGGTACTTTTATGGGAAATAAATTGGCTAGAATATTTGGGAGATGCTGTGATACTCAAGAAACTTGGTGGATAATAGTATTATTTTTCTTATTTTTAGCATTTCAAGATTGCTGGAAGGAAATAGATATATCATCTTGGATACCATTTTTAATACTACTTTTAATAGTTTGTTCTTGTAATGAATTAGAAGATGAGTGTGGATGTTAAATATAATCTATAAATATTTATAAGGGGGATAATTATGTTAGAAAGACTTTTTGGTGAAGATGGTTGTTTAAGTGGAGGTTCTTGGTGGATAATAATCTTATTTTTCCTATTCTTAGCATTTGGGGAGACTTGGGGAGAAATAGATATAGCAGATTGGATACCATTTTTAATATTACTTTTAATAGTTTGTTCTTGTGGATTTGATATATAAATTTAATGGAGGTAAATTGTTATGTTAGATAGATTTTTTGGGAATAATAGTTGCTTAAGTGGAGGTTCTTGGTGGATAATAGTTCTGTTTTTCTTATTTTTAGCATTTGGTGAGACTTGGTGCGAAATAGATATAGCAGATTGGATACCATTTTTAATACTACTTTTAATATTTTGTTCTTGTGGAGAATAATGATAAAAGAAGCTACTTATTTAAAGTAGTTTCTTTTTATTTTGTATAAATAAACATAATAATATGCATAATTTAAATAACAATATTTATACAACTTTATTTACTCAAATTAACAAAAATAGTATAATATTAAAATAATTAAGAATTTTAACTTAAAAGTTTAATATATATTTTAGGAGGAATAATAGTGAAAAGACCAGTAACTATAAAAGATGTTGCAAAGCAGGCTGGTGTATCTATATCAACGGTATCAAGGGTAATAAATAATTCAAAGCCTGTAACTGATGAAGTAAAGCAAAAAGTACTTAAAGTAATAAAAAAGACAGGCTATATACCAAATCCACTTGCAAGAAGTTTAGTAACTAAAAAAAGTCAACTTATAGGAGTAATAGTTCCTGAGGTTTCTGATTATATAGTTAATGAAATGTTAAATGGAATAGAAGAGGTTGCTAAGATGTATGATTATGAGATACTTTTGGCAAATACATATTCAGATAAAGAGCAAGAATTAAAATCAATAAACCTTTTAAGAGCAAAGCAGGTTGAAGGGATTTTAATGATTAGTCCAAATATAGACAAAGAACAAGTAGAATACTTAAATAATTGTTTAATTCCAACTACTTACATAAGCAAAAATGCAAAAGAATTTGATGTTTACACTGTAAGTATAGATAATGAACAAGCAACTTATGATATGACAAAGTACTTAATAAATAAAGGACATAAAAATATATTATTTTTAATAGATAATGATAAAGAAGATATATTTGCAAAAGAGAAGTTTAGTGGATACAAAAAAGCACTTTATGAAAGTGGTTTAAGTTTAGATGAAAATCTAATAAAATACCTAACCGATTCTTATTATGAAGATGGGTATGATATAGTAAAATCTATTTTAGAAAAGGATAATAATTTTGATTCTATATTTGCAACTTCTGATGAGTTGGCTATTGGAGCTATGAATGCTTGTTTTGATTTAGGTTATGATGTTCCAAAAGATATTTCGGTTGCTGGATTTGATGGGATAAAAATATCTAGAATGTATAGACCTAAACTAACTACTGTTGATCAACCACTTTATGATATAGGTGCAGTTGCAATAAGAATGATTATAAAATTAATAAATCAAGAAGCGTTAAAAGAAAAAAGAGTAGAGCTTCCACATACTATAAAAGAAAGAGAAAGTGTTTTAGAAAGATAAGAGGGATATTAGCCCTCTTTTTTAATATTAACCTTTTTTTATTTTCTTTACTCTTTTAACTTTTTTAGTAGTTTTTTGATTAATTTCTGCTTCTGATATTTTATTCATAACATCATCAAGTTTTTTTGCTTGCTTTTCATTTAAAAAACCCTTTATTTTTGAGATAACTTCTTCTTTTCCATCAAGGTTTCTTCCTATTTTAACTAATTCATTTATTATTTCATTTTCAGATTTTCCCTTATAATTATTAGCTATAGTTTCTATTTTTTCTTTATCTATATTTTTATTTTTAGCCATTTTCTCAAGTGCATCTTTATCAAATTTTTTCATAAAAAGCCCCCTTATTTTTATAATATAAGATATATTAATCTCATATTATTTTATATAAAGTTTTTAATATTTATAAATAATATATGCAAATATATTTGAAAAAGTAACATTAATATATAATAAATCATATTTTATATATGATATAAAATAAGGGGTGGGGGGATTGAATAGTTTATTACTTATTATTGGGATTGTTGCACTTAGTAACGGAAATATATCATTTTTAGAAAATAAAAATAAAACAAACAAAAAAACTAAATCAATAAAAAGAAGTAGCGAAGATATTTTATTTGATATAGAAGATATAAATAGAGGAATAAAAATGCTTAGTCTAAACGAAGATGATTTAGAAAGAGGAATGGAAATAATAAATAGGTCAAAAAAATACGTATCAAAGGAAGATAGAAGTTTTCTGATAAAAGTTGAGAGTATACTTGATTTAGTAAAAGGAATAAAAAAGCTTAATAATTCAGATAATGATATTTATGATGATACAGACTTTTTTAGAAGTATGGATGACACAGATAAAAAGAATATGATGATAAAAGAAATCCTAGAAGTATTACCAGATAAAAAGAAAGAGTCTGTTGATAAAGCTATAGACTTAAAACGAAAAATAGATTTATTTGCAGAGCTTTTTTTACCAGATGATTTTGGAGAAGATGGATTTAGTCTTAGTTCTTTAATTGACTTAAAAAACATAGGTAGTATGGGAAATCTAAGTATATTGGGTGATTTATTAAGAAATGAAGAAGATAAAGATTTGAAAAAAGATGATGAGTATGAATAATTAAATTACATAAGGATAAAATAATCATAAATTAAATAGAAAAATAAATTATCATTAGAAAAAATGTAGTATAAAAATACTTTAAAAATTATTGAATTTATTATATAATAAATAATACCTGAGGTATTCGAGTAGTTTACTTAAATTCAACCGACAAATTTAATTCGGGAGGTCGAGTTTATTAGACTAAGTAATGCCTGCACATTTTCTTGTAGGAATACTGAAAATAATAACAGACCACCCACCTGGGTGTAACTCGGGTATGAATTTATGTAGACTTACGGTATTTTGGGTAAAAGTGTTGTCTTTTGGCAACACTTTTTTATATTCCAATGATACTAATATCATTAAAAATAGAAAAAATATTAGATGATTTATATTGGAAATCGTTTTTATAATTTGATAAGAATTTACTCTTACAAAAATCATCCTCTAAACTATAATCATCAACAACTGGATTTGTAAAGTTTTTACCAAAATCAATAGTTTTAGATTTATATAATTTATTAAAATCAACCCAAAGTATATTTATATCGTTTTTTTCTTTTACTATGTTTGGAAACATACATATTGATGGATAAGAAACAAAATTTGATATATTTAAATTAAAACTATCCTTATTGTCTATATTTCCATTTATATATTTTACACTATAAAGATTATTCTCGTTTTCACAAAATGTAATATTAAAAATCCCTTTATCATATAAAACCGATAAATAAAGCTTACTTTTTTTTGAATTAGTTATTTGATACGGTTTTGACCACTTTAATTTATACTTATTAAATCTTGAAAAGAAAATTTCTTCATATCCATTAACCATACTAAAATAAAAAATTATTGGAGAATTATTAATCCAAACAATCTCAAAATTATTAAGTACTGTATTGTATATATAATCTATTTTGCATTCCCTCCAAACACCATTTGTATTGTAATGGTGATAAAGTGAACAGCTAGTGTTTGATTTATTATTAAACATATAATAAAAAATATGAATATCATTATCAATAAATTCAACATAAGGATATAAAATATCAGATTTATTAATATTATAATTTAAAATATCTTTTACTGTTATTTTATTACTATTATTTTTTATTTCAATTATTTTTAGTGAATTATCGTTGTATATTCCATATATAGAATCATCTTTTGATAAAGAAAAATTACAGCTAGATAAATCTATACTTCTTTCAGATTTTATACTAGCTTTTTTAGATATATTTTTGTCTTTATCAAAAAAATTAAAATTTATATTATCATCACCAAATATATGAACAATTTCTTCGTTAGATTTACGTATTATTGTTGAAAAACTATTAATAAAAGCCATAAATTTCCTCCTTTAATATTTATATAAAATTATATTTTAAAAATTAATATTTATTCTGAAAAAAATTAACATCAAAGTAACACTTAATATAAAAAATGCATAGTATTAATTAAGCAAATAAGCTTTGTGTTAAATATAAATCATTTTAAGGGAGGACAAAAACACATGCAAGATTTAAAAAGAAGTAGAAAGAGATTTGTAGGTAAATCACAAATCGAAAAGTGTGATACAGTAGAGGAAATATCAATAGAAGAAATGGACAGGGGATGTAAAAATAACCATGGATGCAAGAATGATAATCATGGATGCAAGAATGATAATCATGGATGTAAACATGATAATCATCATAATTGCAAACATGATGAATATGAATGTGAAGAAGTAATAATATGTAAAAAGTCAGATCACAACTATCACGATGACTGTGAACCTTGTGGACAAGAATATGATAATTGCCAAAAAAATAACTGCGAAGAAGGTTGCTGTGGACCTATAATGCCACAAAAGTTCTCATTACAAAATAGTGTACCTTATGCAATAGAAGTTGATAGAATTTATGACACTATGAAATTTCAAGTTTTTACGGATGCATCAGGACCTAGAAATAAACCATTATATTTTAGATATGATGTTGTTGAGGTTAATGGGGAAATACCTCAAAGAGCATCAGTTAATATAAAAATAGATAGAGTTTGTATGAATTATAGTAATATAGAAATTGTTCCAGGAAATGTTTCTCTAGAAAATAGAACTGTAACACCTTTAAATCCAAATCTAATGTGTGAAGATGATGCGCTTGAAAATCTTTGTCCAGGATTTGAAGATGCATCTAATGATGATATAGGTCAAACATTATTTGAGTATAATGTTTCTGGAAATATAAATAAGGAATGTTGTAATAAAGGAAAAGGGGAAAAAGTAGGATACAAGGAAAAAGGATTAAGAGTAAAGGTTAGTGATTTAGTTTTAGAACTTGAAGGAAAATGTGGATGTACAGATGTTGTAATACTTGCTTACCCAACTGTAAAAATGGGATGCGAATTTGTTGATGCAGAGTATATAGAATTTAATTTTAATACTTTAACATCTACAATGTGCTTACCATCAGATGGAACACAAGTAAACTTAAGACAACAATTCCAAACTGCTTTAAAAGTTGAATGTATAGGAAAGTCTTTATTAAGATTAAATGAAGTTGATTGTGATGAGTATGATTACGAATTCTGTATTCCAAATGGTATAGATTTAGTATGTTGTTTAGAGGAAGTAGTTAGTGCATTAATAAGTGAACAAATAGTTGTATTAGGTTCTTGCAAGACTATAACTCCAAGAGTTGTTGATACTTTTACAAAAGTATGTGATTTTTCTTCTTGTGGAGAAGAGTAATATTTTAAGGCTATCTTTTGATAGCCTTAAATTTTTATTAAATTAATTTAAATATTCCAAGTTCTAATTTTATGGTTAAAAGTTGATTTTTTATCTATTATAGTTTTATCTTTTTGTCTAAGTTTATATTCAATAACAATATTTTTACCTTTAATTTCTATATTATACATTGCTTGATTTATTTTTCTTATATTATTAAAATTAGTTTTTATTGGTTTTATACTTTTTAATTTAGAAAAATTAATATGAGAGATTTTATAAATATCTTTACCTGAAATAGTTTTTTCACTAATAAACAAATTAAAATAGTCATCTATACAAAAAGATACTATATCTTCTATATTATTAAGTATACTAAAAAATTTACCAATAACTCTTTTTTCCCATTTCTCATTAACTTTTTTTATATACAAAACTCTACCAAAATTATCAATGCAAAATATGTTTATTTTATCATTATTATCTATATTAACTGTGTATGTATATATATTTGAAGATATTTTTAAAGGCTCATCATTAATATTTTTTATGTAAAGCGAAGCTTTTTTAGTATATATATAAAATGGTTTCATTATTTCTCCTTAAATATTATAACTTTTCATATTCTTAATAAAACTAAAAAGATATATTATAAATGTTGTTATACTGATAAAAGTTAAAGTATATATGTATCCATAAATTCCAAGTATTGGTGTTAATATATAAATAGATATTATTTGAGTTATCATAGTAAAAAATGATACAACTCCACAAAATACTTCTTTACCTATTGAGTGAAGGATACTTGATAGAGTTTGGTTTAAAGATAAAAATAAAGGTACTATAAAAAGTGATTTAAGGTATTTACCAGATAGAGTATTATTATCAAATAAAAACATACATATTTCATCTGAAAATAGATAAAAAATAAGTGATAAAGAAAAACCGACTAAAAAAGTTAAAAATAATGAATAAAATGATTTTAGTTTTACTTTTTTATAGTTTTTAAGTGCTATTTCTGATGATAAATTAGGTATTAAATTTACAACTAATGCAGAACTTAACATAAATGGTAGATAAATAAGAGGCATAACCATTCCGTTAATTACACCATAAATACTTACTGCTTCTTTGTAATTAAGCCCTGATAAGATTAGTCTTTTAGGTATAATTAGTGAACTTATTGAATGAAATAAAATGTTTGATATACGACTACAAGTAAGAGGTATAGACATTTTGATAGTTTCAACTGATGAATAAAAAAAATCTTTTATATTTATACTATAATTTTTATCGAAATTTTTGTATTTATAAAGGCTAAACATTAAGTAAAATATACTTATGATTTCTCCAACTGATATAGCAATAAGAGCTATATAACAACCAAAAATATTATTTTTTATATAAAAACCTATTAAAATTATAAATATAATCCTTGAAGATTGTTCTAATATTTGACTTATAGCAGGTTTTAATACATCTTTTAGACCATAGTAATACCCTCTTAAAACATTTGATAATGTTATTATTACAATAGATGGACAAATAGCTATAAAGTATAGACTAAGGTCAGAGTCACTTAGAAATAATTTTGCCAAATCTTTTGATGTAATATAAATTATAAATGATAAAAAAAATGATATAAAAAATGATGAGTAAAGAGCCGATATAAAAACTACATTAGTTTTATGTTTATCTTTTAAAGTTTTATTTTTTGCAACAAGCATACTAAGAGTAGTTGGAATACCAGTTGTTGTAAGTGCAAGGCAAATCATAAGAATGTTAAACAATATATGATAAATTCCAAGACCATATTCACCAACAGTTCTTGTTAAGATTATTTTATATAAAAAACCAAGTATCCTAACTATAAAATTAGAAAAAAATAGTATCATAGTTGATATTAATAAGTTTGGTATTTTCAAATAAAAACACCCCCTTATTATCTATATTCATAAGAGAGTGTAAAAATAATTATATTTTTATAAAGTTTGGTTTCATTTTATCAAAAGAACAGATATACTTAAATCCTATTTCTTTAAGATAATGATATATATAATCAAAATTACTTGCTATATGAGTATCACTATGTGAGTCAGAACCAGTAGTTATTATTTCTCCACCTAAATCTTTATACATTTTTAGTATATATCTTGATGGAGTTAAATCAGGGAGTTTGTATCTATAACAAGAAGTATTAACTTCTATTCCTCGATTATCGTTTATAACAGTTTTTAAAATTTCTTCGATTATATCAGAAAAAAGTCTATCATCTAATAAAGAGTCATAATTTCCGTACCTTTTTATTAAGTCTAAATGACCTAAGACAGAGTAATGTTTAAAGTTTTTAATTATTTCGTATAACTTTAAAAAGTAAGTTTCGTAAGCTTGTTTTTGAGTTTTACCCTCAAAATATCCTCTAAGCGAAAAATCTTTTTCATCTATAGCGTGTTGAGATAAAATCACAAAGTCAAATGGATTAGTTAAAACATCATCTCTACATTTATCGATTATATGAGTTTGAAGTCCCATCTCAACGCCTATCTTTACACTTATTTTATCTTTATATTTTTCTTTTAATATATTATATTCTTTAAAATATTTATCATAGTCTATTATCCAAGTACTATCACCTTTTTCATTATGTTCCATATGGTCTGTAAAGCAAATTTCGGTTAAGTTAAGACTTATAGATTTTTTTATCATATCTTCCATACTAGTTTTTGAATCTGGTGAAAAATTTGAGTGTATATGATAGTCATAATACATAAAAATATCCCCTTTTCATAGAATTTTTGGTATTATATAGTATAATAAATTAATTTTTGCTAATCAAGTCAAAATGTATTAACTAAAATCTTTAGGCAATAATTAATATATGTAGCTAGGAGGAAAATAAATGTTTGACCAAAATAAATTAGATAGAATAAATTATCTTGCAAAAAAAAATAAAGAAGTGGGACTTACTGAAGAAGAACTAAAAGAAAGAGAAATACTAAGAAAAGAGTATTTAACTCATTTTAGAGGTCATTTTAAGTCAAGACTTGAAAATATAAAAGTAGTTACTCCTGAGGAGTATGAAAAAATGAATAAAAAATAAGGAGAATTTTATGAACGCTTGGGAATTTGAAAAAAATAACTTAGAAAAAGTTATGTCTTACTCAAAAGAGTATATGAACTTTTTAGATAATGGAAAGACTGAGAGAACTTCTTGTAAAGAAATAGTTAAAATGGCTAAAGAAAAAGGATATATATCTCTTTGTGAAGCTATAAAAAAAGGAAATATAAAAAAAGGCGATAAGATATATGCTATAAATAAAGAAAAAGCAGTAGCGCTTTTTTTAATAGGAGAAAAAGAAATTCAAGAAGGTATGAAAATTATTGGAGGTCATATTGACGTTCCAAGATTAGACTTAAAACCAAATCCAATTTACGAGGAATCTAATCTAGGATTTTTAAAAACTCACTACTATGGAGGTATAAAAAAATATCAATGGACTACAATACCTCTTTCAATTCACGGAGTAGTTATTTTAAATGATGGTACAAAGGTTGATATTTGTATTGGAGAAGATGAAACTGACCCAGTATTTTGTATAACTGATTTACTTCCTCACCTTGCAAAAGACCAAATGACAAAAACTATGTCAGAAGGAGTTATAGGTGAGAAATTGAATGTTTTAGTTGGGAATATGCCTCTTTTTGGAGAAGAAAAAGACAAAGTAGAAAAAAATATATTAAAAATACTAAACGAAAAATACAATATGACAAATGAAGACTTTTTAAGTGCAGAAATAGAAGTAGTACCTGCTGGGAAATCTCGTGATTTAGGATTTGATAGAAGTATGATTTTATCTTATGGACATGATGATAGAGTTTGTTCTTATGCAGGTGTTAAGGCGCTTCTTGATAGTGAGAGTACACTTTTTACTTGTGTAGCACTTTGTGTTGATAAAGAAGAAGTAGGCTCAAATGGAAATACAGGAATGCATTCGAAGTTTTTTGAAAATGTAGTTTCTGAGCTTATTGCACTTGAAGGAAATTACTGTGAACTAAAATTAAAAAGAGCAATGGCAAATTCTAAAGTTTTATCTGCTGATGTTTCAGCAGGATACGACCCAAATTACTCTGATGCTTACGAAAAGAGAAACTCAGTATTTATGGGAGAAGGTGTAGTTTTAACTAAATATACAGGTTCAAGAGGTAAAAGTGGATGTAATGATGCTAATGCTGAGTTTATGGCAGAAGTTAGAAGAATTTTTGATAAAGGTGAGGTTATTTGGCAAACTGGGGAACTTGGTAAAGTTGACCAAGGTGGAGGTGGAACAATAGCTTATATTTTAGCAAATTATGGTGCAGAAGTAATTGACTGTGGTGTTGGAGTTTTAAGTATGCACTCACCTTATGAAGTAGTATCAAAAGTTGATATATACGAGATGTATAAAGGATTTAAGTCATTTTTTAATATAAATTTATAGATATAATAAGTAGTGTAGTTTTCTACACTATTTATTATACCATTTTATAGGTGAGAAATCTTTTATATCATTATACATTAAGTCGATTGTGTGTAGATTTTCTAAATTAGATAGTGATTTTACATTATTAATTTTATTATAAGAAGCTATCAATATTTCTAATTTTTTTAGATTTTGTAGCGAAGTAATATCTTCAATTTCATTATGTGATATAGTAAGTTCAACTATATCTGTAAGTTTTTTTAATGAAGAAATATCGCTTATTTTATTTTGTGATAAACTTAAAAACTCTAAATTTATCATAGTAGAAAGTGGAGTAATACTTTTTATATCATTAGTATCTAATGATAATTCGTTTAATTTGTTAAGTTTTTGAAGATGTCTTATATTATCTATTTTATTACATTGAAGAGAAAGTAGGTTCATATTGTATAGATTTTTAAGATGAGAAATATCATTTATTTCATTGTAATCTGCGATTAAAACTTTTAGTTTAAGTAGGTTTTCAAGACCTAAAAAGTTTTCTAATTTATTATCTGAAACCACCAAAGTAGTTAATTTTTTTAAATTCCTTAGACAGTCTATAGAAGTAATATTATTTTCTGATATATTAAGTGAAGTAATAGAAGTTAATTCGCTTATTACAGATATATCATCTATATTGCAATTTTTTAAAGTTAATTCCTCTAAATTATGATTAAATCTAAGAGGCCAAAGTTCACTTATATTACCTTCTAAAACTATTAAACTTCTTAAATTGGTAAGATGTTGTATACCTTCTAAACTATTTATTTTTGATGGTACTATTAATTGTATAATTTTTTCTAAATTATCAGAAGTTAAATCGAGTCCATTTAAAGTATTAACTATAGATATTAGTAAATTATTATCTTTTATATACATAGTCAAATTTCCTTTCATAAAAGTATCAAAAACTTTAAAATTATTATGATTGTTGTTAATATATAATAAAAGTATGTTATTATTAAATAATATTATGAACATAATTAAAAGTAAAGATTAAAGATATTAGGAGGTAATAAGTTTTGGATAAAACTTTAGTTATAATAGATGGAAACTCTATAATAAATAGAGCTTTTTTTGCTTTACCACAAATGAATAATAAAGAGGGTCTTAATACTAATGCTATATATGGATTTACAACTATGTTATTTAAAATAATAGATACTTATAATCCAACGCATATTAGTGTTTGTTTTGATAGAAAGTCAAAAACTTTTAGACATTTAGAGTATAGTGAATATAAAGCCGGAAGAAAAAAGATGTCAGATGAGCTAAAAGAACAGTTTGAGCCACTTAAAAACTTACTTGATAGTTTTAATATAAATAGACTTGAAATTGATGGGTATGAAGCTGATGATATAATAGGTACAGTTTCAAAGTTTGCAGAAGAACATAATTTCAAAGTATACATAGTAACAGGAGATAAAGATGCTATTCAACTTGCATCAAAAAATACAACAACACTTATAACAAAAAAAGGTGTTTCTGATATCGAAGAATATGATTATGATTTTGTGGTTGAAAAATACGAAATGACTCCAACTCAATTTATAGATTTAAAAGGACTTATGGGAGATAAGTCAGATAATATACCAGGAGTTAGTGGAATTGGCGAAAAAACTGGAATAAAACTTATAAAAGAGTTTGGAAGTATTGAAAATATAATCGATAATATAGATTTATTAAAAGGAAGTATCAAAAAGAAAATAGAAGAAAATAAAGATAGTGCAATAATGAGCAAAAAACTTGCAACTATTATAAGAGATGTACCTATAAAGTTTACTCTTGATGAGCTTTCTTATGGAGAGTACGACAAGGAGAAAGTAATTAAAAACTTTAAAGAACTTGGATTTAATAGTTTAATTCAAAGATTTATAGAAAATAATGATACTTATGAAAATAATAACTTAGATATTATAGAGCTTAAAGACTTTGATAGTTTTAAGAAAGAGCTTTATATAAATAAAAAACTTATAATGAAAACTGTATCAAAACAAGGAAATATATTAAATAAAAATTTACTTTATATGTTTTTAAGTATTGATGGAAAAAATGTTTACTACATAAAAGAAAAAGATTTATTTAATATAGAGGATATATTAAATGATGATACTATAGAAAAAATAGGATACGATTTAAAAGAAGACTATTTAGTTTTAAAACCTTATAATATAAATCTTAATAATATGAAATTTGATATAAAAATAGCAGAATATTTAATAGACTCAACTACTTCAACTTCTTATGAATGTAGTGCAATAAGTATGAAGTATTTAACTAGAAAAATAAAATCTAAAGAAGAACTTCTTGGAAAAGGAGCTAAAGCAAAGACTTTTGATAAAATAGGATTTGATGAACTAAGTAATTATATTTCAAATATAATAAATGTTGTTTATGAAGTTTATCCAAAAATGGAAAAAATTATAAATGATATAGATATATCTAATCTATTTTATAATGTTGAAATGCCTTTAGTTGAAGTTTTAGGTAGTATGGAGTTTTATGGGATAAAAGTAGATAAAGATACTTTAAATGAGCTAGGCTCTGAATTTAAAAATTCTATTAAAAAACTTGAAGATGATATTTATGATATTGCAGGAGAAAAGTTTAATATAAATTCTCCAAAACAACTTGGTGTAATTCTTTTTGAAAAGTTAGGTCTTAAAGTGATCAAAAAAACTAAGACTGGTTATTCAACTAATATAGAGGTATTAGAAAAGTTAAAAAATGATAGTCCTATAATAGATAAAATTATTGAATACAGACAAATTGCTAAACTAAATTCAACTTATGTAGAAGGATTGTTTTCTATTATAAATGAATTAGATGGAAGGATTCATTCATCTTTTAACCAAACTATAACTACTACGGGAAGAATTTCATCAACTGAACCAAACCTTCAAAATATACCTGTAAAGCTTGATATGGGAAGAAATATAAGAAAAGTTTTTGTATCAAAAGAAAATTGTGTTTTAGTTGATGCTGATTATTCTCAAGTTGAACTTAGAGTATTAGCTCATATGAGTAATGATAAAACTATGATTGAAGCTTTTAAAAACAACGAAGACATTCATACTAAAACTGCATCGCAAATTTTTGATGTTTCAATGAGTGATGTTACTCAAAAACAACGAAGTGAAGCTAAAGCAATTAATTTTGGTATAGTATATGGAAAAACTGACTTTGGTTTATCAGATGATTTAGGTATTTCTTTAAAACAAGCTAAAGAATATATAGATTCTTATTTTAATAAATATAATAATATAAAAACGTTTATGGATGAAGTTTTAATTTTTGCTCAAAATGAAGGATATGTTAAGACTATTTTAAATAGAAGAAGATATATACCAGAAATAAACTCTAATAATTTTATGGTAAAAAATGCTAGTAAAAGAGCAGCCATGAACGCACCCATTCAAGGAAGTGCAGCAGATATAATAAAAATTGCTATGGTTAATGTTTACAAAAAATTGAAAGAAGAAAACTTAAAATCAAGACTAATACTTCAAGTTCATGATGAGCTTATAGTTGAATCTTTTATAGATGAAATTGATATAGTAAAAAATATAGTAAAAAATGAAATGGAAAATGCTTTTGATATGGTTGTTAATTTGGACGTAGATTTAAATATAGGTAAATCTTGGTATGAAACGAAATAGGTGAGATAAATGGTATTAGGTTTAACTGGAAATATAGGGTGTGGTAAAAGCACTGTGTCAAATATTTTATCACAAAAAGGAATAACCATTATAGATTTAGATAATATTTCAAGAGATATAATGAATGATAGTAATACTTTAAAATTAATTTTTAGGACTTTTGGAGAACATCTAAAATTAAAAGATAATACTTTGGATAGAAAAGGGCTTGGGGAGATTGTATTTAATGATAAAAGTAAGCTTGATAAATTAAATAAAATAACTCACCCATTAATAAAAAGGAGAGTAGAAAATATTTTATCTAGTAAAAGTAAAAGTTTAATAGTTATTGATGGAGCACTTCTTATAGAGGCTAATTTTCTTGATATAATAGATAGACTTTTACTTGTAACTTGTGATGAAAAAATTCAAATACAAAGGGTAATAAAAAGAGACAATATAAGTGAATTAGAAGCTAATCAAAGAATAAATTCTCAAATGAGTCAACAAGAAAAAATAAATTATGCAGATTATATTATAGATAATTCTTATGATGAGAATAAACTAATAGAAAATATTGAAGAATTCTTGCGATTTGTAAAGGAGAATTGGAGTGCTTGATAAGTCTAAAAAATCAATTTTGTTTGGAATTTTAGGGATAATATTAGTTATTGGAGTTTATGAGAGTAAGATTATACATAAAATTATATATCCTAAAAAATATTATGAATATGTATCTAAATATTCTAGCGAATTTAGTGTTGATGAAAATTTGGTTTATAGTATAATGAAAGCTGAGAGTAAGTTTATAGAAGATGCTGAGTCTTACAAAGGCGCTAAAGGTCTTATGCAAATAAGTGATATCACTAGAGACTGGGGAGCTAGTGAGCTTAATATTGATGATATAGATATTTTTAATCCAGAAGATAATATAAAGATTGGATGTTGGTACATAAATAAATTATTTAAAGAGTTTGGAAAATTAGACCTAGTTATAGCTGCATACAATGGTGGTTCTGGAAATGTAAGTAAGTGGCTTAAAAATAAAGAGTATAGTTTAGATGGTGTGAATTTATATAAAATACCATTTGAAGAAACATCAAACTATGTAAAAAAAGTATTAAAAAATTATAAAAATTATAACGAAATATATTCAGAGAAAGGGAACTCGCAATGATTAATAGAAAGTTTATAATTTTTTTAGTATCATTTTCATTATTATTAACTGGATGTAGTTATAAAGTTGAAGAAAAAGATGAAAATAATAGCTCATCAGACAAAGTACAAAATAGCAATATAGGAGATAATCATATAAATATAACTATGGTTAAGCCAAAGACACTAAACCCTATAATAAATAAAAATCAAAGTGTTAGTTATGTTTTAAGTCTAGTTTATGATAGTCTTTTTACTATAGATGAAAATTACAATATAATTCCTCAACTTGTAAAAGATTATAGTTTACATAGTAATGGGCTTGGAATTGATATTACATTAAAAGATGCAACTTGGCATAATGGTAAAAATGTTACATCAGAAGATATTGAATACACTATAGACATAATAAAAAATAATACAGCAAGTCCATACAACGTTTTTGTTAATAATATAGAAAGAGTAGAATTAAATAGCCATAAAAATTTTACTATAATATTTAAAGAAAGTTATCCATTTTCTATAGAAACATTGATATTTCCAATACTACCAAAGTATGAGCTAATAGATAAAGAAAATTTTGATTTTAATTTAGTGGGAAGTGGAAGATATAAGATAGAAAAATATGAACCTAGAAAAGGTCTTTATTTAAAGCCAAATGAAAATTATTATGAAGATAAATATATCCCTAAAAATGATGTAAAAGTTGAATTAGTTCCAGATGAACAGTCTCAATCTTCTATGTTGTTATCTCTAAAAAGCGATATATCAAGTGTTAAATTAAATGACCTTAGTAGTTTTTATGAGGAAGAATTTAACATAAAAAAATTTGAAGGAAGATGTTATGAAAGTGTTTTATTCAATTATAACAATGAATTCATACAAGATGTAAATTTTAGAAGAGCTTTGGTAAGTTCAATAAATAGAAAGTCAATACTAGAAGAATCATATATGTCAAATGCTACTTTAGTTGACTTTCCAATTAATTCTAAATCAATATACTATGATGACAGAATAAATACTATTAGTTATAGTATAGAAAATGCAAAAAAATATTTAGATAATGTTAAAATAAAAAGAAATACTAAAGACACTAATAACCTAAATAAAGAAGAAAACATACAAAACAATGAAAATCGAGAAAGTCAAGCTTTTTATAGTAAAGAACAAACGAAAAAAATGATTTCAGAACTTGACCTTAAAATATTAGTTAACAAAGAAAATACAGAAAGAGTAAAAACTGCATATCAAATAACTAAGGGTTTAAAAGATATAGGTATAAAATCTACTGTAAAAGAATTAGTTGGTGATGAACTTGATTTAGCACTTACAAATAAAGAGTATGACTTGGCATTAATTGGACGGGAACTTTCAAGCGTACCTGATGTAACTGATATAATACAGAGTATAGGGTATACTGATGCAAAAATAGAAGGGTATTTGAATTCTCTTAAACAATCAAGTAGTAAAGAACAAATAAGTAGTATATACAAATCAATTCAAAAGTATGTAAATGATAATGCACTTTTTGTAAGTTTAGTAATTAGAGATGATTATATAGTTTCAAATAGTAGATTAAAAGGGAATATAACACCAAATAGCTTTGATATATATGACGGTATATCAAACTTAGATTTATAAAAAAGGACTTCTAAAATTAGAAGTCCTTTTTTAGGGGAGATTGAGTATGTTTGATTTATAAGAGTATTATTTCCTTATATTTATATTTTATACAAAAACATAAATAATTTATCTTATTCACAATTTAAAAAATCTAAGAATATAGTTATATAAAGGGAGGTCTTGTTTTGGAAGATAGAAATTTTAAAGATGATTTAAAAAGTGCTTTATTTAGTGCTTTTGAAAATGAACTTAATAATTATGTTTCTCAAAGGGGAATTCAGAAATATTTTGATGTGAATATAGATAAAATAATAAGTGAAAACATAAAAAGATTAGATAATGATAAAAGATTAATATATAAAAAAGTATTAAGAAAGGGTTCAGAGTATATAAAAATTTCATCAATAGCAAATATTATAAAGTCAGAGCCATTACTAAGGGATAAAAATGAGCTTATATTTTTTGGGAAATACTTAAATATGAATTTTAACAAAAATATATCTTATAATCAAATTTTAAAGAGAATATCTAGATATATTAAGAAAAATAGAGAAGAATATTCAAAAAAATATTTTATATATAGAATAAAGGATGAGGAATATGCAATAGAACCAAATTTTATAAAAGAAGAAATATTAAACAGATATAAGAAAAAAACAAAAAATGATATGATATCTATTGCAAAGCTTTTAAATATAAATATATCAACTGATGATAATGCAGAAAATATAAGAAGAAAAATAATAAGTTTTATAGTTAAAGAAAAATTAAAAAATATAAATTCTAGTAGAATAAAATAAAAAAACTAAAATATATATTAATAAAAGAAATTTATTTTAACTTATGATATTTTATTAGGGGGATAGTGATGAACAAAAGAAAGATGATATATAAGGGTTTTAATAAGAGAAGAAAAACTAACTACAGTAAGATTTTTATTTTATTATTTATTTTAGTTTTAGGGGGCTTTTTAGCTAAAGATAATATAAAATTTAATATTTTAGATGATATAAAAAGTATATCTGATAATATTAATATTGAGTCATCAAAAATTAAAGAGTTTGATTATAATGATATAAAAGATGAGTTAAATAATAAAAATGATATAGATAAAGAAGAAACAAAAGAAAAAACTGAAGAGACTATGGTTGCAAGTATAGATGAATGGACTTTTTATACTGTTCAAGTAGCATCTATGAAAGAGGATATTGAGGTTAAAAAATTAACACAAAATTTATCAAAAAGTAAGATTCCATATTCTATATTAGAATCTGATGGAGTAAAAAAGGTACAAACATATACTTCATTTAACAAGGAGTCTATAAGAAAAAACTTAGATGAAGTTAGAAAATCTTATCCAGATGCTTTTTTATCTGAGGTTAATATGCCTATGATATCACTTGAATATACTGAAAAATATAAGTATATATCAGAAATTACAAATTCTTTAAACGATTTGATTAAAAATTTTGAGGAAGAAACTTTATTTTGGAATAATACTCATGATTCTATAAATATGGAGCATTATAATCAGATACTAGTTAACAGAAAAAGTAGTATAGATAAAATTAAACTAGAAGCTGAAAAAATAGATTATGAAGGAATGAAAGAATTTAAAGAAAATTTATTAAAGTATATAAATGATGTTTATGATAACATAGAATTATCTTCAAAATCTGCAAATGAACAAAATGAAAATATAAGTAAAGGTCTTTTGCTTGATTCAATGCAAGGTTATTGTGAATTTATAGATTCGATTAGTTAATAGGACTATTTGTTAGTCCTATTTTTTTATTCCTAAATATTTAAAAAATAAATGAAATATGATATTAAAAGTATTTAATATGGATAGAATAAAGATATAAATTTTTATAATATTATTTTAAAATAATTTGTAATAATAAACTATAGAATATGTAGAAAAGCATCGATATTTGTATTGAATTTTTTATTATAAAATGGTATCCTAAATAGGAATGGACTTTTATGTTAGATGAGGTGAAAATATGAAAATTATTTTAGCATCAGCATCTCCTAGAAGAAAAGAAATTCTAGAAAAAATAAAAGTTAAATTTGATGTTTTAAAGAGTAATATAGATGAAACTTACATAGAGAATGAAACACCAGAAAGCTTTTGTATGAGGCTTTCTTTTGAGAAAGGTTATTCTGTTTCTGTAAAACATAAAAATGATTTAATAATAAGCGCTGATACTATTGTTGTTTATAACAATAAGATATTTAATAAACCTAAAGACGAACTTGAAGCAATTGAGATGATAAAAACCTTATCAGGAAAAACTCATCAAGTAATAACAGGTTTTAGTTTAATCAACTTATCAAATAACAAAAAGATAGTTGATTTTGTTGTTAGTGAAGTTAAATTTAAAAACCTGTCAAATCAAACAATTTTAGACTACATAAAAACTGGTGAATATAAAGATAAAGCAGGAGCATATGGAATACAAGGATATGGGAGTTTATTAGTTGAGAGTATTAATGGCGATTATTTTAATATAGTAGGCTTACCTATTTCTAGAATTTATGATAAGTTAAAGGCTGATTTTAATATTGATGTTTTTATGGAGGGTGATGTATCTGAAATCTTTTAATGAACCATTATCACTAAAAAATATGGCATTAGAAGAAAGACCCAGAGAGAAGATGTTTTTGTATGGAGAAAAAAGTTTAAATAACGATGAACTCTTAGCAATTATATTAAGAACAGGAAATAAAAATAGTAATGTTTTAGATTTGGCTAGGAAAGTTATAAATAAGGACTCTCAAGGACTTAGGTATTTAAAAGATATAAGTATAAGTGAGCTTTGTGAGATAGATGGAATTGGACTTTCAAAAGCTACCCAAATAAAGGCAGCACTTGAGCTAGGTGCTCGTGTATCTAGTTATAAACCAGAAAAATACAAAGTAAAAAATCCATGGGACATATATAAATATTACATGGAGAGTTTGAGGTACTTAAAAAAGGAAGTATTTAAAGTGGTTTTACTTAATACTAAAAACGAAATAATAACTCATGTTGATGTTTCTGTTGGTACATTAAATTCATCTTTAGTTCATCCAAGAGAGGTTTTTATAGAAGCTATAAAACGAAGTGCAAATAAGATAATACTCATACACAACCATCCATCTGGAAGTGTTGAGCCTTCAATTGAAGATAAAAACATCACGAAAAGATTAATTGATTGTGGTGAAATTATTGGAATTGAAGTGATTGATCATATAATTATAGGAGATGGAGTTTATTTTAGTTTTAAAGAGAATAATGTAATTTAACAAAATAGCAGGAAGGAAGATTGTTTATGTCAAAAGAAAATAAAAAGGAAAAGAAAAAATCTATGGGATTTGCTAGTTTATTTGGAAAAAAAACAACTAAAGATATGGGAATTGACTTAGGAACAGCAAATACACTAGTTTACATAAAGGGTCAAGGTATAGTTGTTAGAGAACCTTCAGTTGTTGCAATAAGAGATGATAGCAAGGCAGTGCTTGCAGTTGGTGAAGAAGCAAAAAAAATGATAGGTAGAACTCCTGGAAATATTGTTGCAATAAGACCTATGAAAGATGGAGTTATTGCTGATTTTGATGTTACTGAGTCTATGCTTAGATATTTCATACAAAAAGCAACTGCAAAAAAAGGTGTTGTAATGCCAAGAATTGCAATATGTGTACCTTATGGTGTTACTGAAGTTGAAAAAAGAGCTATAGAAGAAGCAGCAAGACAAGCTGGAGCAAAAGATGCATATCTTATAGAAGAACCTATGGCAGCTGCTATTGGAGCAGGTATGAAAGTTGAAGAAGCTCAAGGTAATATGGTAGTTGATATCGGAGGAGGAACTACTGAAATAGCGATAATATCTCTTGGAGGAATAGTAACTGCAAAATCTATAAGAATCGGTGGAGATGAATTTGATGAATCTATAGTAAATTATGTTAAAAAAGAATATAATTTAGCTATTGGTGAGAGAACTGCTGAAGATGTTAAGATAAGCATAGGTTCAAGTTTTCAGGATGATAAAGAAGATGTAAAGCAAATAAGAGGAAGAGACTTAATATCAGGTCTTCCAAAAACAATAGAGATAACTTCAACGGAAGTTAGAGAAGCTTTAAGAGAACCTATTACTGCTATAATTGATGGTATAAAATCTACTCTTGAAAAAACTCCACCAGAACTGGCATCAGATATTATGGAAAATGGTATAATGTTAACAGGAGGAGGAGCTTTACTTAGAGGACTTGATAAATTAGTAAAGCAAGAAACAGGAATGCCTGTACATATTGCTGATAATCCTCTTGATTGTGTTGCACTTGGTACAGGAAAATCGGTTGAAGATAGAGAAATATTTGAAAAAGTATTAATGATGCAAGGAAGAAAGTAGAATTGGTGATAAAATTTGAGGTTTGAAAAAAATAAAAAGAAAAGAAAGATAAATATTAAAGTGATAGCAACAAGTTTGATTGCTATCACTTTAATTGGAATTGTGGGAATATCAGTTGGCAAAAATATCGATAAAGTAAGTAATATGCCTTCATCATTGGCAGAGCCAATTAATTTCTTGCAAGAAAACTTAAATAAAGGTTTTGTATTTTTAAAGGACAACTTAGAAGATATCATAAATTTTAGGAAGAATGCAGAAAAAATAGATTTAGTAGAGGAAGAAAATACAAAATTAAAGGAAGAAATAATTAAACTAAAAAGCCAACTAAGTAAAGTTGATTCTCTAAAAAATCTTGAAAAGTCATTAAACTATGTAAAAGAAGATTATATGAAAGAGAGTATATCTGCGAGTATAGTAAGCAAAAATGATGGTAATTGGTATACTTCATTTACTATAGGTGCAGGAGAAGATGATGGAGTAAAAAAAGACAGTATAGTAATAAATGGAGACGGTTTAGTTGGAGTTGTGTACGAAGTAAGTAAGAACTACTCAAAAGCCATATCAATACTCGATACAAAGTCATCTGTTAGTTTCAAACTTCCTAATAACCAAACTTTTAAAGGGATAATTACTCAAAATGCAAATATAGATAATATGGAAATATATAAAAATGAAGGATATTTATATGGTTATATGTTTGATACTTCATATGAAGTTTTACCAGGAGATGTTGTAGTTACTTCAGGTCTTGGAATATATCCAGAAGATATTTTAATAGGAGAGATAGATAAAGTTATAGATGATAAGAATCAATCTATGAAGTATGTTGTTATAAAACCATATGTAAATTTCAAAGATATAGAAGAAGTAATTATTTTAAATCCACGAGATATAAAGTAAGGAGAATGTTTATGAAAAGAGTATTACTTTATATTATTGGTCTTTTAATAATAATTATTGAAAACAGTATATTAAATTACATAAATATATTTGATACAAGTTTTAATTTACTAATTATATACATAAGTATAATATCTTTATATTTAGATGAAATAGAAATCGGTATAATAGCTATACTTCTTGGATTTACTAAAGATATAAGCATAGGATCTGTTTTTGGGATTAATGCATTAATACTTTTTTTTATATCTTATCCTATAAGTTTTATAAGAGAAAAAATATACAAGCAAAGCAATGCAACTATATTTACATTAGTGCTACTTACAAGTATTTTTGATTCAATAGTAAGTTTTATAACATATAGTCTTATTTATAATAACTATGGATTATTAAATCATATATTTAAAGGTATTTTTTTAATACCTCTTGATAACGCTATATTAAGTGTTATTATTTTCAATTTGTTCAAGAATTATATTTCAAAACTACAAAATGATTAGTTGGTGATTTAATGCAAGAAAGAAATGATACTGATAGATTAGACACTATAAAATATATAATAATCTCAGTTTTTTTTATCATATTTATAAAAATTATCTATATGACTACCTTTAAGTATGAACATTACTCTGAGCTTGCTGAGAACAAAACTTATAAACATTTAACAATAAAAGCACCAAGAGGTGAAATAAGAGATAGATACGGAAGACTTCTTGCAGGAAATAAAAATTTATTTACAGTTCAGGTATCTGGAGATGGACTTAAAAAAGCAAGTATATCAGATAAATCAAGAGCGAATGATATAAGTTTAAAACTTATAAACATACTTGAAGAAAATAATGAAGAGTACATAGATGAATTTCCTATCGTAATTGAAAAAAATAATTTTTATTATACTTTTGATAAAAATATAGAAAAGTTCAAAGAAGAAAATGGGATACCTTCTGATTTAGATGCAAAGGAAAGTTTTTATTATATAGTAGATAAAGAAATTTCAAATGGAAACTTAGATAGTGAAGATAGAAATTTAGATAAAGTAGCCCTTCAAGGAAAACTAAATGAAAATGGTATATACCCACCTATACTAGTTAGTAGTTGGATGTTTACTGATGAGAAAAATAAGATTGACTGGCTAAAAAGGTATGATATTGAAAATGTTAATATAAGTGCTAAAGAAGCATTTAATCAAATTAGAAATAATAAAACTTATGAAATAAGTGAAAAATTAAGCGATAAAGAAGCAAGGAAAATATTAGTTGTAAGAGACCTTATAAAATCTCAGGGTTATTCCCAATATAGTCCTATAACTATTGCAACGAATGTAAGTGAAAAAACTATATCACAAATAGAAGAAAATGCTATAGACTTAGTTGGTGTTTCTGTATCAGTTGAGCCTGTTAGATATTATCCAAATGGTTCACTAGCATTTCATACATTAGGATATACTGGTAAAATACCTTATGTAGAAGAAGAGAAATATTTAAGTGGTGAAAAAGTAGCTGAATATGCCGAAGAAAAAGGAATAAAAAATGATGATATACTTGATAAAAAGTATAAAAAAGGTGATACAGTAGGAAGAAGTGGTATAGAAGAGTCTTTTGAGGTTAATTTAAAAGGAATTGATGGTTATAAAAGAGTTCAGGTTGATGCACTTGGACGTATAACAAAAGAACTTGAAGTTGTTGAGCCAAAAGCTGGAGATACTGTATATTTAAGTATAGACAAAGACCTTCAAGCATACACAGAAAAAGCATTAAAAGGTATTGTTGATACTGCAAGAACTGGTGGAGTTTATAAGAGTCCTTATGGGGATTATCGATTTTCAAAGATAGCACCAAATGCAAAATCAGGTGCAGCAATTGCAATTGATGTTAAAACTGGTGATGTTTTGGCTATGGCAAGTTATCCAACATTTGACCCAAATAAATTCATAGATGGAATGAGTAATGAAGACTATGAAAATCTAAATCCAAAAAACCCAAATGATGTTTTAGCTCCAAGTGCTCAAATGAACTTAGTAACACAAGGTGTATTTCAGCCAGGTTCAACATTTAAGATGATAACAGGAATGGCAGCTATAGATAATGGTCTTAGTCCAGAATATACCATAAGTGATACTGGAGTTATAATGCTTGGAAATAGACCATTTGCTGATTATATTTGGCATAGTTCTAGAGGGAATCATGGATATACTAATCTTTATAAGGCTATACAAGAGTCTTGTAATGTTTATTTTTATACTATTGGTTCTGGTAAAAACTTTATTGGTGGAGAAGACCCGAATGTTAAAATTAATGTTGAGGATATACTTGAATATGCTAGAAAGTTTGGACTTGATGAAAAGAGTGGTCTTCAAGATGAGATGTATGAAAGAAGTGCTAAAGTTCCAAATGTTGAAGATAAATCAAAAGGAATGAAAGCTTTGCTTAAACAATTTATTGAAAGAGAAATGGTTAATGATTTTTCTGACATAAACAAAAAAGATGATAAAAAAGAGTATGAAAATAGAATAGATGAGATAGTTAGTTGGGTTGATGAAGATGAAGTACCAACAAGAGGACAAGTCATAAAAAGGCTTACAGATATGAAGGTAAAAGAAGAAAGAGTTGAGTATTTAGCTGATAAAATTTTATTTGATTACTTAAAGTTTGCAAAATGGAGTACAGCAGATACATTTAATATATCTATTGGTCAAGGAGAAAATCAATACAATCCAGCTCAAATAGTAAGATATATTGCAGCTATTGCAAATGGAGGAAGTTTAGTTGAACTCTCAACTGTTGATAGAATAATATCAAATGATTATGATTCAGTTCAAATAGATGAGAATGAAGTTAAGGAGATAGAATTTAATAATGCTAAAAACTTAGAACACATAAAAAAAGGTATGGAGCTTGCAACTAGTGATGGTACCAGTGCAGGAGCATTTAGAAACTTCCCTATAGATGTAAAAATTGCTACAAAGACTGGTACAGCAGAAAAAAGTGGTAAAATACCTACAGAAAACGAAGTTGAGTATTTAAAAAAGAACATGTCTTCTTACGGAGTTGATCTTAATGAAGCGTTAAAATTATCTGAAAGTCTAAAATCTCAAAGAGAAAAAGAATTGTCTAAAGAAAAAGAACTTCAAATAATAGAAACTTTAAAAAGTAGTGAAATTAGTAAAGAAGAAAAAGAAGTACTACAAAAAGAATTAGACAATGGAGTAAAAGTAGAACTTGAGGATAGCGATAAAGTTAACTCTTCTTATTTAAGAAAAGCGATAAAAGAATTAAACCCAAGTATTACTGATGAAAAAATTGACCAATACAAAGAAAATTATAGGTCTTTTTCTTGGAGTGTTGGATTTGCTCCAAGTGATAATCCAGAAATAGCAGTTGTTGCGGTAATTCCGCAAGGAGAAGGAAGTAGTAATGCAACATTAATAATAAGAGAAATTATGGGAGCGTATTTTGACCTTGATAAAACAAGGGAAGAAATTTCTACAAATAAGGAAAATGAGTCACAAGAAAATACTTCTTATATAAAAGATGATGATATAAATTTTACGTCTATGATGAAAAAATAAAGGATTTTATTTTTTTTTAAAGAATATAAAATTATATATCATTCTGGAGGGTATTATGTCTTTGAATGAAACTATTATAAATGATTTGGTAGAATTTAAAGGAAGTAAAAATGGTATTGTTGTCAACATAAAAAAAGAATCAAGCTATGATGATATAAAATCATGTATAATATACAAATTAGAATCAGCAGTTGGATTTTTTAATGGAGCAAAAATAAGTACTATTAATTGCGACTTTTTAAGTGATATTCAAATTATGCGTATAAAAGAAGAAATAACATCAAGGTTTGATGTTGAATTTATAGAAGATATTATTATAGATAAACAAGTAATAAATAGTCACAAAAATACAAAGTATGTAAATACTTTAAGGTCTGGTGTAAATATAGAGTTTGATGGAGACATAGTAGTTATGACAGACATGTCATCAGGTTCTCAAGTAACATCAACATCAAATGTAATTGTTATGGGAAATGTGGAGTCTGGAGCAAAAGTTATTGCTAATGGAAACATAATAGTTATGGGATATGTAAAAGGATTTATATATGCAGGAGCTGATGGTAATGAGAACGCCTATACAGTAGCAAAAATTTTTAGACCACAAATAGTCCAAATAGCTAAAAATATAGCTGAGGCACCAGATGATGACTTTTATGAAGACGAAAAGGTTGAAGGACCAGAAATAGCCTTCCTAAGTGAAGGAAGAATTGTTGTTGAAAATTATATTCCTAAGGTAAAAAAATAATTTGACTAAACCAATGAGGGGGTAATATTTGTGAGTGAAGTTATTGTTATAACATCAGGTAAAGGTGGAGTTGGAAAGACTACCACAGCAGCGAATTTAGGAAGTGCACTTAGTTTAGAAAAGAAAAAAACTGTTATAGTTGATGCAGATATAGGTCTTAGAAACTTAGATTGTGTTATGGGACTTGAAAATAGAATAGTGTATGATATAGTTGATGTTGTGGAAGGGACTTGTAGATTAAAGCAAGCCCTTATAAAAGATAAAAGATTTGAAAACTTATACTTACTTCCAGCAGCACAGACAAAGGACAAAAACGCTATATCTGTTGAGCAAATGCAAACTCTATGTGATAACTTAAGGGAGTCATTTGATTATATATTAATAGATTGTCCAGCTGGTATAGAACAGGGATTTAAAAATGCTATAGCTGGTGCAAATAGAGCAATAGTTGTTACAAATCCAGAGGTTTCAGCTGTAAGAGATGCAGATAGAATAATTGGTCTTTTAGAAGCTAATGAAATGGAAGATATAAAGCTTATAATAAATAGGATTAGACATGATATGGTAAAGCGTGGAGATATGATGAATAGAGATGATATAGAACAGCTTTTAGCAATACCTCTTATAGGGCTTGTTCCTGATGATGAAAGTATAATAGTTTCAACAAATAAAGGAGAGCCGGCAGTTCTTGATCCTAATTCTCTTGCAGGAAAATCATACAAAGAAATAGCTAGAAGAGTTCTTGGAGAAGAAATAGAAATACATGAATTTGAAGAGGAAGTAACTATATTTGATAAAATTAAAAAAATATTTAAGAATAAATAGTTAGGAAAGGTGAGTCTATGTTAGATATATTTAAAGTATTTTCTAATGACACTAAAACTAGTAAGTCTGTGGCAAAAGAAAGGCTACAACTGGTATTGGTTCATGATAGAGTAGACTGTTCTCCTACACTTCTTGATATGATAAAAACGGATATATTAAAGGTTATAGCTAACTATGCAGAGATAGAGGAAGAAGGACTGGAAATAAAAATGTCTAAATCAAGATCAGAGGAAGATGGAGTACCAGTTTCTGCACTTATTGCAAATATACCATTAAAAAATGTAAGGGACAGAAACTAAGGGAGGAAAATTCCTCCCTTGTTTTTCATTTTAAGGAAAGTTGGTGGATAAT
Organism: uncultured Peptostreptococcaceae bacterium; assembly: GCA_944383455.1. Taxonomy (GTDB): domain Bacteria; phylum Bacillota; class Clostridia; order Peptostreptococcales; family Peptostreptococcaceae; genus JAGHEK01. Next base: position 45,104 of record CALWPP010000007.1, read on the forward strand.
TTGGCAGATAAGAAGGTAACTTTAAAGTTAATTAAACAACTTGATTGGAAACTTATAATTATTGTACTATCAATTTTTTTATTGGGGCTTGTAGTTCTTAGTAGTGCAACATTAACTAAGCAAACGGGAAACTTTATGCAGATATATAAGCAAATTTTAGCCTTTGTGTTGGGATGTTTTTTAATTACTATTATACTCCTATTTGATTATAATTTTTTAGGTAAATATTATAAGGAATTGTATATAGTGAGTTTAGTTTTACTTTTTATTGTTTTAATTCCTGGAATAGGAGTAGAAAGAGGTGGTGCAAGGTCTTGGCTTAACTTTTTTGGAATTCTTGATTTTCAGACATCAGAACTTGTAAAACTTACATTTATACTTAGTTATGCTAAAATAGTAGAAAGTAAAAAAGGTGAATTAAATACTTTAAAAGATATATTACTTATTTTAATGTATGCATTTCCTTTTATAGGTCTTTTGTTTGCTCAACCTGATCTTGGAACTGCAATAGTATTTATATGTATAGTTTGTGGTATGCTTTTTACTGCAGGTCTTAGTACTAAAATAATACGAAGAACTATAATTTTAGTTATAGTATCTCTTCCGCTTATGTATATGTTAATGGCTGATCATCAAAAACAAAGAATAATTGCTTTTTTAAATCCAGATGACCCAACATTAAAGGGAAATTATCAAGTTATGCAGTCAATGATTGCTATTGGTTCTGGTGGTCTTACTGGTAAGGGTCTTTATCAAGGAAGCCAAACTCAGTATGAATTTTTGCCAGTACAAGACAGTGATTTTATATATGCAGTTATTGGAGAAGAGCTTGGAGCTTTAGGTATGACTGTGTTTTTAGTTTTATTTGCCTTGTTTTTGCTTAGAATTTTATATATAGCAAAAGAAGCAAAAGATTTTTATGGTACATTAATTGTGGTAGGTGTTATGAGTATGTTTGCATATCAAATAATACAAAATATAGGAATGACTGTTGCTCTTATTCCAGTAACTGGTGTTACACTTCCATTTGTAAGTTATGGAGGTAGTTCACTTATGACATCTCTTGCGAACTTAGGTCTTGTTCTTAATGTTTCTATGAGAAGAAAGAAAATAAATTTTTAATAATGATTATTGTATACAAAAAAAGAGTATCAAAAGGATACTCTTTTTACTTTATTTAACTAACTTAGCAAATTCTTTTCCAAATTCTACACAATCTTCATAAGTTTTTTCACTTGGTGAGAATTGTTTTTTAAGTGTAGGAACAGGCATTTTAAATGACATATTTTTAAGAATATTTTCTGCCATTGTTATACCTTCTCCACTCCATCCGTAAGAACCAAATACTCCTGCTATTTTACCTTGATTAGCCATAGGGTCTATTAAAGATAATAAATCCCACATAGGTTTTACCATAGTTTTGTTTATTGTTGGAGAACCTAATATTATAACTTTAGACTCAACAACAGTATCGTGCATTTCTTGTAAGCTTAAAGTTTCTAAGTCATATAAATTAACTTTTGCTCCTTCTTCAATAAGACCTTTTTCTATAGCTTTTGCCATTTCTAAGGTATTTTTATATGCAGATAAGTAATAAACTGAAACTATATTTTGGTTTAATTTATTCATGAATTCTTCAGACCACTCTACATAATTTTTAACAGCTTCCATTGGGTTTTCTGATAGTATTGGTCCATGAGAAGTAAGTATCGTATCAAATTCAATTCCTAAATCAGTAACTTTTTTCACAGCACTTAAAACATGTTTAGAAAAAGGTTTAACTATGCAATCATAGTAATGTTTAGCTGATTTTTTGTAATCTTCTTTAGTAATGTCTTTTGGATTAGTACTAGAGTAGTGACAACCAAATGCATCACAAGTAAATAAAACCTTATCCTCTTCAATATAAGTAAACATAGTATCTGCCCAATGTAAAAATGGTGCAACTATAAATTTAAGATTTCTTTTTCCTATGTTTAAAGTTTCCCCATCCTTTATAACATGACAATTAAATTCTTTATTTACTTGTTGGTCTAAATAAAGTTTAGCAGCTTTTGTACAAACAACTGTAACATTAGGGTTTTTCTCTAAAACATATTTTAAAGAACCTGCATGGTCTGGCTCTGTGTGGTGAACTACTATGTAGTCTATTTTTTCTATTTCTGTTAATTTAGATAAATTATCTAAAAATTCATCTTTAAAGTCTGATTTGACTGTATCTAATAAAACAGTTTTTTCATCTTTTATTAAGTATGAGTTGTAAGTTGTACCAAACTCAGTTTCCATTATGATATCGAATACTTTTAAATCTTTATCGATAACACCAGTATAGTGAATACCATTTTTGATTTCCATCAAAAACCCTCCTAAAAATTTTATATTGAAAAGTATACCCTTTTGTTAGTTTGTTAAACATAATGGGTATAATTTCTAGTATTTATTTTAAATTAAAAAAACAAAAATGTATACAAGAAAATAATAATATTTTCAAGATTAGTTTTTATATGTATAATAGTACTTGCTGATTACTTAGTAAAATATAGCTGGAGGTGTATAATTTGCAAAAGATAAACTTGAAAAAATTCTTAAAAAAAGTGGAAAAACCTGCAAGATATTTAGGTAATGAAGTTAATTCAATACATAAAGATACTACAAATAATGAATTGATAAGATATGTTCATTGTTTTCCTGATTTATATGAAGTTGGAATGAGTCATTTAGGAAGTCATATACTTTATGATGTTATAAATAAAGATGAAGAAGTTTTTTGTGAAAGATGTTATGCTGTTGGACTTGATATGGAAAAAATAATGAGAGAAAATAACATACCATTATTTGCTCTTGAATCAAGACAAGCTATAACTAACTTTGATTTTATATCATTTACACTTCAATATGAATTATCTTACACTAATATTTTAAATATGTTAGACTTAGGAAATATACCTGTTTTAAGAAGTGAAAGAAAATTAGATGACCCATTTGTTTTAGTTGGTGGACCTTGTGCATACAATTCTGAGCCTATTTCTGATTTTGTTGATATAGTAGTTTTAGGTGAAGGAGAAGAAGTTAATCTTGAAATAATAAATGAGTATAAAAAATGGAAGAAAAATAAAACTACTAGAGAAGACTTTTTAATGCAAATTTCATCAATAGAGGGAGTTTATATCCCGAGTTTTTATGATGTCATTTATAATGATGATAATACTGTAAAAGAAGTTGTTCCAAATAAAGAAAATATACCAAAAAAACCTCATAAGAGAATAATAAAAGATGTTGAAAATGTACCATATCCTGAGAAGTTAATAGTACCATATATAGAAACTGTACATAGTAGGGTAGTTCTTGAACTTTTTAGAGGTTGTACAAGAGGTTGTAGATTTTGTCAAGCTGGTATGATTTATAGACCAATAAGAGAAAAAAGTGTTGATAGACTTTTAGAACTTGTAGATAAATTAATAAAAAGTACAGGGTATGACGAAATATCACTTTCTTCTTTAAGTACTAGTGATTATTCAAAATTAGTTGAATTAACAGATGCTTTAGTTGAAAAATATACAGATGAAAATATAGGTATATCACTTCCATCACTTAGACTTGATAATTTTTCTATGGAAATTGCAGAAAAAATACAACAAGTTAGAAAATCAGGTCTTACATTTGCACCAGAAGCAGGAACTCAAAGATTAAGAGATGTTATAAATAAAGGTGTAAGTGAAGAAGACTTAAAAAATGCTACTAAAAAAGCATTTGAAATGGGATGGAATAGTGTTAAGTTATACTTTATGATAGGTCTTCCAACAGAAACTTATGAGGATTTAGACGGAATTTCAAGTCTTGCGTATAATGTTATAGATACTTATAGAGAAGTTCATAATGGAAAATTAAAGAAAAGTTTTGGAGTAACAGTAAGTACATCAACTTTTGTACCAAAACCATTTACACCATTTCAGTGGCATCCACAAGATAAAACTGAAGATGTTGTAAGTAAGCAACAACACTTAATTAAAAAGCTTAAAAACAAAGATATAAGATATAATTATCACGATTCTCAAACAAGCCTTATGGAAGCTGTTATTGCAAGAGGAGATAGAAGAGTTGGAAAAGTTATTTATGATGCATTTAAAATGGGAGCAAAATTTGATGGATGGAGCGAACATTTTGATTTAGAAATATGGAAAAAAGCTATGGATAAAAATAATCTTTCTATTGACTTTTATGCACATAGAGAAAGAAATTATGAAGAAGTTTTCCCTTGGGACCATATAGATGTTGGAGTTACTAAGAAATTTTTAATAAGAGAAAATGAAAAAGCAAAAGAAAATGGAGTAACGGTTGATTGTAGACATAAATGTAGTGCTTGTGGAATAAGCTCTCACTCTATTGGAAAGGGGATGTGTCATTAATGAAAATTTTTAGAACTAAATTTAATAAGTTAGGAGATATGATTTATATATCTCATCTAGACTTACAGCAACTTCTTCAAAGAGCATTTAGAAGAGCTCAGATTAGACTTGTTCATTCTCAAGGATTTAACCCTCATCCTAAAATAAGTTATGGAAATGCTTTAGCACTTGGAACTGAGAGTTTAGGGGAGTATTTTGATGTAGAACTTGAAGATGATTTAACTACAAAAGATTATTTAGATAGAATGAATAAAACTTTACCAGAGGGTATTAAATTTTTAGAAGCTATTGAAATAGATAAGCAAACACCTTCACTTTCTTCTATTATAGAGTATGGAGAGTATTCTTTTAAAATAGAGGAAAATCTAGATAAAGATTTTGTAGAAAAGAAACTAAATGAATTTTTGTCTAAAGATAAAATAATAATAACTAAAAAAAATAAAAAAGGTAAGATGGTTGAAAATGATATAAAGCCTCTTATAAAAACTTTAAGGATAGTTGAGTGTAGTGAAGATTACATAACTATTGAAGCTATTATAAATACTGGTTCAAAATCAAACTTAAATACTAATATATTAGTACCAAAACTTCTTGAAGCACTAAATTTAAGTATTGACCCGCTTGATGTTGATATTTTAAGAAAATGTTTATATAAATTAGATAATGAAAAGTTAGTCTCTATAATGTAGAGTGTTAAATACTTTACCAACTTTACTTTAAAAATATAAAGGAGAAAATTATGTTAGCTACTTTTTCTGGTGGTTGCTTTTGGTGTATGGTAAAGCCTTTTGACCAATATGCTGGAGTAAAAAAAGTTGTAGTTGGATATACTGGTGGGCACACTAAAAATCCAACTTATGAAGAAGTGTGTAGTGGAAACACAAATCACATTGAAGCTATTCAAATAACTTATGATGAAGATGTTATAGATTATAATACTCTTTTAAATATTTTCTGGAAACAAATAGACCCAACTGATGAGGGTGGTCAGTTTAATGATAGAGGGAGAAGCTATGAAACTGCAATTTTTTATCACAATGAAAATCAAAAGGAACTTGCAGAAAAATCAAAAAAAGATTTAGAGGAAAGTGGAATATTCAATAAAAAAATAGCAACAAAGATATTAAAAGCCGAAACTTTTTATGAAGCTGAAGAGTATCATCAAGACTATTACAAGAAAAATCCTAATCACTATTATAGATACTTTATAGGTTCTGGAAGGTATACTTTCAACAAAATAAGTTGGGATAAAAATAATAAAGAAAGAGAAAATTTAAAAAATATATTAACTCCTATTCAGTTTGAAGTAACTCAAAATGATAAGACTGAACCTCCTTTTCAAAACGAATACTATGACAACAAAGAAGAAGGAATTTATGTTGATGTAGTTGATGGAGAAGTTTTATTTTCATCAAAAGATAAGTTTGACTCAGGATGTGGATGGCCAAGTTTTACAAAACCAGTAAAAGATACTAAAATTATTGAAAAAGTTGATTTTAATCATAATATGATAAGAACTGAGGTTAGGAGTTTAAATTCAAATTCTCATTTAGGACACGTTTTTGATGATGGTCCTGTTGAAAGTGGTGGTTTAAGATATTGTATAAACTCTGCATCACTTAAATTTATAAAAAAAGACGAAATGAAAGAAAAAGGATACGAAGATTATTTATATTTGTTTGATTAAGCCTCTTTTTAGAGGTATTTTTTGTGAAAGGATACTTTATGAAGAAAATAGTAATAGAGTCTTTGATTTCTTGTGAAAAAACTGCAATACTTGAAGATGATAAATTAGTTGAATTATTAATTGATGATAAGAAAAAAGAAAATAGAGTTTCAAATATTTACAGAGGAATAGTTAAGAAAAAGATTTTAGGTATACAGGCTTGTTTTGTAGATATTGGCTTTGATAAACTTTCATATCTTCAAATTCCAAAAAATATTGATATTAAAAATGGTAGTGAAATTTTAGTTCAAGTTAACAAAGAAGAAGTAGGAGAGAAAGGTTGTAAATTAAATTTAGAAATTAGTATTTCTGGAAGATATTTAGTATATATTCCAAGTAATGATAAAATAGTATTTTCAAATAAAATAAATAGTGAAAACGATAAAGAGAGATTAAAAAATATTTTAAATGAACTAAAAATAAATAGTAGTTTTATAGTAAGGACTGAAGCTATTAATGCAACTATAGAAGAAATAGAAAAAGATATTTTTGAACTAAAAGAAAAATATCAAGAAATTTTAAGAGAGTATAAACTTGGAGTAGGGCCTAAACTCTTGTATAAAAATCTTAATAAAAGTCTAAAATACATAAAAGATAATATAAATGATAACTTCGATGAAATAATAGTAAATAATAAAGAAAAGTACTTTGAAATAAAAGGTTTATTAGAAAATATAAATAAAGATTATATAAAAAAAATAAAGTTAGAAGAAAATACTGATGTATTTGATTATTATAAAGTATCACCTCAAATAAAAAAAGCAATAAATAAAAAAGTATGGCTAAAAAGTGGAGGATATATAGTAATAGAAAAAACTGAAGCATTAACGGTAATTGATGTTAATAGTGGGAAGTTTACAGGAAATATAGACCTTGAAGAAACAATTTTTAAAACTAACTTAGAAGCTAGTATAGAAATTTGTAACCAGTTAAGACTAAGAGATATTGGTGGTATAATAATAGTAGACTTTATTGATATGAAAAGTAAAAGACACAAAAAAGAAATACTAAAAACTTTAGAAGAAAACTTCAAACTAGATAAAAGAAAAACAGAAGTACTTGGGATTACAAAACTAGGGCTTTTTGAAATAACAAGAAGAAGAGAAAGAGAAAGTATAGATAATTATTTTAAAGATAGTTCATTTGATGAGATTATATCAACTGAATTTTTAATTGATAATTTAGAAAAGGATGTAATAAAAACTCTAAACCACACAATCTATAAAAAGATAATCATAGAAGTAAATTCAAGAACTAGAAAGAACTTATTATTAAATATTGAGTACATAGATAAAATAAAAAATTTTTATAACATAGAAATTGAGATTATAGTTAATGAAAAAATTTATTATCAAGATTTTAATGTAATTTACAATACTTAGTTGACAAATATTAAATAAAGTAGTAATATTAATAAATGTAATGCCGCACAGAAAAGGTTTGAAACTTTTTTAAAGTACCTATATGGCGAGTTTTTAAGACCGAGGAGGTGTATTTAATGTACGCTATAGTAAAGACAGGTGGAAAGCAATACAAAGTTGCTGAAGGTGATGTTTTATATGTTGAAAAGTTAGACGCTAACGAAGGTGATGTTGTAACTTTAAACGAAGTATTAGCTTGTACTAAAGATGGAGAATTAGTAGTTGGAGCTCCAACAGTTGAAGGTGCTACTGTTACTGCTAAAGTTGAAAAGCAAGGAAAAGCTAAGAAAATAATAGTTTTCAAGTACAAAGCGAAAAAAGACTACAGAAGAAAAAAAGGACATCGTCAACCATACACTAAGATAGTTATAGAAAAGATAAACGCTTAATCGTTGGTGAGTAATGATAAAAGTTAACTATTACTATGATGATGACTTTAATCTAAAAGGATTTTGCTTAAAAGGTCACGCAAATTTTTCTGAAATTGGTTATGACATAGTTTGTTCTGCTGTTACATCAAATGCAATAGCTGTAATAAACTCTTTAAGCAAATTAGTAAAAGTTGAATTTGATAAAGTTGTTGGAGAAGAAGGACATATAGAATGTATCGTAAAAGATGATTTTATTTTTGATTCTCAACTACTTTTAAATCATTTTAGCTTAGCTATTGAAGAAATTAAAAGGGAATATCCCAAAAATATAAAAATCTTAAAAAAGTAGGGGGTGACTCCAAATGCTAAAAATGAACTTACAATTACTTGCATCTAAAAAAGGGGTAGGGTCTTCTAAAAACGGTAGAGATTCTATATCTAAAAGATTAGGTGTTAAGAGATTTGATGGACAAGTTGTTACTGCTGGAAGTATATTAGTAAGACAAAGAGGAACTAAAATACATCCAGGAACTAATGTAGGTAAAGGTGGAGATGATACTTTATTTGCTTTAGTTGATGGAACAGTTAAGTTCGAAAGAAAAGATAAGAAAAGAAAGAAAGTTAGTGTTTACCCAGCTTAATAGCATTCATTAACTTTTTTAAAGGAGTGTGTTGACCGCACTCCTTTTTTATAATTGTAGACTTATATTTAAGTGAAGGTGATTATTTTGTTCATAGATAAAGCGAGAATTTTTGTTAAAGCAGGAAACGGTGGAAATGGTGCAGTAGCATTTAGAAAAGAAAAGTATGTTCCAGCAGGAGGTCCAGAAGGTGGAGACGGAGGACACGGTGGAAGTATTATATTTGAAGTTGATTTAGGTCTTAGGACTTTGATGGACTTTAAATATCAAAAAAAATACTCAGCACCAGCAGGTCAAGATGGAAGTAAAGGAAAAAGAGCAGGAAAAAATGGAGAAGACCTTATTTTAAAAGTACCAGCAGGAACTATAATAAGAGATGAAGCAACTGGTCTTATTATTGCGGACTTAAAAGAAGAAGGTGACAGAGCTATTGTTGCAAGAGGTGGTCGTGGAGGAAAAGGAAACCAGCATTTTGCAAACTCTGTAAGACAAGCCCCAGCTTTCGCAAAAAGTGGAACTGATGGTCAAGAACGATGGGTTATTTTAGAACTTAAAATGATAGCAGATGTTGGTCTTTTAGGTTTTCCAAATGTGGGTAAGTCAACTTTCTTATCAGTTGTTACTAAGGCAAAACCTAAAATTGCAAACTATCATTTCACAACTCTTACACCAAATTTAGGAGTAGTTGAGAATAACTTTGGTGAAAGTTTTGTCTTAGCTGATATTCCAGGACTTATAGAAGGCGCATCTGAAGGTATTGGATTAGGACACGATTTTTTAAGACACGTTGAGAGAACTAAAGTTTTAATTCATATAGTTGATATATCAGGCATTGAAGGTAGAGATGCAATTGATGATTTTGAAAAAATAAACTTAGAACTTAAAAATTATAACGAAAAGTTATCAAAAAGACCTCAAGTTGTAGTTGCAAATAAGGTAGATATTCTTTATGATGAAGAGATTTATGAAAACTTTAAAAAAGAACTTGAAAAAAGAGGATATAAAGTATTTAAAATGTCTGCAATAACAAGACAAGGAATAGATGATGTTATTAATTACGTTTCTAAGTTATTAAATGAAGTTGAAGAAGTTGAATTAATAACAGAAGAAGAAATGTATAAAGAAGAACTTGATATAAAAGATGATGAGGGACTTCAAATAGAAATTGAAGATGGAGTATACGTTGTTAAAGGAAAAGCTTTAAGAAGAATAATGTATTCTGTTAATTTTGATGATATGGAATCGCTACAATATTTCCAAAAATCTATGGAAGGTCAAGGTGTATTTGACAAATTAAGAGAGATGGGAATAGAAGACGGTGATACTGTTAGAATTTATGAACTTGAATTTGAATTTTATAATTAAGAGGTGATATTATGTTAAAAGGAAAACAAAGAGCTTACTTAAGGTCAATAGCAAATACTTTAAAACCAATAACTCAAATTGGAAAAGAAGGTGTTACTGAAAGTTTTTTAGAACAACTTGATGATATGTTAAGAACAAAAGAAATAGTGAAAGTTACTATACTTGAAAGTGCAGGACTTGATGCCAAAGAAACTGCTAATTATATTTGTGAAAAACTAAGAGCAGAATTTGTTCAATCAATAGGATATAAATTTACTATTTATAAAAAAAATATAAAAAATCCTAAAATAATATTCCCAGGACATGAGATGGCAAAAGCCAAAAAAAGAGATAATAATACTACTAAAAAAGGAAAACCTACTAAAAGGTCATCAAGATAGATAAAAGCTGTTAATGATTTCATTAACAGCTTTTATGCTTCTATTTTAGTTTTTTCTTCGTATAAAAGACCAACTTCATTTTGTTTATCATTTTTGTAAAAGCTGTAAACATTATATATTCCAAGTCCTAGACTAAAAATAGCTATAAGTAACTTTGCCATAAATCCTCCTAAAAGTCATCAGTATTTAATAACTTTTTGATTACTTTTTTTGTAGTATCAAAGTCAAAACCTCTATAAATTAAGTGAGAGTAAAGTTTTTGGTGAATTTTATTTTTATCATTACCTTTAATCTTTTCGTACTTTTTATTTGCTATAAAAAGTGCGTTTTCAAATTCTTTATCTTCATCAAGATCATTAATTAAAGAATTTATATGATTATTTTCTATACCTTTTTTATAAAGGTTTTGTTTTATTTTATTCTTACCATATTTATTTAAATTTACATTAGTATTTATTATTTTTTTTGCTAAAAATTCATCATTAATTAATTTATTTTCTTTCAAAAAACTTAAAACATCTAAAACTATATCATCATCAAAATCTTTAGTAAGTTTTTCTTTTAAAGTTTTTTCTGATTGGTCACATTTTGATAATATGTTAAATGCTTTGTTTTTAGCTTTTATGTAATTTTCTTTATGTATTATTTCTTTTAAAATATCTTTTTTTATTTCTTGTCCTTTTTTTAAGTTAAACTTATACACTAATTCGGCATAAATAGATACGAAGTATTCATCATTTACATAAATATTAACTCTTTCTTTGTTATTTTTTTGAATTTCTATTTTAGTTATTATATCCATAAAATTCTCCTTGTAATACATAATAACATAATTATAAACAAAATATATTAATAAATCTAAAAAAGTGATAAAATATTATTTGAAATATAATTTATTAGGAGATCAATATGAATTTAGTTGAAGAAGCTATTAAAATAAATAATAAAAAAGTTGATTATTTTGATAAAAATAATGATTATCTAAAAGTAGGTATAATGGGTGGTACTTTTAATCCTATACATATAGGTCATTTGTCTATGGCAGAACATATAAAATATAATTTTAATTTAGATAAAATAATATTTATACCAACTGGAAATCCACCACATAAAAAACTTTATAACATAGAAAATAGGCATAGATATGAAATGGTTTTAATTTCTATTATGGATAACAAAGATTTTTTAGCATTTGATTTTGAGTTAAAAAATGATAAGTATAGTTATACTGTTGATACTTTATCTTATTTAAAGGGTAGATATAAAAATATTGAGTTTTATTTTATAGTTGGTGCTGACACAGTTTTAGAACTAGAAACTTGGAAAGATTTTAAGAAAAACTTTTATCTTTCAAAGTTTATTGTATCAGAAAGGCCTGGAATTAAAAATGATTTTTATGAATATAAACTAAAAGAATTAAAAGAAAAATATAATGCAGACATATTTAAAGCAAACCCACCACTTTTAGATATTTCTTCAACTAGAATAAGGGAAAATATAAATTTAGGAAAATCTATAAAATATAGTGTCTTAAAAGATATCGAAAATTATATAATAAAAAATAATTTGTATAGGGAGGTTTTATGAAGGAAAAACTAAAGACTTTATTAACACAAACTAGATATATACACTCTTTAAACGTTTCTGAGTGTGCAAAAAAAATGGCAAAAATTTATAATATTGATGAAGAAAAAGCCTATATAGCATCAATTCTTCATGATTGTGCAAAATGTTTAAATCATGAACAAATGAATTACTATTTGAATAAGTATAATATAAAGCTAGACGAATATGAAAAAGACAATAGGGCTTTATCTCATGCTATAGTTGGTGCTTATATTGCAGAGTATGAGTTTAATATAAAAGATAAGGAAATATTAAATGCAATAAAATATCATACAACTGGTAGAGAAAATATGACTATGCTTGAGAAGGTTATATATATGGCTGATTTAATTGAAGAAGATAGAAGTTTTGAAGGTGTTGATGAACTTAGATATCTAGTAAATAAAGGAGAGCTTGACAAAGCAATATTAATTTCTTTAAATAATACTATAAGAATTGTTATAAAAAGAAATCAAATAATTCATCCAAGGACTATAAATGCTAGAAATTATCTTGTAAGTACTATTTAAAAAATATATTAAATAGTATTTATATATGTTATAATTATGAGGTATGTCTAAAAATTAGAAAGGTGGAGATAAATATGACTGTTGATCAAATAACTAAAATAATATATGATGCTATAGATGATAAATTAGGTAAAGATATATCTATAATAAACATAGGGGAAGTTTCAAGTCTTTGTGATTATTTTGTTATAGCTACTGCATCTTCTCAAAGACAAGTAAAAGCTATTGCAGATAATGTTGAAGATGAACTTACAAAGCACGAAATAGAAGCTAGAGGAAAAGAAGGGTACGATACTCAAACTTGGGTACTTCTTGATTATGGAGATGTTATGGTTCATATTTTTAATGAAGAAAATAGAGATTTTTATAATTTAGAAAAATTATGGAAAGATGCTCCATACGTTGATGTTAAAACTTTAGCATAATAAATTTACCTCGTCGCTAGTATTTTAAGATTAGAGACGAGTTTTTAATATAAATTATTAAAGGAGAAAAAAATGTATAGACCAAACGAAGTAGAAGCTAAATGGCAAAAAATTTGGAATGATAATAATCAATATAAAACTGATTGTAATGACAATACTAAACCAAAATATTATACTTTAGAGATGTTTCCTTATCCATCAGGTAAAATACATATGGGACACGTTAGAAATTATTCTATAGGAGACGTTGTAGCAAGATTTAAGAAAATGGAAGGTTATAATGTACTTCATCCAATGGGATGGGATTCTTTTGGACTTCCAGCAGAAAATGCAGCTATAAAGCACGGAATACACCCACATAACTGGACTATGGAAAATATAGAAGATATGAAAGGACAATTAAAATTACTTGGTCTTTCTTATGATTGGGATAGAGAAGTTGCAACTTCAACTAAAGAGTACTACAAATTTACTCAAGAAATATTTTTAAAATTCTTAGAAAATGGACTAGCTTATAAGAAAAAGTCTTTTGTTAACTGGTGTCCTTCTTGTCAAACAGTTCTTGCTAATGAGCAGGTTGTTGGAGGGCAATGTGATAGATGTGATACAGAAGTTGTTAAAAAAGACTTAGAACAATGGTACTTAAAAATAACTGACTATGCAGAAAAATTATTAGTTGATATAGACAAGCTTGATGGTTGGCCAGAAAAAGTTAAGACTATGCAAAAAAACTGGATAGGAAAAAGTACAGGTGCTGAAATTAACTTTAAAATAGATGGATTAGATAAAGAAATAACAGTTTATACAACAAGACCAGATACTGTTTATGGAGTTAGTTATATGGTTTTAGCTCCAGAACACGAAATGGTAAAAGAGTTAGTAAAAGGAACAGAATACGAAAGTAAAGTAGAAGAATTTGTACATAAAACTAGCAAAATGACTGAAATCGAGAGAAACTCAACTGAAACAGAAAAAGAAGGAATGTTTATAGGTCATTACGTTATAAATCCTTTAACTAACAAAAAAGTTCCTCTTTGGATAGCAAACTACGTTTTAGTTGATTATGGAACTGGTGCAGTTATGGCAGTACCAAGTCATGATGATAGGGATAAAGATTTTGCAACTAAATATAATTTAGAGTTTACTCCTGTAATAGATGAAGATGGTAAAATGATAAATTCAGATGAATTTAATGGAATAGACTCAAGTGAAGCGTTTGATAAAATAGTTGAAAAAATAGAAAAAGAAAACTTAGGTAAAAAGACTGTAAATTATAGATTAAGAGACTGGCTAATATCTAGACAAAGATACTGGGGATGTCCAATACCAGTAGTTTATTGTGATTTTTGTGGAATAGTTCCTGTACCAAAAGAAGATTTACCAGTTTTACTTCCAACTGATGTTGAATTTACTGGAAAAGGTGAAAGTCCTCTAACAACTTCAAAAGAGTTTACTACTACTGCTTGTCCAAAGTGTGGCAAAGAAGCTAAAAGAGAAGTTGATACAATGGATACATTTATGGATTCTTCTTGGTACTTCTTAAGATACATTGACCCTAAAAATACTGAAGAATTATTTAATAAAGAATTAGTTGATAAATGGATGAGTGTTGACCAATATATAGGTGGTGTGGAACACGCTATACTTCATTTATTATATGCAAGATTTTTCACTAAAGCATTCAAGGATATGGGGCTAGTTAGTTTTGATGAGCCATTTAAAAATCTTTTAACTCAAGGTATGGTGTTAAAAGAAGGAAGTAAAATGAGTAAATCAAAAGGTAATGTAGTTTCTCCTATGGAAATAATAAAAGAATATGGGGCAGATACTGCAAGACTATTTGTACTTTTTGCTGCACCACCAGAAAGAGATTTAGACTGGTCAGAACAAGGTGTTGAAGGATGTTTTAGATTCTTAAATAGAGTTTACAGACTTGTTGAGGAATTAAGTGATGTTTGTAAAGAAAATCACGAGATTGGTGAATTATCAAAATCAGATAAAGATATGAGATTTATAATTCACCAAACTTTAAAGAAGGTAACTGAAGATTTAAGTGAGAAGTTTGGATTTAATACTGCAATATCTGCATTAATGGAACTTATAAACGAAATGTATAAGTACAAAGAACTTCAAGATACTAATAAGTTTGTTATAAAAGAAGGTATAGAAACTATAATTACAATTCTTTCTCCATTTGCTCCTCATATAGGTGAAGAATTATGGCAGATGATAGGAAAAGAAGGAAGTATATTTGATATATCTTGGCCAAAATTTGATGAAACTGCTTTAGTTAAAGATGAAATAGAAGTAGTTGTTCAAATAAATGGAAAAGTAAGAGGAAAATTAAGTATTGGTGCTAACGTATCAAAAGAAGATATGGAAAAATTAGCTATGGAAGACGATAAAATAAAAGCTTTAGTTGAAGGAAAAACTATTGTTAAAGTAATAGGAGTTCCAAAAAAACTTGTAAATATAGTAGTTAAGTAATATTTAGATAAATATTTAAGGTATGGATTTTTTCCATACCTTATTTTAATATATTAAAACTATTTTTATTTATTATTTCTTTTAGTTCATTTTTATTAATATTCTTTATATTAGATATACTTTCATATACATTTATTATTTCACTAGGCTTTCCATAATTTCCATTTATCCATTCTAGTGCGGTAGGTCCATCAGTTTCAGCAAGTAGCTTATCAATAGGTATATGATTTAAAATTTCTCTAGATTTTTCACTATAATTTAAGTCAACGCTAACTGTAAAATAACACTTAGCATCTATAAATTTGTTTAAAATATCTATATCTCCACTATACCAATGAATAATTGATTTATCTAATACATCATATTCTTTTAGTAGATTATAAATAAGTTCTTCTGCACCTTTTGTATGTATATTTAAGAATTTATCATAATTTTTTGATTTTTTTAAGAAATACTTAAAAACTTCTATCTGATGTTTATAAGTTTCTTTTTCTTTTACCCAATAAAAATCTAGTCCAACTTCTCCTATAATTTTAGTTTCTTTTACTAAATCATCATAGCGGTTTAAATCGTCTAATTTTGACTTTACAGACCAAGGGTGTATTCCAAATATAGGGATAATGTTATCACTCATTTTAGAAATTTTAATATTTTTATTATAACTTTTTAAATCCATAGAACAAGCAATAACTTTTATATTGTTTTTGTCTACGTCATTTATCATAAGGTCTAATTCGTGGTCTTTATAAAAATCAAAATGACTATGAAAATCTACATACATTTTAGTATTTCTCCCTTAAGATTTGATACATTAGATATATTATTTTTATTGTAAAAATTTTTGTCTAAAATAAATTCTTTTTTTACTGATGATGGTCTATGGTTAGATAATAAATATATCCTATCTGATAGAATAATAGCTTCTTCTATATCGTGAGTTATAAACAATATTGTAGGATTTATTTTTTTCTTTAAGTCTAAAAGCCAATCGTTAATAGATGATTTTGTTATTGAGTCTAGCGCTCCAAATGGTTCATCAAGAAGCATTATATCACTTGAATTAATGAATGTTCTTAAGAAATTAGCTCTTTGCTTCATACCACCAGAAAGTTCAAAAGGATATTTATTTTCATATCCTTCAAGTCCAAATATTTTAAAATATGAACTAACTTTTTTTATTGCATTTTTCTTTTTTACTTTTTTAAGTATTAGTGGTAAAGAAACATTATCTATAATAGTTTTGTAGGGAAGTAGCAAATCTTTTTGGTGCATATAACTTATATTTCCATTAATATAGAGTCTTCCATCATCATAGTTTGTAAGATTTGATATTATATTAAAAACAGTACTTTTACCACAACCACTATGACCTATTAGTGAAACTATTTCGCCATCATATACTTTTATATTTATGTTTTCAATTATTTTTTTGTTATCAAATGATTTAGATATGTTTTCTAAGTTAATTTTTAAATTTTTATTCTGGTAAGAATTCATTTGTGTATGCATCACTTGCTTTCATATCCTTATTAATTAGTTTGTATTCTTTCATAAAGTTAGTATAGTTATTCCAAACACTATCTTTCATTTCTCCCCATCTTTTAGCATCATCTATATATTTATTAGCTAAATATTCTTGACTTTTAATAACTAAATCTTTATTTAATTCCGGAGCAAAAGAAAGTAGTATTTCAGCACTTTCTTTAGGATTAGTAACGCAGTAGTTATATCCTTTTGAGGTAGCCCTTAAAAACTTTTTAACTAGATTTGGATTTTCGTTTATTAAGTTTTCAGAAGATATAATAAGTGGAGTATAGTAATCAAGTCTTTCGTCTAAATCTTTAGTCGGAATATAGTTTAAACTTTCCCCTCTTAGCTGTGATTCAATTAATGTCCATCCTTCAAATATAGAAGCTAAATCTACATCTTTTTTAGTAGCAGTAAAAAAGTCATCTTGTCCAATATCAACTATTTTTACTTTATCAAAATTAGCTCCATTTTTAGTCATAACCGCATTTAAAATAGCTTTTTCTGATTCCGAGCCATATCCTGCATAAGTTTTTCCCTCAAAATCTTTAACAGAAGTTATATTTTTTGATTTAGGAGAGGCAAATCCAGAAGTATTATGTTGTATAATAGTTGCTATTGCCTTTATTGGTAGAGGGTCATCATTAGTTTTTGCATAAGTTACATCTTCTTGATAAGTTATTCCAAAATCTGCTTTATTAGTTGCAACTAAAGTTGTTGATAAACCTTCTGAAGGCTGTATTATATTAACGTTTAATCCTACTTCTTCGTAATAACCATTTTTAAGTGCTACATATAGCCCTGTATGATTAGTATTAGGTGTCCAATCAAGCACAACAGTTATATCTTCTTTATCGTTTGAAGTTTCGCTTTTTCTAGTTTCTTTTGAACAACCAGTAATGAGTGTTAAAGATAAAACACTAGTTAAAAATAAAGATGTTATTTTTTTTAGTTTCATTTTAATTCCCTTTCTTTGTATAATAATTTTTTTAGGATTTCTATTATAAAAACAAATATTAGACTAAATATAATAACAATTATCGTTGAAGCAAAAACTTTATCAAGTGCATAAGAACTTTTTGCTCTTATCATATATACTCCAAGTCCTTGACTTCCACCAAGCCATTCAGCTACAGTTGCTGAAACGAAAGCATAAGTTGCTGAAATTTTAAGTCCTGAAAATAAATTATTAAGTGCCATAGGGAATTTTAAATGTATAAAGGTATCAATTTTACTTGCATTCATAGTTTTAAATAAGTTTAAATAGTCTTTATCTATATTAGAAATGCCATCAATAAAACTTATTAATATTGGAAAAAAGCAAGTAATTGTAACCATAATTATTTTTGGCAAACTATCAAAACCAAACCAAATAATAAGAATTGGGGCTATAGTTATTGTTGGAATAGTTTGTGAAACTAAAAATATTGGATAAAAACATTTTTTAAATATAGGTATAAAATCCATTAAAGTTCCTATCAATATAGAAAATACTATAGCTAATATAAATCCTAAAGTAGCTTCATTTAGAGTAATTAATGTATTTTTAAATAAATTATTAAAATCACTATAAAAAACTTTAATTATATCACTTGGTGATGGCATTATGTAACCTTTTATATCAAAATAATCAACTATAAATTGCCAAACAATAATTATTACTAAAAATGTTACTAAGGGATATAAGATATCTTTTAATTTATTAGTATATTTTATTTTTATCATCATTTATAATCTTAATAAGAAACTTCACCTCTTTTCTTGAAATAAAAAAGATGCTTTCATACTTGTGATATAAAAAATTCACCTTAAGTTTTGATAGAAAGTAAATTTAATACATCAAAATAAAACGAAAACATCTACTAATCGTATTTTATAAACTCCCTACGCTGGCATTATCCAAACAGGTTTTAGGGTCGAAACAAAAGTTTCCTCTCAGCAAAAAAGCTCCCCCGTTAATATTTGTTTTTTATTATTATATATCTTACTTTTTCATATTTCAACATTATATTTATTATTTGTGTTTTATCCATTTACACTCAGTAAATTTAATCTTAGTAAAAGTAGACTCAAATTATAAATTCTTATGATTACAAACATACATATTTTTTAAAATTTAAATTAATTTTATTATTTACTACTTA
Organism: uncultured Peptostreptococcaceae bacterium; assembly: GCA_944383455.1. Classification (GTDB taxonomy): domain Bacteria; phylum Bacillota; class Clostridia; order Peptostreptococcales; family Peptostreptococcaceae; genus JAGHEK01. The sequence continues at coordinate 64,132 of CALWPP010000007.1, forward strand.
TAATTTGAATCTTATTCTATAATTTATAAATTCTATAGTCAAATATTACAAAAATGAAATATTAATGAAAGATTAATAGATACTAAAAATATTTTTTGTAGGTTAGAATACTAAATATAGTTTATAAAAATTTATAATTTATTTTAATAGATTGATTTGGAGGAAATAATGAAAAAAATACTTAGTGTAGAAAATATAGAAAAATATTATGGAAATAAAGAAAATATAACAAAAGCAATAGATAATATTAGTTTTGATGTATTTGAAGGTGAGTTTGTTGGAATAATGGGTCCATCAGGAAGTGGTAAGACAACTTTACTTAACTGTATTTCAACAATAGATAATGTAACTACTGGAAAAATAATAATAAATGAAAATGATATAACTAGAATGAAATCAAAGAATTTAGATAGATTTAGACAAAATGAACTAGGTTTTATTTTTCAAGATTTTAATCTTTTAGATACCTTAACATCTTATGAGAATATAGCTTTATCACTTACTATAAAAGGTGAAAATACATCAGAAATTGATGAGAAAATAAAATCAGTATCAAAATATTTAGAGATAGAAAAAGTACTTAATAAATATCCATACCAAATGTCTGGAGGTCAAAAGCAAAGAGTAGCTTCAGCAAGAGCAATAGTTAAAAATCCATCATTAATACTAGCAGATGAACCAACAGGAGCACTTGATTCGAAATCATCAAGACTTTTACTTGAAAAATTAGAAAGTCTAAATAAAGATTTAAAATCTACAATACTTATGGTTACTCATGATGCTTTTAGTGCAAGTTATACCAATAGAATTTTATTTATAAAAGATGGAAAAATATTTACAGAAATAAAAAAAGGTGATAGCACAAGAAAAGAGTTTTTTAATAGAATAATGGAGGTTATGATGCTTCTTGGGGGTGATACTGATGTACTTTAATATTGCATTAAAAAACGTTAAAAAAAGTTTTAAAGACTATACAATATATTTTCTAACACTAACTTTAGCAGTGTGTGTATTTTATAGTTTTAATTCAATAGAATCTCAAAAAGCATTAATAGAAATATCATCATCAGGTAAAGAAGTTTCTGAGCTTTTGATAAAGGTTATTTCTGGTATATCAGTCTTTATTTCATTTATTCTTGGTGGGCTTATAGTTTACGCTAATAATTTTTTAGTTAAAAAAAGAAAAAAAGAACTTGGAATATATATGACTTTAGGAATGGAAAAAAACAAAATTTCAAATATATTAGTTTTAGAAACTTTAATAGTGGCACTTTTTTCTTTAGTTACAGGTATAGTATTAGGTGTATTTGCATCTCAAATACTATCTTTATTAGTTGCAAATTTATTTGATGTATCTATGAATGAGTACAGATTTTCATTTTCAATAATTGCACTAAACAAAACTATTTATAACTTTGGAATTATGTTTTTACTTGTTATTATTTTTAATAAATTTATGATATCAAAATATAAAATAATAGATTTATTAACTGGTGGAAGAAAAAATGAAAATATAAAAATTAAAAATCCTTTATTATATTTAATTATATTTATTATTTCGTTACTAGTTATATTTAGTGCTTATAGCATAATAAATAAAGTTGGTTTAAATCCAAATAATTCTAAGTTTTATTTATCGATATTATTTGGTGTAATAGGTACATTCTTATTTTTCTTTAGTTTATCAGGGTTTATACTTTTTGTAATTAAAAATAATAAAACAATATACTTTAATAAATTAAATATATTTGTAGTAAAACAACTAAATAGTAAGATTAATACTAATTTTATGTCGATATCTACAATATGCCTGATGTTATTTTTGACTATATCAATATTATCATCTGGTCTTGGATTTAAAAACTCAGTAGAGAGTTCATTAAAAGATGCTACACCATTTGATGCTAGTGCAGTTTTATACGTTTATGAAGAAGATAAGGTAAAAGATATAAAACTTTCTTTAGAAAGAGTAGGATTTGAGTTTGGAGAAAATGATAAGTACGCATTTTTTAATGAATATAAGGACGAAAATACTATAGCTGATTTAATACCAACGACAAAGGAAAATAAATTTTCAAGTAATAAAGCAAGATATATTAAATTAACAGACTACAACAATATGTTAGATTTATTAGGAAAAGAAAGAGTTAGTCTAAATGAAGATGAGATTTTAGTATTATCAAATTTTGATAAGTTAAAAAATGATATAAATGACTTTTTAAAGAATAATAACGTCATCAATATTAATAACAAAGAATATAAATTAAAAAATAATAAAGCAATAGAACTAAATTTAACTACAGAACCATTAAAAAATAATTTCTTAACTATAGTTATGAATGATAATCTATTTGATAATAAAGAGGTATCATTATCAGCCGTAAATATTCAGTACTCTAAAAATAATTTTAAAGAAAGTGAAAAATTATATTCTAGTCTGAATGATTATTATGATAGTATAAAAAATGTAAATATAGACTACGATTATACAGGTTTTGTTATAGGTGATACAAGAGAAGGTATATATTCAGAAAGTAAAGGAATGACAACTACAATAATTTTTGTCGGAATATATTTAGGAATAGTATTTTTAATAAGTAGTATGGCTATTTTAGCAATACAACAATTATCAGAGGCTAGCGATAGTATAGATAGATATGTTTCTCTTAAAAGAATTGGAGCTAGTGAAAATGATATCTACAAAACTATATTTACTCAAACTTTAGTGTATTTTTCTTTACCAATTATACTTGCAATAATACATTCAATAGTTGGAATAAATGTGGCAAATGAATTTATAAGTCTTTATGGTAAATCTAGTATACTAAATTCATCTTTAATAACTGCGTTTCTTTTTATGATTATTTATTTAGTTTATTTTATTGCAACCTATATTGGATATAAAAATATTATAAAAGTTAAATTAAAATAATTAGGGTTTCACACTTGATGTGATACCCTTTTTGTATTAATATACATACTTAAAAGTTTTTTAATTAATATAGTATTAAAAGTTTATATATTAGTATTTAAGGAGAATAATATGAGAAGAATTACAATAGTAGAAGATGATGAGGTAATAAGAGAAGAACTTAAAAGTTTCTTAGAAAAATATGGTTATGATGTTTATACACCTACTAATTTTGAAGATATAATAAACTATATAAAAAATAATAGTACAGATTTAATTCTACTAGATATAAATTTACCATTTTTTGATGGATATCATATCTGTAAAGAAGTTAGAAAATTTTCAGAAGTTCCAATAATAATAGTAACAAGTAGAGATAGTGAAATTGATGAGCTTATGAGTATGAATTTAGGAGCAGATGACTTTATAACAAAGCCTTATAATACTCAAATTCTTATTCTTAGAATAGAGTCCATATTTAAAAGGGTTTATGGAAATATAAAAAGTCAAATACTTACATATAAAGACTTAGAACTTGATTTATCTACTGCAATTATGAGTCATAATAATAAAAAAATAGAACTTACAAAAAATGAACTTAAGATTTTATCATATCTTATAAATAATAAAGGTAAAATAGTTTCAAGAGATTTGTTAATGGAACATCTTTGGCAATCTGATTGTTTTGTTGAAGATAGTGTATTAACTGTAAATATAACAAGAGTTAGAAAAAAGCTTGAAGAAATTGGACTAAAAGATATAATACAAACTAAAAGAGGTTTTGGATATATTATGGTATAAAATAGGAGTTTTTATTAAACTCCTATTTTTATTTTTTAGATAAATATTATTTAAGTTATTCTTTGTATGATAGAATAATTTTTTCATTATCTAATTTTATTGCTAAAAAGTACGCTAAAACTTTAAAGATAATTGATACTAATAATAAAAAAATTATATAAATATTTAATATACTTTCATTGTTAGATATCAAGCCTATTTTTGATAGATAATTTATAGGAAAAGACATAGCATAAATACTAACTATACTAAATATAGTAAGAAATGTTCTTATATTATCTGGTTTTTTAAATATCATAATAAGTACTACAAGATATTTACTTATAACAAACATAAATAATAGTAAAGATAAAATAAATATAAAGTATCTTAAATTTAATATAATATTAATTGAAATAGTTAAACTTTTTGTTAATAGGTAAATACTTACTATTATATTATAAAACAATATAGGTACACAACTTAATAAAAACGTAGATTTGCTATAAGAGTCAATTAAATAATTTAGATTTATATTATTTGCTAAATAATACTCACATCTACCGGATAATTTTTCATTAAAAACAGAAATTGATAATATTATTGGTATATTAACTACAAAATTTACTATATTAATCATAAAATGATAAAACAAAATAAACTCAGTATTAAAATTATTAGCATTTTTACCTACTAAAGTTACAAATCCATTAATAGATAACACAGTTGTTATAATTAAAGTTACTAAATACTGATTACTACTAAATGTTTCTTTTAGCAAAAATTTTATTATTTTATTCATAATTGTTTTCCTCATTTAAAACACTAAAAAATATTTTTTCTATATCGTCTTTATTATAATTATTTATAAATGTTTTTACAATTTTTCCATTATTTATAATAGAAATAATATCACTAATTTTTTTTATTTCTTCTAAATCGTGAGATGTTAATATAATAGTTTTATTTTCTTTTTTTAGTAAGTTAAATAATTTTCTTATTTCGATTCTAGATTTGGGATCAATACCTGATGTTGGTTCATCAAATACTAAAAGCTTAGAGTCTTTTAAAAGTGTAATTAATATAGAAAGCTTTCTTTTCATACCTTTTGAGTATATTTTAACTTTAAAATCTAGGTGTTGTTTTAAATCTAATATATCTAAATATTTATAGATGATATCTGTTATAGAATTTTTATTTATATCAAAATAATCACAAAAAATATTTATATTTTCATTACCTGTTTTATTTTCAAATAAATAGTCATTTTCTAATAATGATGAAATACTATTTTTATCTATGCAATAATTTATTTTACCACTATCTAAATTATATAAATTTAGTATTAATCTAAGTAGAGTTGTTTTACCACAACCATTAGGCCCAATAATTGAATATATAGAGTTTTGTGGGATATCAATACTCAAATTTTTTATTATGTACTTATTATCAAATGTCTTTGATATATTTTCTATACTTAATATACTTTCTTTGTTTATAATATTTTTACTCATAATTAACCTCATAAATTATGCAAACTAATAACTATACATATTTTACCATTATGTAGAGTAAAAAGATATATAATTTTAAATATAAGTGTTAATTAAATGATGGTTATTAAATTACTAAATAAATTTACGTAAAATACTGATATAAAAAGTATTTTTATTATATTAAAATTAAGTATAATCTTATTAAGATAAAATATATAATTAAATAATAAAAGGTAGGGTATGTATTTATGACTTTTTTAGATTACATAAAAGATAAACTATTATTTATTTTAATAAATGTAGTAGTATTTTCAATAATTGCTTTTACATTAATATATATTAATTTTAATATAGCTCTTATTTTACTAGTTTTTATGATTTGGTTTTTACCATTATTTAGCTACATAACTATAGAATATATAAGGTTTAGAAAATATTATTCAGAAATAAAAGATACTTTAGAAAACTTAGACAAAAAATATCTTTTACCAGAAGTTGTAGAAAGTGCATCTATACTAGAAGGTCAAGTTTTAAATGATATTTTAAAAATAGTAAGTAGAGACATGCACGAAAATATAAATTTTTATAAAAATAAACAAAACGAGTATAGAGAATATATTGAAACTTGGGTTCATGAAATAAAAACTCCAATAGCATCTACAAAACTAGTTATCGAAAATGATAGAAATAATACGACAGATAAAATAGCTAAGCAAATAAAGAGGATAGAAAATTTTGTAGAACAAGTTTTATATTATTCAAAGATTGATAATGTGGAAAAAGATTATATAATAAGGGAAGTTAATTTAGAAAATATAGTAAAAAACGTTGTGAAAAGAAATTATAAAGATTTCTTAAATAAGAGAATAAAATTAGAGTTAGAAGAAACGTATGAAACTGTGTATACAGATTCTAAATGGATTGAATTTATAATAAACCAAATAATTATAAATTCTGTAAAGTACTCAAAAAATAAAGGAGCTAAAATAAAAATAAACTCTTATAAAAAAAAGAGTTCAGTAGTTTTGACTATAGAAGATAATGGAGTAGGAATTTGTGAAAATGATATAGAAAATATTTTCAAAAAAGGATTTACAGGAGAGAATGGGAGAAAATTTGGTCAAAGCACAGGAATAGGACTTTATCTTTGTAAAAAGTTATCTGAAAAAATAGGTATTAATATAACTGTAAAGTCAAAGTTAAATTATGGTACTAAAGTAAATTTAGTTTTTCCCAAAAAAGATATTTTATAAAAGAATATTTTTAATTTTATGTAATAATATTTTATAAAAATTAATATTTTATATCTTGTTTTTTATTATTTTGATGATACAATATAAGTATGGAAAACATTTTCAAATATTTGGGGGTATGAAATGGTTACATTACAAGATATAAAAAATGCACAAGAAACTATAAAAGACGTTGTTAGAAAAACTGATATTTTAAAAAGTCATAGATTAAGTACACAAACTAAAGCAAATATATTTTTTAAATGTGAGAATCTCCAAAGAACAGGTTCTTTTAAGCTAAGAGGAGCAAGTAATAAAGTAGCTAATTTAACTGATGAAGAAAAGAAAAAAGGTGTTATAGCATCAAGTGCAGGAAATCATGCACAGGGAGTTGCTCTTAGTGCAAAGAAAAATAATATAAGTGCAACTATAGTAATGCCTTCAACTGCACCTCTTGCAAAAGTAACTGCAACCAAAGAATACGGTGCAGAAGTTGTTTTAACAGGACTTGTTTATGATGATGCATACAATAAAGCAGTTGAAATACAAAGAGAAACAAGAAAAACTTTCCTACATCCTTTTAATGATAAATATGTTATAGCTGGTCAAGGAACAATAGGTCTTGAAATATTTGAACAGTTAGATAAAAAAGTGGATACTGTTATTTGTCCAATTGGAGGAGGAGGACTTTTATCTGGAGTTGCAATTGCTATGAAGTCATTAAATCCAAATATAAAAGTAATAGGTGTTCAAACTGCAAATATTCCTTCAATGTATGAGTCAATAAAAAATAATAAAATTACAACTGCATTCAAAAATACTACAATAGCTGATGGAATAGCAGTAAAGACTCCTGGAGATATTACTTTTGATATAATCAAAAAATATGTTGATGAAATAGTTGTAGTAGAAGAAGAAGAAATTGCACAGGGAATACTATTTTTAATGGAAAATCAAAAAATAATAGTAGAGGGTTCAGGGGCAGTCACAGCTGCTGCACTTTTAACTAAGAAATACGTTCCAAATGAAAATGAGAATGTTGTTTGTATAGTTTCTGGAGGAAATGTTGATGTAAATACTCTTTATAGAGTTATAGGTAATGCACTTTATACAGAGGGAAGAAGGTTTAAGTTTAAAACTAGTATAAAAGACCAGCCAGGAGGTCTTGCACAACTTACAAAGGTTATATGTGAAACTAATGCAAATATTTTAAGTGCAAATATGACAAGGCTTACAATGGACTCAAAACTTGGAAGTCAAACTATTGAAATAGTACTTGAAACTTTTGATAGAAATCATATAGAAGAAATTAAAAAAGTTGTTACAGAAGCAGGTTTTGAAATAAGTTAAATAAATTTTGTATACAAATTTATTTTATATATATTATAATAAGAATAATTTAAAATTAATAGGAGGATATTAATATGCAAATAATACACACTGACAAAGCACCTAAAGCTATAGGTCCATACTCACAAGCTGTTAAAGCAAATAATATGCTTTTTGTATCTGGTCAAGTACCATTTGTTCCAGAAACAATGGAAATAGTTGAGGGTGGAGTAAAAGAACAAACTACTCAATCTCTAAAAAATGTAGAAGCTATACTAAAAGAAGCTGGGCTAGATTTTACAAATGTTGTAAAAACTACTGTATTTATAAAAGATATGAATGAATTTGCTGATATAAATGAAGTTTATAGTGAATTTTTCAAAGACCATAAACCAGCAAGAGCATGTGTTGAAGTAGCAAGATTACCAAAAGATGTTAGAGTTGAGATAGAAGTTATAGCTGTATTTTAAAAATATCCCTTCCTTCTTGGAAGGGATAAAATTTTAAGAGGAAAAAACTAATATTTATTGAATTTAAATTTATAACATATTGTTTATAGATATTAATTATTTCATTATAAAATTTAGTATATTAATAAACTTAAAAAATATTATATTAATAAAATAGCTAAACGACAATATTAAAAGGTGGGGTAAATTTGTCTAATATATATTTTGGGATAGACTTAGGAACTACAAATACAGTAGTTTCAATGGGAAGTTTGACATCAGATGGTGTTATTAAGTCTGAAAAAATTAAAATATTACAATTTGATGAAGATAAATCTTTAGTAAAAGATTTTACACTTCCCTCTATGATTTATGTTGATAAATATAATGAAGAGTTTGTTGGTAAAATAGCTAAGAGTATAAAATGTAAAAATTCTAAAAAAGTATTATCTAACACTAAAAGATACATAGGAACAAACCAAACTTGGAGATTGGGTAACAAAATTTTTACTGCAAAAGATGTTTCTAAAATAATACTAAAAACTTGTAAAGAGTCTATGAAAATCTACAATAATGGCAATGAAGTTGAAAAAGTAACAATAACAGTTCCAGCATCATTTAATACAGACCAAATAAAGGATACTAAGGATGCTGCTATGGAAATCGGTTTTAAGGAAGTTAATCTTATACCAGAACCAACTGCTGGACTTATTGATTTTATAAATGAACAATCTAATCTAAAAAAACATCAAAGAATTATAAATCTAGAAAAAAAATCAAGAATAATGGTATTTGATTTAGGCGGTGGAACTTGTGATGTTGCGGTTGTTGATGTATTTACTGAAGGTAGGAAATTAGATTTTTCTGAGGTAGCAATTGGAAGATATGATGAAGTTGGTGGAATTGATTTTGATAATAAAGTAGCAACTTATAAATTAAATGAGTTTCTAATTGAAAATAATATAGACTATAATGATTTAGAAGATATTGAAAAAGAGGGTATGATAAGAAGTCTTAGGATATTTTCAGAAAAGGCAAAAGAACATATTTCTAAATGCTTAGAAAATAGTAGTTATTTTGGTGAAAAATTTAATTATATTATAGAAAATTTTTATAAAAATAATACATATAATTTTTCAATTGACAAATATGAATATGATTATATAATAAAAGACTTTTTTATAAATTCAGTAGATATATATAAAAGAGATGATGAGGAAAGTAAAAAAAACATAGTTGACCCAATAATAAATACTTTAAATGATTATAAAATATCAAAAGAAGGAATAGATTACTTATATTTAGTTGGTGGTATGACAAAGTATCCTACTATAAAAGATGAAATAAGAAAAATATTAAATATCAGTGAAGATAAAATTATAATACCATCAGATCCACTAGGTTGTGTTTCAAAAGGGGCATCAATATATGATTATTATGATACTAAAATAAATAGAGTAGATAAAGATACTGAAAAATATAATAATAATTTTAACCTAAAAAGAGTATTAGCAGAATCTATAATGATTGATGTTAAAGAAGGTCTTCCTGTTACGATTATAAACGCAAATCAAGAAGTGCCATATAAAGGGGAGTTAAAAGGTGCACTTAAAACTACTAGCCCATCTGGTGTTGAGATAAACTTATATGCTGGTAAAGATAGATTTGATTCAAAAATGAGAATTCAAAGAAAGTATAAAGCTTACTTTAAAAGACCTAAAAAGCCTAATACTCCAATAGATATAGAATTTTCAATAGATAAAGATAAATACTTAAAAATATATATTGATGTGTTAGGTGAAAAAATAGAATTAAAACAAGAAGTAGATTTAAAAGATTTAGGGGGTATTTAAATTGACACTTAGTTGTTTGAAAGATTTAGACATATATAAAGATAGCTTGACTACTTCTAAAATAGATATTAATGATATTTTAAAAATAGATAATGTGGGTGGAAAATTAATAAACTCTTATAATAATAAGTTGTTTTATTGGAACTTTGAACCAAACCATATACAAAGTTTAGTTGAATGTTTTGAAAATTTATCTATTAATAAAAATTTAACTATTTTTAATATTGAAATAAAGAATATAGCAGATAGTATGATGTCAAAAAATATTTGTCCAATAGAGGCAATACTTTATGCATCAAAGATAATAGATAACATACTTGATAAAAATGACTCCGTTATTGAAGCAATAGGAGATTTAATCGAATATATATACTTTAAAAATGAAAAAGAATACAAAGATACTATAAAATTTATATTAAAAGAATGGTCTTTTAAAAATCAAATAATAATACTTATTGACGCTTGTGGCAAAATAAAAGATATAGAACTTTTAGATTTAATATATAGACTTCATACATCAAATGATAATAAGTTATATGCTTTAAAAGCATTTATGAATTTTAATAATAAAATTTGTGTTGATTATTCTTTATCATTAATATCAAATAATAATGAATTAGATAAAGTAGAAGTTGATATGGCTAAGTTTTTTATAAATAATTATAAAAAGAGTTTTGGGGATTATGGAATAAAAGAAGCTGAGAAATATCTTTTAGATGATAATATAAGTAAACAATCGAAAAAAATAATAAGTAGAGCTATTCCAAATGTTTCAAGAGTAGAGAGTATTACTTTAAATACTATGATAAAAGAAGCTAAAAATTGGTATAATAACTATAACTTTGAAGATTTTTTTAAAGAATTAATGAAAGATTCAAAAACTAGAAAAGATGCATTTTTAGCAATAAGATATTCTAATCACTTAAATGTTGAGAAAATGATAATAGATACTATAAATGAATTTGATTGTAATTCAATAGAAATAGGTACAGCATTAATAACTATTGCACAGTGGGGAAGTAGAGTAGGAATAAGTGATAATTTTTATAAATTAATTGATAAATACAAAAAAGATGAAGATAAGTTAATTTATTGTAATGCATCTATGTGTAGTATTGGAAGTGAAACTGATTCGCTTGAACTTGTAAAAGAGTACTTAGAGCAAAAAATATATAATCAAAGACAAATATTTTCTATAATTAGAGATTGTTCATATAAAAGCAACAAGTTACTTAGAAAATCTATTAGACAAGTTTATAAAGAGTATCTAAATAGTAATGATTATAAAAATATAATAAAAGCAATAAATGGTTCTTATGAACTTTGCAATAAAGCTAAATTTAATTTTAAAGATATAGTACTAAGTGAAATAAAGAAATTTTTAGGTGTTTATACTTCGCCAAAACTTATTAATGAAGAAGTGTATTTATCTCTCATAAATTTAATAGATAGACTTTTAGATGATAAAAATAAAGATGATTTTGTTGATATTTTGTTTTTTATATTAGAAAATGATTATTGTAGTTTAGAAATTAAATCAAAATCTATATCTATGCTAAAAAGACTTAGTATAAACCCTCCTAAGTAAAATGTATAGGTCAAACACTTACAAATATAAAGATTTATATTTAAGTAAAGTAGAAGTAGACAAAATAACTGATAATATTTTGCTTAAATTAGATAATTTATATAGTTTAGATAAAGATAGCATAGATAATATAGAAAACTTTATAGAAAATGTATTATACACTCAACTTGGTAAGAAAAATTTTTTAGAAACTTTATCATACACAAAATATATAAAAAAGGACTACTTAATATCTTATCAGTATGGTCTAGAAAGTTTTAATATAGACAAAAATAGTATTGGTATAATATATTGTATTTTATCACTACTAAATCTTAAAATTTATAATCAAGCAAATCATCTTTTTGAAAAAAATAAAAATTATATTATAGATATAATAAATTCTAATAAATGTTGTTTTGATGATGCTATTAATATTCTTATATATTTTAAATTACCAATTACTTATATTGATGATATTTCATATAAATTGGAAATATTAAAAGATTTAAGAAAAAAATATATATATATATTATTAAATGTTATTTATGATAGAAAAAATAAACTAAAACATAATATAAGTAAAAATGATTTATTAGAGTACTCAAGAGACATTTTAAACATATTAAATGAACTTAAATTAAATGATTTAGTAAAAATAGTAAAATTAAAAATAGACTCTATTTTAAATGAAGAAAAAATAGATATTAATGAATTCGTTTCATGTGATGGTTTAGAAGATTTTATAACCTACACTATATTAAATATTTTGGAATTAGATTTTGATAAAAATTACATTCCAAAAACAATATCAAAATATAATTATGAAGATGAGTTTATAAAAGTTATAAGCTATAAATCAAAAAGTTTAGTAAATATGCATATTATAAATCTTGAAGACAATTATTTAGTAATAGATTGTGGTTGTGAAATAATATCTAAAGGAAGTAGAAAAATAGACGTTGATAACTTTTTTGAAAAAAATAATATAGATAAAAACAAGATAAAAGATATAATAATAACTCATGCTCATCTTGACCACTATGGAAGTATTGATGTAATCGAAAAGTATGTTGGTAATATCTATATGACAAAAGATACATTAAATATAATAAAATCTATTGATAAGAGCATTTTAAATAATGAAGAAAAAATAAAAATAAAAAATAAACATGAAAAATTTAAAATTAAAGACTTAGAAATAGAGTTTTTTCCAAATAATCATATAAAAGGTTCGGTGGGAGTTTTTATAAAATATAAAGGAAAAAAAATAGTTCATACAAGTGACTTTTCTTTTAATGAACAATTAACAACAACTTATGTAGATAATAAGTACTTTTATAAGTATAGAGATTGTGATTATTTAATTATGGAGTCTACTTATGGATATAAAGATATAGAAATACCTTATAAATACAAAAAATATATTCTTAGTTATTTTGTAAATCTATCTTATAAAAATGGAATAAAAGTTATTATTCCAACATTTGCAATTGGTAAATCTCAGGAATGTTTTAATATTATAAAAAATAATATAAAAGACATTAAAGTAATAGTGGACGGTTTAGCTACAAGAGTTAATGAATGTTATTATAAAGATACATCAAATAAAGGTTTAAGTTATGAAAAGAAAAAAAGTATATATAATAAGTACTATGAAAATGATGTAATAATAGCTACGGGTGGTGTATTAAGTAAAGGAAGTACTTCTTATGACTATTATGATATAGCAGTGAATGATAATAAGATTGTAACTATAATAAAAAATGGATACATGGACAAAGATACAATGTATGAAAAATTAAAAATATATGACTCAATAAAAATAAACGTTTTGGATATTAGTCTTTGTTTTCATGCGGATTATAGTGATTTAGTATTAATGATTGAAACTATAAAACCGAAGAATTTAATATTAGTTCATGGAGAAGGGATTAATGGATATATTTAAAAGGGATGATTTAATCATCCCTTTATCTTTTGAAATAGTCTTTAGTTTTGTAAATACTCTTATTTTTTTTGTTTGAGAAGATACTTTTATATTTTCTTTTTCTTCTTGAATTTATATGTATAACATTTGAATAAGGGGTAACTCTTTTAAATCTCTTAACATTTATTATTTTATTAATTACAAAAATTCCAATTCCTGACACTAGTGCTATTAACAATAATATTTTAGGAATTGATTTGGAATTAATAAATGGAAAAATAAAATCAACATTATCAGTTGCAACTAATTCGATAGAATGTTCTAACTTATCCTCATTATAAATGTCAAGTGAACCAACAACCTGTCCTTTTTTTATAGGTAGCTTAATTTTTTCTATATTAGTTTTTGTTGAGTAGTTACTATCACCCAAATTTTTTGGAACTACCACTTTATAACTATATTTTGGTTGATAAGTTAAAGTTTTTTGTTTTGAAAGTAAAACATCTTTACTCTCACTAAACTCATCTTTATTTACTATTAATTTCGATTCAAAATTATCAAATCCATAATCAAGTAATGTTCTAGAGTCTAAAAAAACTTGATCTCCATTTGATTTATAAACTGCACTTATAAGTCTCATATCATTTTTTACAGCACTTGATAAAAGACATCTACCAGCAGCATCAGTATATCCTGTTTTTATTCCATCTACTATATCATATTTCATATTTACCATTTGACCCTTATAATTAACTTTTGCAGTTGAACTTATAAGTTTATTACTATTTATAAAGTATCTTTCTGTAAAGCAAGTTTCACTTTTTGGGAAAGTAACACTCTCCATTTTTACAATATTTCTAAAAGTTTCATTACTCATAGCTTGTCTTGCCATAAGTGCCATATCATAAGCTGTAGTATAATGATTTGGATCTGGAAGTCCATGAGGATTATTAAAATGAGTATGATTTGCTCCAATTTTTTTTGCCTCTTCGTTCATAAGGTTTGCAAAATTTTCCGTACTACCGCTTACAAATCTAGCTAAAACAACAGCAGCATCATTTGCAGATGTTATCATAAGGCCTTCTAAAAGTTCTTTTACAGTGAATGATTCTCCGTTTTGTAAGAACATACTAGTTCCTTCAATTGGCTCTAAGTTTTGAATTAAAACTCTTTGACTTAAGTCCTCAACATGTTTAATAACTACATATGCCGTCCAAGCTTTAGTTGTAGATGCAGGATAAATTATACTATCTTTATTTTTTTCATAGAGTATTTGTCCAGTTTCATAATCCATTAAAACTGCATAAGGTGCAACTATTTGTGGTGAGTTTTGTGCAAAAGCAGTTTTACTGTCAATAAAAAATGTAATACTTAACAAGAATATCAAAAAGTTGCATAAAACTCTTTTCATAAATTTCCTCCAATTTAAAAAGTTATATTTTAGTATATCATAATTTTGTTAATAATTAAAATAAAGGAGAGTGAAATATGAAAATAAATTTTAGAGTAATTTTATTTATATCTTTATTTTGTTTTGGTGTATATGGTATTTTAAATAATAATAATGAAGAAAAATATATTGTTAGTGAAAATGAAAACTCTTATGAAACTAATTATAATCAAAATGATGAAAAAGAATACAGTCTAGAAAAAAGTAACTTAGAAAGTGATTATAATAAAGACGCAAAAAATTTTGAAAATATAAATGATGAAGTAACTGTATTTATAAGTGGTGAGGTAAAAAGTCCAGGAATAATAACTATTGAAAATGGAAAAAGACTTTATGATGCCTTAGAAAAATTAGGAGGAGCTACAGCTAATGCTGATTTAAATAGAGTTAATTTAGCAGTAAAATTAGAAGATGAGAGTCATTATGTTATTCCTAAAATCGGTGAAGAAATAGATTATAATATAAATCAAAATAATAACGAAGCAAACATAAAAATTAGTAAAAACAATAAAAACGAAACTGAAAATAAAAAAATAAATATAAATACTGCAAGTATAGAAGAACTTGACTCACTTCCTGGTGTTGGAGAAGCTACTGCAAATAAAATTCTATCTTATAGAGAAGAAAATGGGAATTTTAACTCTATAGAAGAATTAAAAAATGTTAATGGTATAGGGGATAAAAAATATGATGACTTAAAAGAATTTATAGATATTAAGTAAAATTGTGTTATTATATATTTTAAGAATATTTGTTTGGAGGTGTTTATATGGATAAAAGATTAACCCAGATGACAAATTCAGGTGGCTGAGCATCTAAAATAGGGCCAGAGGTTTTGGCTAAAGTTTTAGAAAATCTTCCAAAAAACAATTTTAACGAAAATTTATTAGTAGGTCTTGAAACCTCAGATGATGCAGCAGTTTATAAGCTAACTGATGAAATTGCACTTATCCAAACTCTAGACTTTTTTACCCCAATGGTTGATGACCCATATGTTTTTGGTCAAATATCAGCAGCAAATGCATTGTCTGATGTTTATGCTATGGGTGGAGTACCTAGTGTTTGTATGAATATAGTTTGTTTTCCATCTTGTTATGATATGAATGTTTTAGGTGAGATTTTAAGAGGTGGTTTTGATAAAGTTAAAGAAAGTGGAGCTTTATTAGTCGGTGGTCATACAGTTGATGATAAAGAACCAAAGTATGGTCTTTCAGTTTCTGGAATAGTAAACCCTAATAAAGTTTTGTCTAATGCAAATGCGAAAGTTAATGATAAATTAATACTTACAAAACCTATAGGAGTAGGTATTTTAAATACTGCTATGAAAGAAAATTTATTAGATGAAAATATATCAAAAAAAGTAATAGAAACTATGATACATTTAAATAAGTATGCGGCTAAGAGTTTTGATGAGATAAATGTTAATTCTGTAACTGATATTACTGGGTTTGGACTTTTAGGACATATTCTTGAAATGGCTAAAGCATCAAATGTATCGATAGAAATAGATAGTAGTGAAGTTCCTATTTTAGAAGGAGCTATTTCTATGGCTAATATGGGGATAATTCCAGCAGGAATGTATAAAAACAAGGATTATATTTCAAAAGATGTTTTAGTTTCAGATATAGATACTGCTATTGAAGATATTTTATACGACCCTCAAACTTCAGGAGGTCTTTTAGTATCTGTAAGTGAAGAGAATGCAGAAAAACTAGTCAGTAGTATGTTAAAAAATGGTTCATTAGAAGCTAAAATAATAGGAACTGTAAAGGAAAAATCAGATAAATTTATATACGTTAAATAGGGGGTGTTTTATTGAATAATAAGAAAAATTTATTTTCAAAACTTCCTTCAGTTGATGAAATTTTATTAGCTGAAAAAATAAAAGAATTGATAAAACAATATCCAAGGGAATTAGTTGTAGAATCTATAAGAGAAAGTATATCTGAAAAAAGAAGTGAGATAGCTAATTTAAAAGAAGATGAAACCCTAAAATTTAATATTGAAAATATACTAGATATTGTAACTGATAGTTCAGCTAAAAAGACTAAACTTAAATATTCCCTTTCTCTTAAAAAAGTCATAAATGGAACTGGTATAGTTATTCACACTAATTTGGGTCGTTCTCTTTTAAGCAATAAAGTTAAAGATGAAATCATAAATATTTCAACTAGATACTCAAATTTAGAATACGATATAGATACAGGAAAAAGAGGAAGTAGATATACTCATCTAACAGAAACTATAAAAAGACTAACTGGTGCTGAGGACGTTTTAGTTGTAAATAATAATGCAGCAGCGGTATTATTAGTTTTAAATACACTTTGTGATAATGGAGACGTTATTGTTTCTCGTGGAGAGTTAGTTGAAGTTGGAGGTTCTTTTAGAATACCTAGTATAATGAAGCTAAGTGGTGCTAATTTAGTTGAAGTTGGTTCAACTAATAAAACTCATTTTAAAGATTATGAAGAAGTTATAAATGAAAATACAAAAGCTATAATGAAAGTTCATACAAGTAATTACAAAATAATGGGATTTACTGAGAGTGTTGATATATCAGAACTTAAAAATTTAACAAAAAAGTATAATATTCCACTTATTGATGACTTAGGAAGTGGAGTATTTGTTGATTTATCAAAGTACGGACTTAGCTATGAACCAACAGTACTTGATTCTATAAAAAATGGAGCAGATATAGTTACTTTTAGTGGTGATAAACTTTTAGGTGGTCCTCAAGCTGGAATTATAGTTGGTAAAAAAGAGCACATAGAAAAAATGAAAAAAAATCAATTAACCAGAGCTTTAAGAGTTGATAAATTAACTATTTGTGCACTCGAGGCTACTTTTAGAATGTATTTAGATGAAAAAAAGGCAATTAAAAATATTCCAACTTTGAGAATGATTACTTATACAGAAGAAGAAATAAATAAAAAAGCTAAAACTTTATATAATAAACTAATGGCTTTAGATGAAAATTTTATAATAAATATAGTAGATGGAGAGTCTCAGGTTGGGGGTGGTTCTATGCCTCTTGAGACAATAAAATCAAAACTTATCGAGATATCTCCAAAAAATATTAGTGTTTCTTATTTAGAAAAAAAGTTAAGATTAAGTCCTTCTCATATAATTGGAAGAATAAAAGATGATAAGTATTTGCTTGATGTTAGGACTATTTTTGAAGATGAGTATGATATTATATACAATGAACTTAAAAATATTTTTATGTAAGTGTTGAGGGAGATTATGAAGAATATAATTATAGGTACAGCAGGTCATATAGACCACGGTAAAACTACTCTTATAAAAGCACTAACTGGAAATGATACGGATACATTAAAAGAAGAGAAAAAAAGAGGAATTTCTATAAATTTAGGATTTACATATTTTGATTTACCGAATGGAAAAAAAGCAGGTATAGTTGATGTACCAGGTCACGAAAAATTTATAAAAAATATGCTAGCTGGTGCAAGTAGTGTTGATATGGTACTTCTTGTTATTTCAGCAGAAGAGGGAGTAATGCCTCAAACTATTGAGCATATAGATATTTTATCTTATTTAAATGTTAAAAATGGAATAATAGTTTTAACTAAATGTGATAAAGTTGAAAAAGATTTTATAGAAATAGTAAAAGAAGATATAAAATCTAAAATCCAAAATACTTTTATAGAAAAAGCCAAAATAATTGAAGTGGATTCAATTTCAAAAAATGGATTTACTGAACTTATAAAAGAAATAGAATATTTAAGTGAGTTAATAGAAGCAAAAAATATTAATTTACCAGTAAGACTTAATATAGATAGAGTATTTTCTGCTAAAGGATTTGGGACTGTAGTTACTGGAACTTTGCTTGAAGGGAGTATAAATTTAGATGATGAAGTTTTTATTTATCCCCAAAATACAAAAGCAAAAATTAGAAGTATTCAAGTACATGGAGAAAATGTTGATACTGCTTATGCAGGGCAAAGAACTGCTATAAATATTTCTAATATTGGTGTAGATGAAATTAAAAGAGGAGATGTTTTAGCAAGTAAGGATTCAGTTACTCAAAGCATGATGATAGATGTTAAACTTTCCCTAGTAAGTCATACGGATAAAATTTTAAAGCATTGGGATAGGATAAAACTTTATCATGGAACAAGGGAGATTTTATGTAGAGTGGTACCTTTAGATAAAGATTTTATAAAAAAGGGAGAAAGTGGATATTGTCAATTAAGACTTGAAGAAAGTATTACTGCAAAGAAAAAAGACCCTTTTGTAATAAGAACATATTCTCCAACCCAAACTATTGGTGGTGGAATTATAATAGATATAGAAAGCAAAAAGCATAAAAGATTTGATGATAGTGTAATTATATCTTTAAAGAATAAAGAAAAAGGCGATTTAGATATAATAATTGAGGAGTATTTAATTAAGAATTCTTTTAGTTATCCGACTTTAAAAGATATACTACTATATACTGGAGATAATGAAGAAAACGTAATAAAAAATATTGAAATTTTAATAAACACTAAAAAAATATTAAAATTAAACTCTAGTTATATACATCTAGACTATTACGAAAATTTAAAACAAAAAATAATAACTATACTTAACGATTTTCATAAAAAGAACAGATTAAAAGAAGGTATATTAAAAGAAGAATTAAAAAATAAAATCGATAAAAATATAAAATCAAAAGATAGTGAAGTTTTGCTTGAAATTTTACAAAATGAAAGTATTATAAAAATACAATGGAATTTTATATCTATTTTTGATTTTGAAGTAAAGCTAAACAACAAACAAAAAGAATTAGAGAAGCTAATTCTAAAAAAAGTAGAGACTTTAGGTGTTTGTAGTATACCTAGTATGAAAGAATTAAGTGAAAGTAAAAATCATGAAGAAGTTCTAGGCTATATGATAGGAAAAACACTAGAAAAACTTGATGATACTTATATTTTAGATAAAAATACTTATGAAAAATTAAAACTACAAATAATAGATTATTTAAATAAAAATAAAGAAATAACAATATCTGATTATAGAGAATTAATAAGAGCTAGTCGTAAAAACTGTGTTATAATTCTTGAAAATTTTGATAGAAATAAAATAACAAAAAGAGAAGATAATAAAAGAGTTCTTTATTAGTAAGGAGTTATATGATAAGTTTAGGAAATGATTGGGATGATATTTTAAAAGAAGAATTTGAAAAAGATTATTATAAAAACTTAAGACAGTTTTTGATTAATGAGTATAAAACTCAAAAAGTTTATCCAAGTATGTATGAAATATTTGAAGCATTAAAACATACGTCATACAAAGATACTAAAGTATTAATACTTGGTCAGGACCCTTATCACGGAGAAAATCAAGCACACGGTCTTTCTTTTTCTGTTAAAAAGGGAGTAAAAACACCACCATCTCTTTTAAATATTTATAAAGAGTTAAATAATGATTTAGGATTATATATTCCAAATAATGGATACTTAATGAGTTGGTCAGAACAAGGAGTTTTACTTTTAAATACAGTTTTAACTGTTAGAGAAGGACAACCAAATTCTCATAAAGATAAAGGTTGGGAAATATTTACTGATAAGATAATAAGTTTACTTAATGAACGAGAAGAACCAGTAATATTTATACTTTGGGGAAATAATGCAAGGAATAAAAAATGTTTAATAAATAATAATAAACATTTTATTTTAGAAGCGCCTCATCCAAGTCCATTATCAGCTAGTAGAGGTTTTTTTGGATGTGGTCATTTCTCAAAAGTAAATAATATTTTAAAAAATTTAAAAAAATCTCAAATAAACTGGCAAATAGAAAATATATAGCCAAAAGCCTTTGAATTTACAATAATTCAGAGGCTTTTATTTTTTTATATATATTTCAAAAAAGTAACAAAAATTACAGAAAAGTAACATAACAATTAAATACTAAAACCATTGAAAATACATAACGAGCATATTTTATAAAATAAGTCAAGTTGACATATTATATCAAAATAGTTACAATACAAGAGACTTAATCAGAAAATAATAAACTTTAATATAGATATTTTACAACAAAGGAGATTGACATTATGAAAAATATTATTTTAACCTCGGTACTTGCTACATCATTATTATCTGGAACTGGTATAGCTACATTATCATCATTAAATAAAGATATAACACTAGTAGTAAAGGGTGAAGAAAGACAAGTATCAACATTTTCAAATAATGTAGAAGAAGTATTAAAAGAGCATAAAGTTGAGTATGATAAAAATGATATTATAAATTTATCTCTTGATACAAAACTAGAAGACGGACTAGAGGTAGAAGTTATAGATGTTGAGAAGAAAGTTTTAAAAGAGCCTAAAAAAGTTGAGTTTGAAACTAAGGTTATTAAAGATAGTGAGATTAAAAAAGGAGAAACAGTTATTTCAACTGAAGGTGAGCATGGAGAAAATGAACTTGTTTACGATATAACTTATCATAATGGAGAAGAAGTTAAAAAAGAATTTGTAGAAGAAGTTGTTGTTAAAGAGGTTGTTCACGAAGTTGTTTTAGAAGGAACTAAAGTTGAAGAAGAAAAGAAAGAAGAAAAGTCTGAAGTAGTTGAAAACCAAGTAGTAGTTGCAAGTTTTGAGGAAGATTCAGAAAAAATTACAACTTTTGAAGAAGAAATAAAAAATGAGCCTATAAAAGAGGAAATTAAAGAAGAACCAATAAAAGAAGATACTAAAGAAGAAGTAGTAGTTGATGAAAATAAAGAAGAGGTTGTTGATACAAATAAACCAACTGTTGAAGAAGATAAAGAAGAAAAACCTGAGATAGTTGAATCAGACAGAGTTCATATGGTGGTTGAATCTAGTGCATATTGTACAGGTACTATAACATCAACTGGGACAAAACCAAGATGGGGAGTTATAGCTGTTGACCCAAATGTTATACCTTATGGTACAAAAGTTTATATACCTCAATTTAACCAAGTATTCGTTGCTGAAGATACTGGAAGTGCTATAAAAGGAAATAAAATAGATATATTTATGAATAGTAAAAGTGAAGCATTAAATTGGGGTAGAAGAAATATAGATATATACGTATTAAAATAAAGTAATTTTAATATTTTTTATAAGGGCGAACTTGTTTTATAGTTATAGAGCCCTTTTTTAACTAATATTAAAAATATTTAATAACTGTTGAAAATACTGGAAATATTAAATATACTTTTTGATTTTCAAAATTATAATTTACAAAAACTATTCTTTTCAATATATAAATTTAAATAGTACAATTTGTATTTAATGTTAATTTCTAAATTATATTAAAAAGAATTCTTGAAATAACAAAAAAATTATATTATAATTAACAAGAAGCTTGGGAGTGGATGGGTTCTGGTGTGCCCTCTAGTCTTCAAAACTAGTATGAGGAGTTAAGAGCTTCTTAGGTGGGTTCGATTCCCACGCATTCCCGCCAATTACAAAGGGCTCATTAAGAGTCCTTTTTTTATTTAGCAAAGGAGAGTTTTATGCAAAAAGATTTTACAACGAGAACAAGTTTAATAATTGGAGAAGAAGGGCTTGATAAACTAAGAAACTCAAATGTTATAGTTTTTGGGGTTGGTGGAGTTGGAAGTTTTGCTGCTGAGGCAATAACTAGAGCTGGAGTAGGTAATATTACTATAGTAGATTTTGATTAAAATAGCTACGCACACTCGACTTAAGTTAGTAGCTAAAGTAGTCAGCATATAAGGAAACTTGTATGTAGAGATAGTTAAAGCTATCCAATACTACTCGAATTGCTGGAAAGTCCTAAAGCTAATCAAACTAAAACATAAGGATGAAAAAAGCCTAAGTGTGAATGTTACGAAAGTAGAAAAAATTGGTTAGATAGCATAAGGTTAAATCCTAAGTGCTAAAACAATGGATAATCAGCAGGTAAGCTCCGAATAGGAGAAACTTCAACGACTATTCCTCTTGAGGGAAGTACACTACAAGCGATAGGTAGTGGAAGTGGGTAGGCCCTAA
>CALWPP010000008.1 GCA_944383455.1 uncultured Peptostreptococcaceae bacterium
AACTACAAAAAGAATTATCAAGAAAAACAATTGGTAGTTCAAATAGAAATAAAAAAAGAATAAAAGTAGCAAGACTTAAGGAACATATAGCTAATCAAAGAAAGGATTTTCTACAAAAATTATCTACTAAATTAATAAAAGAGAATGATATTATCTGTATAGAAGATTTACAAATAAAAAATATGATTAAAAATTGTAAATTATCACGCTCTATATCAGATGTATCTTGGTCAGAATTTATAAGAATGTTAGAATACAAAGCCAAGTGGTATGGTAAAAAACTAATAAAAGTAGATAAATTCTTTGCAAGTAGTAAACTATGTAGTGAGTGTGGATATAAAAATGAGGAAGTTAAAAGTTTAAAAATAAGAGAATGGATTTGTCCAAAATGTAACACACATCACGATAGATATGTAAATGCAAGTATAAATATATTAAATGAAGGAATAAAACTTATAATAAAATAGATAACTTATATAAGAACCGTAGGAACTACGGGGATAGCCTGTGGAGAATTAATAAGACATATTTTAAGTATTCAAGATTCTAAGAAGCAGGAACATCGCGACTTTAGTCGTGAGAGGTTCAGATTTCAAGAAAAATAAGTAAAAGTTTAGAGAGAGAAAATATAGAAAATAAAATATATGATATTTATAACTTAGAAATAAATTATTGTATAGCTTGTGGGTACTGTGAAAAGACAAAGGGTTGTGTTTTTAAAGATGATATGCTTTATGATGAATTTGATAAATCAGATGGAGTTATTGTTGTTAGCCCGGTTTGTTTTAATAGCACAAGTGCAAAATTAAAAACTTTAGTAGATAGAACTCAAGCTATTTATGCTAGCAAATATATTCTTAATGATTCTATTATAGATAGAGATAAAAAAAGAATAGGTATATATATTGCAGTTGGTGGTTCTAACTCTTATGAAAATCAATTTGATGGTGGTCAAATTCTTATGGACTTTTTCTTTAAAAGTATAAACACAAAATTAAAGTATAATATTAGATTTAATAATACAGATAAAGTTGAATTTAAAGATAATAATAAATTTATTGAAGAATTAGAAAAAAACTTAAAATATTATATTTTTGATATAAAAAGGCTCAAATAAGAGTCTTTTTAATTAGGAGGAAAAATGCTTAGATATTTAACTAGTGGAGAATCTCACGGAAAAAGTCTAGTTTCTATATTAGAAGGTATACCCTCTAATATAGTTTTAGATATTGATGAAATAAATAATGAACTTTCAAAAAGACAATGCGGATATGGTCGTGGAAAAAGAATGCAAATAGAAAAAGATACTATAAATATTTTAAGTGGAGTTAGAGGACTTAAGACTTTAGGAAGTCCTATTTCTATTGAAATTAAAAATAAAGATTATGATAACTGGAAAGAATACATGAACCCGATGGGAAAAATTGATGAGACTACTAAAGAAGTATCAAATGTTAGACCAGGACACGCCGATTTAGTTGGATGTCTGAAGTATGATTTTTTAGATGCTAGAAATGTTCTTGAGAGGTCAAGTGCAAGAGAAACTGCTAGTAAAGTAGCAATTGGTGCTATTTGTAAGCAAGTTTTAAAAAACTTTAATATTGAATTTACTTCTCACGTTGTACAAATTGGAAATATAAGTCTAGATAAAACTTATGATTTTCATTACATAAAAGAAAATGTGGATAAAAGTATTATTAGATGTGTAGATAAAAACTTAGAAGAAAAAATTATAAAAGAAATAGACTATGCAAAACAAAATGGAGATACTTTAGGTGGTATAGTTGAAATCAGAGTTAAAAACTTAATACCAGGACTTGGTTCTTACACACATTTTGATAAGAAAATAGATGGAGAACTTGCAAAGCATCTTATGAGTGTACAAGCTATAAAAGGTGTTGAATTTGGAATGGGATTTGATGTTTCTAAAAATTTTGGGTCTTCAGTTATGGATGAAATTTATTATGATGATAAAATAAAAAGAAAAACTAATAATTTAGGTGGTATTGAGGGTGGAATGACAACTGGAGAAGAAATAGTAATAAAATGTGCTATGAAACCTATTCCAACTTTATATAAGCCACTTAACTCTATTAACATAAAAAATCTAAATAACTATCAAGCTACAGTTGAAAGGTCTGACACTTGTGCAGTTCCTACTTGTAGTGTGGTTTGTGAAAATGTAGTATCTTTTGTTATTTGTAAATATTTTTTAGAAAAAATAGGTGGAGACAATTTATCAGACTTAAAATCTAATTACAATTCATATTTGAAAAGATTAGGAGATATGGGATGGAAAATGTAAAAAATGATATTTGTAATATTTTTATAGATGATAGTTATTGTAATTTTTCAAAATGTTTCGATAACGATTTAAATAAAATTTATGATGAAATTTTAATAATAACTGATGATAATGTTTATAATCATCAATTAGAGTTATTTACTAAAACTTTAAATTCAAAAATATTATATGAGTATGTAATACCATCTGGCGAGTATTCTAAGAGTTTAGATGTATATGAAACATTAATAAATTATATCATAAAAATAAATTTATCAAGAAAATCTTTAATAATAGCTCTAGGCGGTGGAGTAGTTGGAGATTTAGCGGGATTTGTAGCGTCTACTTATATGAGAGGTATTGATTTTTGTATAGTACCTACAACACTTTTATCTCAAGTAGACTCATCTGTTGGAGGAAAAGTTGGTATAAATATAGGTAATTTTAAAAATATTATTGGAAGTTTTTATCAACCAAAACTAACATACATAAACATAAATAGTTTAAATACATTATGTGATGATGATTTTTTAAGTGGTATGTCTGAAGTTATAAAGTATGGAATAATTTATGATTACAGTTTTTTAGAATACTTAAAAGTAAATAGTGGCAAGATTTTAAATAAAGAAAAAGAAAGTATTTACTACATAATAAAAAAATGCGTAGAAATTAAATCAAAAATAGTTCTTGAAGATGAGAAAGAAAGTGGACTTAGAAAAATATTAAACTTTGGTCATACATTTGCTCATGGACTTGAGAATTTATTACATATAAGTCATGGTTATGCTGTAAGTATTGGTATGAGTATTGCTTTTAAATTAGCCTTTTATGAAAATTTAATAGAAAAAAACTATTATGATTATTTTTTAGAAGTATTAAGTTTATATAATCTACCTATTAGTTTTTATAGTGATGATAAAGATATAGAAAACAAGATACTACAAATTATCAAGAGTGATAAAAAAAATAATTTTGGAAAAATAAATTTTATCTTGCCTATAAAATATGGAGTAGTTAGAGAATTTAATAACGTATCTTATGAAAAAATAATAAGTTTATTAAGGGAGTTTAAAAATGCTTAAAGGAACTATTGAACTTTTAGGAGATAAATCAATTTCTCATAGAGCTATAATGTTTTCTTCAATATCAAAAGGATATAATAGAATAAGTAATTTTTTGATGGGTGAAGATTGTTTAAGTACAATATCTTGTTTTAAAAAGCTTGGGGTGGGTATAGAGATTAAGAAAAATGATGTTTTTATAAGAGGAAATGGATTATATGGATTAAAAAAGCCAAGTGATATATTAGATGTTGGTAATTCTGGTACAACTATAAGACTTATGATGGGAATATTAGCTGGAAATAATCTTGAGGCTACTTTAGTAGGTGATAGTTCTATCTCAAAAAGACCTATGGATAGAGTTATAAATCCACTTAGAGAGATGGGATGTGATATAATTGGTGATAATTTTACTCCAATAACTATAAAAGGTGGAAATTTAAATCCAATACATTATAAAATGCCAATATCATCTGCACAAGTAAAATCATCTCTTATACTTGCAAGTCTTTATGCAAATGGAGAAAGTACTATAATTGAAAAAAGTAAAAGCAGAAACCATACAGAAATAATGTTAAAATCTTTTGGAGCCAACATAAATGTTGATAGCCTCAAAATAAAAGTAAATCCAGTAGATGAACTTTTTAGTCAAGATATATATGTACCAGGAGATATATCATCAGCATCTTTCATAATAGTGGCAACTCTTATAACAAAAAATTCTGAAGTTATAATTAAAAATGTTGGACTTAATGAAACAAGAACTGGTATAATAGATGTAATAAAAAAAATGGGTGGAAACATAGAGATAATAAATAATAAAACTATATGTGGTGAATTAGTAGGAGACTTATTAGTTAAGTACACAAAAAACTTAAATGGTATAGTAATAGAAAAAGACTTAATACCAAGATTAATAGATGAAATACCAATAATAGCAGTACTAGCAACTCAAGCTGATGGAAAAACTATAATAAAAGATGCTAGTGAACTAAAAGTAAAAGAAAGTAACAGGATAAAATCTGTGGTTGATAATTTAAAACTACTTAAAGCGGATATAAAAGAAACTGATGATGGAATGATTATTAATGGGAAATCTAAGTTAAAAGGAAATAAAATAAAAACTTATAATGATCACAGAGTAGCGATGTCATTTTTTGTAGCAGGTCTTATATCTGAAGGTGAAGTTTTAATTGATAATAAAGATTGTGTTGATATTTCGTTTCCAGGTTATTTTGATACCATAAAAAAACTAATTAAATAGACCATAACAAAATTATTTGATTTGTATAAAAATATTTTATATAATTGTATTGTATACAATATTATATATTATTAGTAGGAGGATTTTAATTATGAAATTACCAATAGCATTATCAAATAAACATATACATTTAAGTAAGAGTGATTTAGAAAATTTATTTGGACAAGGGTATGAATTAACAGTATTAAAGGATTTATCTCAACCAGGTCAATATGCTTGTGAGGAAAAGGTTGACTTAGTTGGACCAAAAGGAACTATAAAGGGAGTAAGAGTTTTAGGACCTGTAAGACCTGATACTCAAGTTGAAGTTTCTTTAGCAGATTGCTTTACATTAGGAGTAAAAGCTCCAATAAAAGAGTCTGGTGATATAGAAGGTACTCCAGGTGTTAAATTAGTAGGACCAAAAGGTGAAGTTGAATTAGCTCAAGGTGTTATAGTTGCATCAAGACATATTCATATGAGTTTAGAAGATGCAAATAATTTTGGAGTAAAAGATAAAGATATAGTTAAAGTTAAGACTTTTGGTCAAAGAGCTTTAGTTTTTGAAAATGTTTTAGTTAGAGCTAGAGAAGATTTTGCTCTTGAGATGCACGTTGATGTTGAAGAAGGAAATGCAGCTGGAGTAAAAAATGGAGATTTAGTTGAATTAATAAAGTAATTTAAGGAGATAAATTAATAATGCAAAATATTGCAGGTATTATAGATCATACAGTTTTAAAGGCATATGCAACTAAAGAAGATGTCTTAAAGATTTGTAATGAAGCTAAAGAATATGGATTTTTTTCGGTATGTATAAATCCAACTCATATAGAATTTGCAAAAGAAAATCTAAAAGGTACAAATGTAAAAGTTTGTACTGTAATAGGATTTCCACTAGGAGCTAATACTAAAGAAACAAAGGCTTTTGAAACTATTGATGCAATAAAAAAAGGTGCTGATGAAGTAGATATGGTAATAAATATTGGTGCCTTAAAAGATAAGAATTATGATTTAGTTTTAGAAGATATAAAATCTGTAGTTAATGCTTCTAATAACAAGGCTTTGGTAAAGGTTATAATAGAAACTTGCTACTTAACTGATGAAGAAAAAGAAATTGCATGTAAATTAGCTAAAGAAGCTGGTTGTGATTTTGTAAAGACTTCAACAGGGTTTGGAACAGGTGGTTCTACTAAAGAAGATATTTCTCTTATGAGAAAAGTTGTAGGAGAAAATGTAGGAGTAAAAGCATCTGGAGGAGTAAGAAGTAAAGAAGATGCTTTAAAAGTAATAAAAGCTGGTGCTAATAGAATTGGTGCAAGTTCTTCAGTTTCTATAGTAACTGGAGATATTTCAAACGGAGATTATTAAATTTAAAGTTTAATTGCCTTGACTTAGTACGATTAAAAACTTATAGTTTTATTTTGGTTAAGGCAATTTAAAATACATATTGGAGGAAAGTATATGGCAAAGATAATAAAAACGCTTGATGGTAATACAGTTGCAGCTCACGTTTCTTATGCGTTTACTGATGTTGCAGCTATATATCCTATAACACCATCATCAAACATGGCAGAATCTGTTGATGAGTGGTCTGCACAAGGTAGAAAAAATATATTTGGTCAAAAAGTAAGAGTAGTAGAAATGCAATCTGAAGCAGGAGCTGCTGGAGCATTCCACGGTTCATTACAAGCAGGTGCTTTAACTACTACTTTCACTGCATCTCAAGGTTTACTTCTTATGATACCAAATATGTATAAAGTAGCTGGAGAATTATTACCAGGAGTATTCCACGTTAGTGCTCGTGCTCTTGCAGCTCATGCTTTATCAATATTTGGGGATCACCAAGACGTTATGGCAGCTCGTCAGACTGGATGTGTAATGTTAGCTTCAGGTTCAGTTCAAGAGGTTGCAGATATAGCTCCTGTTGCTCACTTAGCAGCTATAGAAGGAAAATTACCATTTGTTCATTTCTTTGATGGATTTAGAACATCTCATGAAATACAAAAAGTTGAATTATTAGAAAATGAAGACTATGCTAAATTAATAAATATGGATGCTGTTAAAGCGTTTAGAGATAATGCTTTATCTCCAAATCACCCTGTAACAAGAGGTACAGCTCAAAACCCTGATATATATTTCCAAGGAAGAGAAGCATCAAACAAATACTACAACAATATAATACCAATAGTTGAAAAGTACATGAATAAGATGGCTGAATTAACAGGAAGAAAGCATGGATTATTTGACTATTATGGAGCAGAAGATGCTGAGTACGTATTAGTTGCTATAGGTTCTGTAACTGAAACTATAGAAGAAACAATAGACGTATTAAATGCTAAAGGTGAAAAATACGGACTAGTTAAAGTTCATTTATATAGACCATTCTCTAATAAGCACTTACTAGAGGCTATGCCAAAGACTGTTAAGAGAGTTTGTGTTCTTGATAGAACTAAAGAGCCAGGTTCAGCTGGAGAGCCATTATACTTAGATGTAAGAAATGCTTACTATGATGTAGAGAATGCACCAAAAATAATAGGTGGTAGATATGGATTAGGTTCAAAAGATGTTACTCCAACAGATATAAAAACTGTATTTGATAACTTAGTTTCTGAAAATCCAAAGAACAACTTTACTTTAGGTATAGTTGATGATGTAACTAATACTTCTTTAGTTTCTTCAGAACCACTTAAGATAGCTACTCCAGGAACTATAAGATGTAAATTCTGGGGATTAGGGTCTGATGGTACAGTAGGAGCTAACAAGCAAGCTATAAAGATAATAGGAGATAATACTGATAAGTATGCTCAAGCTTATTTTGCATATGACTCTAAAAAGTCTGGTGGTATAACTATATCTCACTTAAGATTTGGAGATGCTCCAATAAGATCAACTTACTTAATAGATGAAGCTGACTATATAGCTTGTCATAACCAAGCTTATGTAAATCAATATGATTTATTAAAAGGACTTAAAGAAAATGGTACATTCGTACTTAATACAATATGGAACCAAGAAGAATTAGAAGCTAATTTACCAGCTAAAATGAAAAAATTCATAGCTGATAATAAAGTAAACTTCTACACAGTAAATGCTACTAAGATAGCTCAAGAAATAGGTCTTGGAAACAGAATAAACATGATAATGCAATCAGCATTCTTCAAGTTAGCTGAAATAATACCACAAGAAGATGCTATAAAATACTTAAAAGATTCTATAACAAAAGCTTATGGTAAAAAAGGTGAAAAAGTTGTTAATATGAACTTTAAAGCAGTTGAATCAGGAATGGAAGCTTTAGTTAAAGTTGAAGTACCACAATCTTGGGCAAGTGCTAGTGAAACAGTTCAAGAAAATAACTCTAATGAACCAGATTTTATAAAGAACATATTAAGACCAGTAAATGCTCAAGAAGGTGATAGCCTACCAGTTAGTGCATTTAATGGAATGGAAGATGGTACTTTACCAAATGGTACTGCAGCTTACGAAAAAAGAGGAGTTGCTGTTAACTTACCTGAATGGATAGCAGAAAATTGTATTCAATGTAACAGATGTTCTTATGTTTGTCCTCACTCTTGTATAAGACCAGTATTAGTAAATGGTGAAGAAGCTTCAAATGCACCAGAAGCATTCAAAACTATAAAAGCTAATGGTAAAGGATTTGAAGGACTTGAGTATAGAATGCAATTAAGTCCAATGGATTGTACAGGATGTGGAAACTGTGCTGATGTATGTCCAGCTAAAGAAAAAGCTTTAGTTATGAAGCCTTTTGAAACTCAAGAAGCTGAAGTTGAAAACTGGGAATTTGCAGCTGATACTACTAAAGTTGCTCCAAAAGGAGATATAATGGCTCCAAATACAGTTAAGGGAAGTCAGTTTAGACAACCATTAATAGAGTTTTCTGGAGCTTGTGCAGGATGTGGAGAAACTCCATATATCAAGTTAATAACTCAATTATTTGGAGATAGAATGATGATAGCTAATGCTACTGGATGTTCTTCAATTTGGGGAGGTTCAGCACCAGCTACACCATACACTGTTAACCATGAAGGAAAAGGTCCAGCTTGGGGTAACTCATTATTTGAAGATAATGCTGAGTATGGATATGGTATGATGCTTGCTACTAGCCAAATGAGAGATAAGATAGCACAAAATATGGAAAAATTATTAACAATGGATATCTGTGGATGTGCTAAAGAAGCTTTCACTAACTGGTTAGAAAACAAAGATAATGGAGAAAAATCAAAAGAGGTAAGTGCTAAAGTTATAGAAGTGTTAAACGATACTTGTGGATGCAATCCAGAAGAAGAAATGCAAGTATTATTAAATGAAATAAAAGAAAGACAAGATTATCTAGTTAAGAGATCTCAATGGATAATCGGAGGAGATGGATGGGCATATGACATCGGTTATGGAGGACTTGACCATGTTCTTGCAAGTGGTGAAGATGTAAACGTACTTGTATATGATACAGAAATCTACTCAAATACTGGAGGTCAAGCATCTAAGTCTACACCAGTTTCTGCAATGGCTAAGTTTGCTGCTGCTGGTAAGAGATCAAGAAAGAAAGATTTAGGTATGATGGCTATGAGCTATGGTAACGTATACGTTGCTCAAGTTGGTATGGGTGCAGACTACAACCAATTAATGAAAGCTATATTAGAAGCTGAAAGCTATGATGGACCATCATTAATAATAGCTTATTCTCCATGTATATCTCACGGATTAAGAGAAGGTATGGGTAGAGCTCAAGCTAATATAGAAAAGGCTGTTAAAGCAGGATACTGGCATTTATATAGATATAACCCAACATTAAAAGAACAAGGAAAGAATCCATTTACTCTAGATTCTAAAGAACCAACAGAAAGCTTTAGAGACTTCTTAATGGATCAAGTAAGATACTCTGCAATAGCTAAGCAATATCCAGATATAGCTGATGAATTATTTACTATGGCAGAAGACAATGCAAAAGAAAGATACGCTAACTACAAAAGACTAGCTGATAATTTCTAATATTTAAATATTAAAAGATGGATATGTTTTATCCATCTTTTTTGCTTGTTGATACAAGTTTATTGACAAAAGAAATTAACTGATATAGAATAACTTTGTATAAGTCATTAAAACTCACTACAATGGGGGAAGTAAGATTGTGATTATAAAAAAGGTTTATAATAATAATGTTTTATTAGTTTTTGATAAATTGACTGATAAAGAATTAGTTGTTATTGGAAGTGGTATAGGTTTTAAAAAGTCTAAAGGAGATATTGTTGATACCTTAAAAATAGAAAAAAAGTTTGTTACTCAAGATGATAGTTTTTGTGATAGGATTAATGATTTAAGCAAGAATGTTTCAGATGAAGTATTTAGTATAACTAATAAAATAGTTGATTATGCAGAAAATGTGCTTAATACTAATTTAGATAAGTATATTTATATATCACTTGCTGATCATATATCATTTGCACTTAAAAGACACAAAGAAGGAATATTTCTTAAAAACGAACTATTAAGCGAGATAAAAAGAATACATAAAAAAGAATATGAAATAGGGAAATGGTCTATAGATTATATAAATAAAGCTATGAATATTGATTTTGATAATAATGAAGCAGGATTTATAGCAATACATATTATAAATTCTAATTATAAAGCAAGTTTTACAGAATCTAAATATATAATAAAAATTATAGATGAAACATTAAATATAATCAAAAACTATTATAATATTGAATTTAAAGAAGACTACATAAGTTATGAAAGGCTTATAACTCATCTTAAGTTTTTTATAAAAAGATTAATAGATAAGAAAGAGTATAATGACTATAGTAATGAACTACTTGATGTAGTTAAAGAAAAATATAAAGATGCTTATGATTGTGCAAACGATATTAAAGAGAATCTTTATGAAAAATATAAATACAAAATAAATGAAGATGAAATACTATATTTAACAATTCATATAAATAAAGTAGTTTCAGATATCAAAAACTTATAAAATTTGTTAAATAAATTAAATTTATGTTAATATATACTAAACATTATTTAATTTTTGAAAATATAAAAATATATAAGGAGAATAAATATGTCTTTTTTTAAAAAATTATTTGGTGGTAAAAAAGAAGAGCAAACAAAAGAAATTATAGCACCTGTTACAAATGGTGAATTACTTGAAATAAGTGAAGTTCCAGATGAGGTTTTCTCAAGTAAAATGATGGGTGATGGGTTTTCTATGAAGGTAACTGATGGAGAAATATTTTCGCCAGTTGATGGAAAAATTGTAACTATATTCCCAACAAAACACGCTTTAACAATACTGTCAAGTCATAATAGAGAAATATTAATTCATTTAGGAGTTGACACAGTTAATTTAAAAGGTGAAGGTTTTGAATGTTTTGTTTCAGAGGGGCAAGAAGTTAAAGTTGGAGATAAATTAGTTAAAATGGATGTTGACTTTATAAACGAGAATGCAAAATCTTCTATGCCAATAGTAGTATTTACAAACTTAGAAGAAGGTCAGTCTGTAAAGATTACTAAAGGAGATGCTAAGCCAAAAGAAGAAGGAAGAATAGAAATAGTAGGATAATTTAAAAAATATAAGAAAATGTTTGCAAAACTGTAATAAATATGCTATAATTTACCTAAAGATAAATAAAAGAGCGTTGTTACTGGTTATGCAGGCAAGGGCTAAGTAATTTACATTATTTTTGTGTAAATTATTTAGCCCTTTTTTATTTATAATTCATAAATAAAAAACATATATTATAAGTAACAACCAAAAAAGGGGACAGTAATTTATGCTACAATTTTTGCAAAGAATAGGTAAGGCTATAATGCTTCCAATAGCAGCCCTACCAGTTGCAGGTATATTACTTGGAGTTGGTGGTTCACTTCTTAATATAACAAACCTAACTGACGCTCCAGCAATATATCAACCACTTATAAGTTTTGTTTCTATACCTTTTGTAACGATAATTTTAAAAATTATGCAAGGTGTAGGAGATATAGTATTTGGTAACTTGCCACTTTTATTTGCAGTAGGAACTGCTGTTGGTTTAGCTGATGATGATAAAGGAACTTCAGCACTTGCTTCAGTTTTTGGATTTTTAATAATGAATCAGGTTATAAGTATATTACTTGGTGTTGGTGCAACGCCTCTTGGAGTTATAACTAAAGATAATATACCTGCTGAGTTTGGTCAATATGTAACTACAACACTTGGAATATTTACTCTTAATATGTCTGTTTTTGGTGGTATTATAACTGGTATTGTAACTGCATTTTTACACAATAAATATTATAGAATTCAACTTCCAGCAGTTATAGGATTTTTCTCAGGTTCAAGATTTGTTCCAATAGCTGTTTCTGTTGTAATGGCTATTGTTGGAGGAATACTTGCATTTGTTTGGCCATTTGTTCAAGACGGTATAGCAGTTATTGCTCTTTTTGTTAAGAATGCAGGTTCATTAGGAACATTATTATATGGTTTTATAGAAAGAGCTTTAATTCCATTTGGTCTTCATCATATATTCTACACTCCATTTTGGTATGGTTCATTCGTTGAAGGTCAAGTTTTAATAGATGGTGCTTGGCAAACTATTCAAGGAGCAAATTACGCTTATTTTGCGCAACTTGGAAGTATGCAAAGTATAACTGGTGCAGATACTGCTACAATGTCAACTATAATAGATGGTTCTACTAGATTTATGGCTGGTAAATTCCCGTTTATGATGTTTGGACTTCCAGCAGCAGCTTATGCAATGTATAAAACTGCAAATGATAGTAAGAAAAAAGTTGTAGGAAGTTTATTAGTTTCAGCAGCAGTTACATCTTTCTTAACTGGTATAACAGAGCCTCTTGAGTTTACATTCTTATTCGTTGCTCCAGTTTTATATGTAGTTCACTGTGTGTTAGCTGGATTATCATTCTTCTTAATGGATATCTTAAATGTATTTATAGGAATGACTTTCTCTGGAGGATTTATAGACTTTACTTTATTTGGTCTTTTACCAGCAGGAGCAGGAGTTCCAACTAGATGGTATATGTTATTATTAGTAGGTTTAGTTTATGCAGTTGTTTATTATTTCTTATTCAAATTTATGATAGAAAAATTAAACTTAAAAACTCCAGGTAGAGAATCAGATGATGAAGAAGCTAAACTTTATAGTAAAGCAGATTATAATGCATCAAAAGGAAAAAATGCTCAAGATGAGATAGTAGAAAATGCTCCAGAAGTTTTAAAAGCTTTAGGAAGTGATGATAATATAGTTTCTGTTGATGCTTGTATAACAAGACTTAGAGTTGAAGTTAAAGATAAATCAAAAGTTGATAAGGATAAACTAAAAGCACTTGGTGCAGTTGGAGTTATGGAAGTAGGTAATGGAATACAAGCTATATTTGGAGCTAAAGCTGATGCATATAAAAATGAAATAAACAAAATAAGAAAAAGATAAAATAAAAAGAGTTTTGAGATTTCTCAAAACTCTTTTTTATTATAATTACTATAAATAATAACTTATCTAAAATTATTAAAACTAATTATTAGATACTAATATTATAATTATAAACTCTGTAAATTTTAATCTAATAATATTTAACTTTTATTAAGTTCATTATATTTATAGTAAATAAAATTTGAATAAACATATAACAAAAGTTATAATATTAATGTAAAATATTTGGGAGGAAATTTATGAAGTTAAAAGATATAATAAAAGATTTAGAAGTAATTTCTATAAAAGGAGATACTAATATAGAAATTTCAAGTATTGAATTTGATTCAAGAAATGTTAGTAAAGGTACGCTATTTATTTGCATTAAAGGATTTACTGTTGACTCTCATAAATTTATAAATAGTTCAATAGAAAAAGGAGCAGTAGCTTTTTTAGTTGAAGAAGATGTAGAAATTAAAGGTTACACTTTTGTAAGAGTTAAGAACACTAGAGAAGCTATGGCTAAAATATCTAATAATTTTTGTGAAAACCCATCAAGTAAAATGAATGTAATTGGAGTTACTGGAACTAACGGGAAAACTAGTATAACAACTTTTTTAAGTGAAATTTTATCTAAAAACAATGAAAAAGTAGGTCTTATTGGAACTATAAAAACATTTGATGGTAAAGATGAAATAATATCTAAAAATACTACACCAGAAAGTATTAATTTACAAAAGTATTTTAAAAGAATGGTTGATAATAATTGTAAAAGTTGTGTTATGGAGGTTTCATCTCACGCACTTAGTTTAAATAGAGTTGATGAAACTGATTTTAAAATAGGTATTTTTACTAACTTAACTCCTGACCATCTTGATTTTCATAAAGATTTAGAGGATTATAGATTGTCAAAAGAAAAGTTATTTCATAAGACAAGTATAGCAAATATAATTAATATTGATGATATTGGTGGGAGAAAAATATACGAAAATATAAAAAATTTAGATACTAAAGTTTATACTTATGGAATAGATAATAAGGCTGATTTTTTTGCAAAAGATATTAAAATGACAATAGATGGAGTTTATTATACTGTTTGTACACCTACTTATGAGAGTGAAGTTTTTGTACCTGTTTGTGGTAAATTTACTATTTATAATACCTTAGCAGTTTTTGCTACTTGTTATTTACTTAATATAGATAAAGATATAATAGTAGATACTCTTAAAAATACTAGTGGAGTTAGTGGAAGATTTGAGTCAGTGAAAAACGATAAAAAAGTTAATATTGTAGTTGATTATGCACATACTCCAGATGCTCTTTGTAATGTAATTAAAACTGCAAAAGAGTTTACTAAAGGAAAGGTTATAACAGTTTTTGGTTGTGGTGGAGATAGAGACAAAACTAAAAGACCTTTAATGGGAGAAATAGCAGAAAACTTATCAGACTTTTGCATAGTTACATCAGATAATCCAAGAACAGAATTGCCAACAGATATAATAAATGATATATTGTGTGGAATGAAAAAAGATAATCATAAAGTTATTATTGATAGAAAAGAAGCTATATTTGAAGCAATAGGAATGATACAAAAAGATGATCTAGTATTAATTGCAGGAAAAGGACACGAAAATTATCAAATAATTGGAAATGAAAAAAATCATTTTGATGACAAAGAAGTAGCTAAAGAAGCTATTTTTAAGAAGTTTAATATTTAAAATTATAAATATAATTTATTAAATAATTTAAACAAAAAATTTAGAAGGCGAATAAGTTATGACTAGAAGAAGAATTTTCCTAATTTTATCAATCATTTGGATGAGTATTATCTTTTACTTTTCAAATCAAGTAGCGTCTGTTTCATCAGGCCATTCTGGTGGATTTATAAATACTTTAAGTAATGTATTTATAATAGGTGATATTATAAAATTTATGGAAAGTATTGATATAGCAGAGTTTGTAGTTAGAAAATCTGCACATATGTTTGTATATTTAGTTTTGGCAATTTTAATATTTATGAGTATTTATGAAAAAAATGATACTAAAGAAATTTACTTAAAATCAATGTTTTTAACATTTTTATATGCAGTAAGTGATGAAATTCACCAAAGATTTGTAGAGGGTAGAAGTGGTGAAGTAAGAGATATTTTTGTGGATAGTTTTGGAGCATTTTTAGGGCTTTTAATAGTTTATTTTATATTTAGAAAGATAGAAAAAAGGGCAAAATCAAATTGAGATTTTGCTCTTTTAATTTATAAAAATTTATATTAGTGTATAGTAAATTCATTAAATTTTTACTTATTTTATAGTATTTTTTAAAAATTAAACTACTACAAATTTTACACATTAAATCTAAATAATATAACGTCTCCGTCTTTTACTATATATTCTTTACCTTCAAGTCTAACAAGACCTTTTTCTTTTGCAGCAGTCATAGTTCCAACATTAACTAAATCGTCAAACGCTATAGTTTCGGCTCTTATAAATCCTCTTTCTATATCTGAGTGTATTTTTCCACCTGCTTGAGGAGCTTTAGTTCCTACCTTTATTGTCCAAGCTCTAACTTCTTGAGGTCCAGCAGTTAAATAAGATATAAGACCAAGTAAAGCATAAGAAGATTTTATTAATTTATCAAGACCAGATTGAGTAAGTCCTAAAGTCTCTAAAAATTCTTTCTTTTCTTCTTCCGATTCAAGTTCAGAAATCTCAGCTTCAATTTGAGCACATACAACAACTACTTCAGCATTTTCTGTTTTAGCAAATTCACGAACAGTATTAACATATTCATTATTTTGAGCTTCATCTGCTAAGTCATCTTCTGAAACGTTTGTAGCATATATTACAGGCTTTGAAGTAAGTAAATTTAAGCTATTTACAAAGATTTGTTCTTCTTCTGTAAATTCCATTGTTCTAACGCATTTACTTTCTTCTAGTGTAGCCATTATTTTGTTTAAAAACTCAAGTTCACTAACTAAACTTTTATCAGCTTTACTAGCTTTTTGAGTTTTTTGTATTCTTCTTTCTAAAACTTCTATATCAGAAAAAATTAATTCAAGATTTATAGTTTCAATATCACGAAGAGGATTAACACTTCCATCAACATGAACAACATTTGGGTCTTCAAAACATCTAACAACGTGTACTATTGCATCAACTTCTCTTATATGAGATAAGAATTTATTTCCAAGACCCTCTCCTTTTGATGCACCTCTAACAAGTCCTGCTATATCGCAAAACTCTATTGCAGTTGGAACTATTTTTTTAGAATCGTATAATTCTCTTAACTTATGTAATCTTTCATCTGGAACAGCAACAACACCAACATTTGGCTCTATTGTACAAAATGGATAATTTGCAGACTCTGCACCAGCTTGAGTTATTGCATTAAATAAAGTACTCTTACCAACGTTTGGTAAACCAACTATACCTAATTTCATAAAATTCTTCCTTTCTTTATCAAACCCTCATTGGGACTATTTTTACGCATACATTTTAATTATACATCATATTTATAATAGATGTAAACTAAATAATATGTTGGGGTTGATTGAGTGTTTTATTCAATAGTTTTATTTGTTAGTTTATTTTTGAGCTTTATATTTAAAGGAAATTTAGAAAATATTTTAATAATACTTTCAAGTATTATGTTTTATAAAGTTGTATTTGTTAAAAAGCTATATAAACAATTAATATATGGATTTTTTATTTCTTTTTTTATGGTAAATTTTTTTATAGTATTTGGAATAAGAGATTATATTTTTGTTGATAAATCAGAATCAACAGTTGAGAAAAAAGAAACGTTAGTTTTACTAGTGTCAGAAGGAGAAGACAAAAATTACAACATAAGAGAAAGAGCAACTCAAATATATCAAGAAAAAGGTTATAAAGCACTATTTACTTCAATAAAAGACTTAAATAAATATAAACTTTACTATCAAGATACTGGAATTAGTAATTTTAAGAAAAAGACTGAGGAAATATCAAAAAAATT
Source organism: uncultured Peptostreptococcaceae bacterium (assembly GCA_944383455.1). GTDB lineage: Bacteria > Bacillota > Clostridia > Peptostreptococcales > Peptostreptococcaceae > JAGHEK01. The sequence goes on from CALWPP010000008.1 coordinate 17,006, forward strand.
AAGTTATAATTTGGGGAGTGAATATATGGTTGTTAATTCATATCTTTTTAGTAAGCCATATTTTGAACAAATGGTAGAAGTTTTGTTGTCTGAAGGGTACAAAAATATAATAATTTGCCCTTTATTTATGACTAATGGGGTTGATTATGAAGTATTTTTAAAAAGACTTGAGAAAATAAATCTACCATCTAGAAATATAGTAGGAGTTAAAATTTTAAATGCATTTTATGATTCTGACGAAATAGCAAACATTTATAAAGATGATATTTTAAAAAATATAGAAAAGTTAAAGGAAGATACTGGAGTAATACTTGTAGGACTTGAAGATAAAAATGATATAGAAGAAGATATAATCCTAAGGCAAAAAATAGAAAAAGGGATAGAAAAAGAAAAAAATGACCTAGATATTCAAATAAGGTTACCTCTTTTAGAAAATGAAGATGAAGATATCATAAAATCTGCAGAAGAACTTTTAGAATATGGAATACATAGCTTGTATGTTGTAACTCCAACAACTTTAATTGATACAATGTATACTAAAAACTTAGTAGAAAGTATATTTTATAAGTTAGATTTAGGGTATACAGACTTTTATTATGTAAATCCTGAAGAAAGAGTTGATGCAATAGTAGAAAGTATTATAAACAAGATAAACAAAAAAGATTTTAAAGATTAGTATTTTAAATACTTTATAAAAAATAAATATATTATTATTTTTTATAAACTGATATAATATTAATAAAACTAAAGTAAGAGGTGTAAAAATGGATAAAGTAGCATTTACCATATTTGGAATAGATATAATGTGGTATGGGATTTTAATGGCAACTGGTATAATGACTGCATCTTTTATTGCATTAAAAGAGGCTAAAAGGATTGGTATAAATGAAGATTATATACTTGATTTAGCAATATTTGCAATACCTATAGGCCTTTTAGGAGCAAGACTTTACTATGTTTTATTTAATTTAGATTATTATTTAAGTAATCCTTCTCAGATATTAAATTTTAGAGGAGGAGGAATGGCAATACATGGAGCTTTAATTTCTGGAGTTTTAACAGGCTATATTTTCTGTAAGGTTAAAAAGATAAACTTTTTACAAATGGCAGATGTTGTTTTACTTGGTGCTCCACTTGCTCAAGCCATAGGTAGATGGGGAAATTTTATTAATCAAGAAGCTCATGGAGGTCCAACAAACCTACCTTGGGGAATAATGGTTAATGGTGAAAAAGTTCACCCAACTTTTCTTTATGAGTCAATTTGGAATTTATTAGTATTTTTTGTTTTATATTTTTTGATTAGAAAAAACAAAAAATATGATGGTCAAGTTTTATTTACATATTTTGGTTTATACTCGTTTGGAAGATTTTTTATAGAAGGACTTAGAACCGATAGTTTAATGTTTGGTCCTTTTAGAGTTGCACAACTTGTTAGCTTAACATTTATTATTTTATCAATTTTACTTCATATATATTTTAAAAATAGGTCTATGAATAATATTAAAGTTAAATTAGATAAAGATACTAAAGAGAATATAGTAAATGATGAAAAAAAAGATACAAACTACATAAATGAAAATATAATAAATGAAAATATAAATGACGAAAATAATACGAACAATAAGGAGAATTAAATGGAATTTCATCACGTATCAGTCCTTTTAAATGAATGTATAGAAAACTTAAATATAAAGCCCGATGGAGTTTATGTTGATTGTACTATGGGAGGTGCAGGTCATTCAAAAGAAATAGTAAAAAGATTATCAAAAAATGGTCTTTTTATAGGATTTGACCAAGATAAAAATGCAATAGAAACTGCAAAAGAAAGATTAAAAGATTATAGTGATAGAGTAAAGTTTATTCATAGTAATTTTGAAAATCTAAAAGAAGAGTTAGAAAAAATAGGAGTATATAAAATTGATGGAGTACTCGCAGATTTAGGAGTATCATCTCATCAATTAGATGAAGCTGATAGAGGGTTTTCTTATATGCAAGATGCACCACTTGATATGAGAATGGATATTAGAAAAGATTTTAGTGCTTATGATGTTGTTAATGCTTATTCTGAGGAGGAACTTGCAAGAATAATCAAAGAATATGGTGAGGATAATTGGTCAAAGCGAATAGCAAAATTTATTGTAGAAAAAAGAAGCGAAAAAGAAATAAAAACTACTGGTGAATTAGTTGATGTTATAAAAAGTGCTATTCCAAAAAAAGCAAGAATTGATGGACCTCACCCTGCAAAAAGAACTTTTCAAGCTATAAGAATTGAAGTAAACAACGAGCTTGGTGTAATAAATAAAATGATAAATGATGCTGTTAGCATTATGAATGAAGGTGGTAGAGTTTGTATAATAACGTTTCATTCACTTGAAGATAGAATAGTTAAAAATGAATTTAAGTATTTAGCCACTGATTGTATTTGTCCACCACATTTTTTAATGTGTCAATGTGATAAAGAAGCTTTAGTAAAAGTTATAACAAGAAAACCAATACTTCCAACTAAAAATGAAATAGAAGAAAATCCAAGATCAAGAAGTGCAAAGCTTAGAGTTTGTGAGAGAATATAAAATTCATACTTAATAAATTTTATTTTATCCGTAAAATCTAACTAAGTAAATGTATAAATTTTCTACCTAGAAATTGGAGGTGTAAAGTATGACTATAAATAGTGGTATGATGATGAGTATTGCTAATATGGTTTCTAATAACTACGAGGCATCTGGTGAATCTATGATGGCAATAGCTAGTGGAGATATATCTACATCAGCAACTTCATCAAGTTCGATAAAGAGTGAATTATCTATAAGTGTTTTAGATATGGCACTTGAAACTCAAAAAGGATTAAACTTAGATGTACTTGCTTAAAAAATGAACTCTTATAAAGAGTTCATTTTTTTTGTAGAAATTTTTGGTATGTTTACTTAGAGGAAATAAAAATAATAGACAAAATATATAATAATATATTTATTATTTTGGGTGATTTTATGAAACATAAAAAAGTTAGAAATATAAATGAATATAAAAAAGAAAAGAAGAATAAAAATAAAAAGAGAAATAGAAAAAAGATATTTAAAGTTTTTATAAAGTTTTCTTCTTTTATTATTGCTTTATTTATAGTAATAGGAAATATTTGTGGTCAAGTAATAATATCAAATTTAAGCTATAGAGTACATTATTTAAAAAAAGACCTAAAAGAATTAGAAATAAAACTCTCTTCACTAAATCATAAAAATTACAAAGATATGTCTATAAAAGAAATAGAAAAAAGAGCAAGAGAAGAACTTAATATGGATTATCCAAAAAAAAGTCAAATAAGATATATTCAAGTTGATAATTAATTGGGGTGATTTATGAAAAGAAAAATAAAGGGAATGAGTAAAAAAAGGATAGTAATAATTCTTGTTTCATCTTGTGGGCTATTTTTTGGATTAACTGCAAGGACTGCATATTTACAAATTATAAAGGGAAATTGGTTAAGTAAAAAAGCAATAGAACAACAAACAAGAGAAGTTCCTATTCCAGCAAAAAGAGGTACAATTTATGATAGAAATATGAAAGAACTAGCGGTTAGTGCAACTAAATATACAGTTTGGTGTAAGCCTGTTGAAGTTGAAGACAAGGAAAAAGCATCAAAAATTTTATCAAGAATACTAGATAAAGATGAAAAAGAAATAGCAGAACTTGTTGGAAAAAAGAATATGGCACTTGTTAAGATAGAAAGATGGATTGATGATGAGAAGGCAGGTAAGATAAGAGAAGCTAAGATTCCAGGGATTTGGGTTGCAGAGGATAATCAAAGGTATTATCCATACGGAAATTTTGCACCGTATGTACTAGGTCATACATCAGCAGATTCTCAAGGAATTGCAGGGATTGAGATGCAGTATAATAAAGAACTTCAAGGAACGGATGGAAAACTTATAATAAGTACTGATGCATCAGGTCGTGAAATACCAAGGGGTATGGAGAAGTATTTTGAGCCAACTCAAGGAAATGGAGTAGTACTTACCATTGATGAGGTCATTCAGCACTATACGGAAAAAGCGGTGCAAAAAGCATACGAACTTAATAATGCAAAAAGAGTAACTGTTGTAGCACTTGACCCAAAAACTGGAGATGTATTATCTATGGCATCAAAGCCAGATTATGACCCAAATGACCCAAGAAATCCAATTTACCCATACTTTGAAGATGAGTTAGCTAAGTACTCTGAAAAAGATAAACTAAAAGGATATTATCAAATGTGGAGAAATCCAGCAGTTAGTGATACTTATGAGCCAGGTTCAACATTTAAATTGGTAACATCATCTGCAGGACTTGAGGAAAATGTTATAAAAGATGATGAAACATTTGTTTGTACAGGTAGTGTAACTATTGGTGGTCGTAGAATTAAATGTTGGAGGCATTATGAACCTCACGGAGAGCAAAATTTTGCACAAGGAGTTCAAAACTCTTGTAACCCAGTATTTATTGAGGTTGGTAATAGATTAGGTGTATCAAAATTATATGATTACATAGAAGGATTTGGATTTAAAGAAAAAACAGGACTTGATTTGCCAGGGGAAGCTAAGGGAATAATGTATAACGAAAAAAATGTTGGACCAGTTGAGCTTGCAACAATTTCATTTGGTCAATCAATATCTGTAACTCCAATGCAACTTACTAGGGCTATAAGTGGTATTGCAAATGATGGTAAACTAATGAAGCCAAGAGTAGTAAAAGCATTTACAGATGATAAAGGAAATATAATTGAAGAATTAGAACCAATAATGTCAAGACAAGTTATATCAGAAGAAACTTCAAAAAAAATGATGGAAATAGCAGAGAGTGTTGTTAGTCAAGGTTCGGGAAAAGCAGCATATATTCCAGGATACAAGATAGGGGGTAAAACTGGTACAGCACAAAAAGTTATTGATGGAAGGTATGCACAAGGAAAATATATATGTTCTTTTATTGGTATAGCACCAACTGATGACCCTCAAATAGTAGTTTTAGCAATAGTAGATGAACCAACTGGAGTTATGGCGTTTGGTAGTACAACTGCAGGACCAATAGTTAAAGAAATTATGCAAGATTCTTTAAAATACCTTGGAGTTGAGCAAAAATATACAGAAGAAGAAAAAGAAGAATTTGAAAAGAAGCAAGTAGTTGTACCTGATGTTAGAAATATGAATATAGGAGATGCAACTAAAACCTTAGAAGAAAATGGCCTTAAAGCAAATTTAGACACAGATATAGAACTTTCAGAAAATACTAAAATAAAAGATATGTTTCCAAAGCCTGGAATAAAAGTTGAAGAAGATTCAAGTATAATTCTTTATTTTGAATAAGTAACACATAAGTAACAGAAAAATATAAAGATATTTAAAAAAAACAAAAAATAGTATATAATTATTTAAGCAATGTATTTATACATTGCTTTTTAATTGGAAAATAATTTTAAATAAATATAAAATTACTATCATAAAATGTTATAAAGGAGGGATTTGTTTGAAAGTATTTGAAATATTAAATGCAACTGGTGGAAACTTATTAAAAGGAAATAAGGACTATCATATAGAAGAAGTTTTAATAGATAGTAGAAAAGCAAAAGAAAAAAGTGTATATATTTCAATCATAGGAAAAAATTTAGATGGTCATACATTTATGGAAGATGCTTATAATAATGGATGTAGGACATTTATTAAAAATAAAGATAGTATCATAAATATTGATTATAATGACATAAACTTAATTGAAGTAGATGATACTGAAATAGCACTTGGAGATATATCAAAATATTATAAAGAAAAATTTAGTATACCATTTATTTCAGTAACTGGAAGTGTTGGAAAAACTACTACAAGGGATATAATACATTCTGTTTTAAGTTCTAAATTTAAAACTTTAAAAAATGAAGGAAATCTAAATAATAGTTTTGGAGTGCCTCTTACTCTTTTTAATCTAAATTCTACATATGAAAGTGCAGTTATAGAAATGGGAATGTCTGGATTTAATGAAATAAAATATTTATCACACATAGTAAATCCAGATATAGCAGTCATAACTAATATTGGTTCTTCACATATTGAAAATTTAGGATCAAAAGAAGGAATATTTAAGGCTAAAATGGAAATAACATCAAATTTTAAAAAAGGAAATACTTTAATAGTAAATGGAGATGATGATTTTTTAAAATTATTAAAGGAAAAAAGTTTAGAATATGATTTAAAAACATTTGGTTTTGGCAAAAATAATGATGTATACTGTAGCTCTTATGAAATATTTGAAAATAAGACTATATTTAATATAATTATAGATGAAAGAGAAGAAAGTTTTGAAATACCTTTACCAGGAAAACACAATATATATAATGCTATGGCATCAATTTTAGTTGGAAAAACTTTAAATTTAACTTTAGATGAAATAAGAAATGGTCTTTTAAACTTTAAAATAACTAAAATGAGACTAGATATAATTAAATTAAACGACATAACAATAATAAATGATGCTTATAATGCAAGTGTTGAATCTATGAAAGCATCAATTGAAGTGTTAAAAAATTACAAACAAAGAAAAGTAGCAATACTTGGAGATATGTTTGAAATGGGAGAATACGAAGAAGTAGGTCATAAAGCTGTTGGAGAGTTTGCTTCAGATAAAGTAGATATTTTAATAACTATTGGAAAAGCCTCAATGTTTATACGCCAAAAAGCTTTAGAAAATGGATTTTTAGAGGATAATTCATACCATTTTAATACAAAAGATGATGCTATAAGATGTTTAAGCAAAATAATAAAAAATAATGATGTTGTATTAATTAAGGCATCAAGAGGAATGAAGCTTGAGGAATTAATTAATCATCTAAATAGTTAGCAGGGAGATGATATATTATGTTAGTAGGAATAACAGAACTAACTTACACAGCACTTATTTCTTTTTTGATAGTAATAATATTAGCACCAATATTTATACCAATGCTTACAAAGTTTAAATTTGGTCAGACTGTAAGAAATGATGGTCCAAAAACTCATCTATCAAAAAATGGAACGCCTACAATGGGTGGTGTTCTTATGATACTTGCAATACTTATAACAGGTATAACAAGAAGTAATATAGGGTCTGATTTAAGAGTTGGTCTTATATGTATAGTAGGGTTTGGCTTTATAGGATTTTTAGATGATTTTATAATAATAAAAAAGAGAAGGTCTTTAGGTCTTAGAGCTTGGCAAAAAATAGTACTTCAATTAGCAGTAGCTATTTACGTTTCTTATTATCAATACACTTCATCAGCAAGTGCACCACAACTTATGGTTCCATTTACTGATTTAGTAATAAATGTAGGGCCACTTTATATACCTATAATGACATTTATAATAATTGGAACTGTTAATGCAGTAAATCTAACTGATGGGCTTGATGGTTTGGCTTCAGGAGTAACTTTAATAGTATCAGCATTTTTTATGTTACTTGCATCATACTCAGGAACTGTAAATCAAGAAGTTGCTGTTTTGGCAGCTGCAACTGTTGGAGCTTGTTTAGGATTTTTAGGTTTTAATTCATATCCTGCAAAAATATTTATGGGGGATACAGGTTCTATGGCTTTAGGTGGAGCAGTAGTTTCATTTGCAGTTTTAACTAATACAGTTTTATTTATACCTTTAGTTGGAGGAATATACTTTGCAGAAGCAATATCTGTTATACTTCAAGTTTTATCATTTAAGTTAACAGGAAAGAGAATATTTAAAATGGCCCCTATACATCATCATTTTGAACAATGTGGTTGGCCAGAAACTAGGGTAGTGTTCACTTTTTGGATAATAACAGTTATACTTGCTTGGTTTGGTATAATAGCTATATTTTAGGGGGCATAAATTATGTATTTAGACAAGAAAAATATTTTAATTGTTGGGCTTGCAAAAACTGGTATATCAACTATAAAATATCTAAGCAAACTAGGTGCTAACATAATAGTAAATGATATAAAAAAAGAAGAAGACCTAAAAGAAATACTATGCGAGTTAAAAAGCATAAATAATATTAAGTACATACTTGGATATCATCCACAAAATATAGATAATATTGATTTAGTAGTTGTATCTCCTGGTGTACCACTTGACTTGGATTTTATATTAAAGATAAAGAATAAAAAAATAGATCTAATAGGTGAAGTTGAACTCTCATATAGAATAAATAATAATCCATATATTATTGGAATAACAGGAACTAATGGCAAAACAACAACAACTTCATTAACTTATGAAATATTTAAAAAAGGAATGAAAGATGCTTATAAAGTGGGAAACATAGGAAATCCTATTATAGATACTGTTGAAACTGTAAATAAAGATTCTGTGCTTATAGCTGAACTTAGTAGTTTTCAACTTGAAAGTATAAATTCTTTTAGACCAAATATAAGTGTAATACTTAATATAACTGAAGACCATCTAAATAGACATAAAACTATGGAAAACTATATAAATGCTAAATTTAATATATTTAAAAATCAAACAAAAGACGATTTTGTAATTTTAAATTATGATGATTTTAGTATTAGAGAGTTAGAGAGTAAAATAAATTCAAATATAATTTATTTTTCAACAAAAGAGAAACTAGATAGAGGAATATATTTAGAAGAAGATAATATAATAATAAATCTAGATAAAAAAATAAATCTAATAAATAAAAACAAACTAACTCTAAAAGGAGAACATAATATACAAAATGCAATGGCTAGCATTTTAATTTCATATATTTATGGAATAGATATTTCTGATATAAAATATGTATTAGAAAACTTTTCAGGGGTTGAGCATAGACAAGAGTTAGTAGCAGATATTAAAGGTATTAAATTTATAAATGATTCAAAAGCTACAAATCCAGATTCTACTATAAAAGCATTAAATTCTTATAATGAGAAAATAATCTTAATACTTGGTGGAATGGATAAAGGAACTAACTTTGATGAAGTATTAGAAGTAGCAAAGAAAAATGTAAAAGGACTTATTTTACTTGGAGAAACTAAAGACAAAATAAATTCTATTGCTATAAAAAAAGGATTTACCAATATAAAAATAGTAAATAATATGAATGAAGCAGTACTTAATTCTTATAAAATGGCTGAAAAAGGGGATATAGTTTTATTATCACCAGCTTGTGCAAGTTGGGATATGTACAAGAGTTTTGAGGTTAGGGGAAAAGACTTTAAAGAAAATGTATACAACATAAAATAGCCTCTTAGGGAATGGAGGAAAATTTTTTAATGCCAAAAATATCTATACGAAAAAAACAAAAAGATATAATAGCGCGAAAAGATTTTGATAATGTAATTTTTTATACAACTATAATATTAGTATTTGTAGGAATCATCATGGTGTTTAGTGCAAGTTATGTTCAGTCTGCCTTTAAACATGGTGATTCTTATCATTTTCTAAAAAGAAATTTGATATTTGCTATACTTGGATTTATATCTATGATGATAATTTCAAACATTCATTATGAATTTTGGAAAAAACACGCAAAAACTATAGGTATAGTATCAGTAGTGCTACTTTTATTAGTATTAACTCCACTTGGTATAAAACTAAATGGAGCTAGAAGATGGCTTGGAGTAGGTTCTGCTACTATTCAACCAGCAGAACTTGCAAAGTTTGCAACTATTGTTATAACTGCAAAATTAATTGAAAAAAAATATAGTGATATAAAATCATTCAAAAAAGGTGTTATACCACTTTTGGTATTACCTATGATATTTTTTATATTGATAATGCTTCAACCAAATATGTCAACAGCAGGAACTATAATATTAGTTACTTTTGTTATGATATTTGTTGCAGGAATGAATATAAAGATAGTTATTGGAATGTTTTTTAGTGGAGTATTTTTATTCTTAGCACTTGCACTAACTTCACCATACCGATTAAAACGTGTTCTTTCATTTTTAGACCCATTTCAAGACCCACTTGGGAATGGATATCAGGTTATACAAGGTCTTTATGCACTAGGTTCTGGAGGTCTTTTTGGAATGGGACTTGGGAAGAGTCAACAAAAATGGTTTTACATACCAGAGCCTCAAAATGACTTTATCTTCGCAATAATAGGTGAAGAACTTGGTCTAGTTGGTTGTAGTATTGTTATACTTCTTTTTGTAATTCTTGTTTATAGATGTGTAATAATAGCACTTAAATGTCCGGATATATTTTCTTGTATGATGGTTATAGGTATAGGTGCTCAAATAGGAATTCAAGCAGCACTTAATATAGCTGTTGCTACTTCTTCTATGCCTGTTACAGGAGTTGCACTTCCTTTTATAAGTTATGGTGGTACTTCTCTTACAATACTTATGAGTGCAATAGGTATAGTTTTAAACATTTCAAGAAACGTCAAAATTAACTAAGGAGTGAGTTTATGAGAGTTTTATTATCTGGTGGAGGAACAGGAGGTCATGTTTATCCAGCAATTGCAATAGCAAACAAAATAAAAGAAGAAAATCCAGATGCAGAAATTTTATTTGTTGGAACTGAAAAAGGAATAGAATCAGAAATAGTACCAAAATATGGATATGAAATAAAAACTGTTACTGTTCAAGGGTTTAGACGAAAAATTGATTTAGAGAATGTAAAAAGAGTTTTTAGATTATTTAAAGGTCTTGAACAATCAAGAAAAATAATAAAAAAGTTTAAGCCAGACATTGTAATAGGTACTGGTGGTTATGTTAGTGGACCGGTACTTTTTAATGCATCACTTCAGAAAGTTCCTACAATAGTACATGAGCAAAATTCTTTTCCTGGAGTTACTAATAAAATTTTATCTAAGGTAGTTACAAAAGTATTAACTACATTTGAAGATTCACATCAAAGATTTCCAAAAGAAAGTATAGATAAGTTAGTATTTACAGGAAATCCAGTCAGAAAAGAAATATTAACTACAAAAAAACATATCGCAAGAAGAAAGCTTGGAATAAATGAAGATAAAAAAATGATTTTATGTTATGGGGGAAGTGGTGGCTCAAAGAAAATAAATGATGCCATGAAATTTGTTATAAAAAATCTTTACAAAGAAGATGTAGCGTTTATTATAGCTACCGGAAAGCCATATTATGAAGAATTTTTAGAGAGCATAAAGGAATTAGATTTAAAACCATACCAAAAAGTACTACCTTACTTAGATGATATGGCAAATGCACTTGGCGCAAGTGATTTAGTAATAGGAGGAGCTGGTGCTACTTCAATTTCTGAAATAACTGCACTAGAAAAGCCATCAATAATAATTCCAAAAGCATATACAGCAGAAAATCATCAAGAATATAATGCAAAAAGTGTTGAATCAAAAGGTGCAGGAGTTTGTATTTTAGAAAAAGATTTAACAGGAGAAAAACTAAATGAAGTTTTATTTAAGATTTTAGGAGATAATGAAAAGCTACTTGAAATGTCAGAAAAGAGTAAGGAAATAGGTAATCCAAAATCTATAAATTATATATATGATGAGATACTTAAAGTATATAATGATAATAAAAAGAAAAGTAAATCAAAAGAAAATCATAAAGAGGCAGAAGAACATATTTTAACTAATAATATAGGAGAAACTGTACCACAAAAAGTTATAGGAATAAAGAAAAGGTAACATATACCCCCTAATCTACATAAATTATAAATTATAAACATTTATGATTAAGACATAATTAGGGGGGATTTTTGTGTCTAAATATATAATAGAGGGTGGCACTAAGATAGAAGGGGTACTAGATATAAGGGGTGCAAAAAACTCTATATTACCAATAATTGCGGGTACTATATTAAATGAAAACAAAAGTATAATTCACAACGTTCCAAATATATCTGATGTTTACCTTATGATAAAAATACTAAAAAGTATAGGTTGTTTTGCAAGTTATGATGATGGAACTTTAATAGTTGATAGTACTAATATTTCTTCTTGTGATATAGAAGAAGAGTATGTTAGAAAAATGAGGTCATCAATAATAATTATGGGCGCAATGATAGGAAGATTAGATTACACAAAAATAAGTCATCCTGGAGGATGTGCAATAGGTAAAAGACCAATAGACTTACATTTAGATTCATTTAAAAAGTTAGGTATAAGAATAGAGGAAGAAAATGGGTTTATAAATTGTTATAAAGACAAATTAGAAGGAACTACTATAAATTTAGATTTTCCTAGTGTTGGAGCAACTGAAAATATAATGCTAGCAAGTGTTAAGGCAAAAGGTATAACTATTATAAATAACTCAGCAAGAGAACCTGAAATTGAAGATTTACAAAATTTTTTAAATAAAATGGGTGCAAAAATTAAGGGAGCAGGAACTAGTAAAATAATAATTGAAGGAGTAAAAAAATTAAATTCAGTTGAACATAGTGTAATACCAGATAGAATAGCTATAGGAACTTATATGGTGGCAAGTGCTATGACTGGTGGAAAATTACATGTAAAAAATGTTATTCATTCACATATGAAACCTATTTATGAAAACTTAATAAAATGTGGATGTGAGTTAGATTTATTAGAAAAAGAAGCTATTCTTTACTCTCCTAGATGTATAAAAGCATTAGAATTTATAAAAACTAGCCCTCATCCAGGATTTCCAACTGATATGCAATCACAGTTTATGACTTTGATGACTATAAGTGATGGGGAGACTATATTTAATGAAACTATTTTTGAGAATAGATTTATGAATACTAAAGAATTAATAAAAATGGGTGCAAATATTAAAGTTTTAAATGATAATATTTGTGTTATAAATGGTGTTAAAAGTTTATCTGGTAAAAGTGTAGTATCACCTGATTTAAGAGGAGGAGCAAGTCTTGTTCTTGCAGGACTTGTTTCAAATGGACAAACAGAAGTTTCAAATATTTATCATATTGAAAGAGGTTATGAAAATTTTGAGTATGTTTTAAGTAGTCTTGGTGCTAATATAAAAAGAGTTGATAATTTATAGCTGTGTAATCACAGCTTTTTTTATTTCTTATAATTTTTTGGTAGGATTTAAGTTATAAAAGTTGTATGTATAATATAAAAATTAAATTTAGGTGATTTTAAAAATGAGAAAAAAAACTAAAAATACAAATGTATCTAAAGTTACTATAATTTTAAGTTTATCTATTATGGGGATAATTTTTATATACACTATAATAAATAGTAATTATTTTTATAGTAAAAATATAAATATAAGTGGTAACAAAAATATATCAAATGAAGAAATAATAGACTTTTTAAATATAAAAAAAGATAAAAATATTTTTATGTATAGTATTTCTAGCATGGAGGAAAAGTTACTTAGTAATAATTACATAAAAGATGTAAAAATAGAAAGAAAAATTCCAGATACAATAAATATTAAATTACAAGAAAGAGATATTTTTGCTATACTATCTAATGGTAAATTTAATTATCTTGTTGATGAAGAAGGAGAAATAATTGAAAAAATAGATGAAATAAAAAAAGATAGTCATAATATATTGGTAATACAAGCCGATTATGATATAATTGAGGATAAATTGGTATATGAAAACCTTGAAAATGACAAAAATATACCGTATCTTATAAAATGCATAAAAAATGAGAACTTAGCTAAACAAATAAAAACTATAAAATTAGACACAAATCAAATAAATATGATAACAAAAGATGATTTAGAAATTATTTTAAATAATAATAACATAGGTTATAACTTAAGTATGATTAGTGCGGTATTAGTTGATATTCAAAGTGATAATAAAAAAGGTGGATATTTAGATTTGACTAATGGATATGCACTTTATAAACCATAAAATCCTTATGAATACATAGAATTTAATATACGAATTTAAAATTTTATTTTGGAGATTTATGACACATATTGATATAAATAGTCTAAAATAAAAAGGATTAATATTAAGTATGTGGAATAAATTATAGTGAATTAATACGTAAAATAATAATTTAAAACATATAGGTTATTACAAATGAAGGAGGCTATATATCTATGATAAATTTTGATATGGAATCAGATTCTTTAGCTAAGATTAAGGTTATAGGTGCTGGTGGTGGAGGTAATAATGCTGTTAATAGAATGATTGAAGCTCAACTAAAGGGAGTTGAATTTATCGCAGTTAATACAGATAAACAAGCATTACAAATATCTAAAGCCGAACATAAAATACAAATAGGTGAAAAACTAACAAAAGGACTTGGAGCTGGAGCAAATCCTGATGTTGGAAAAAGAGCAGCAGAAGAAAGTAAAGATGAAATAATAAAAGTTTTACAAGGTGCTGATATGGTTTTTGTAACTGCAGGTATGGGTGGAGGAACAGGAACTGGTTCTGCTCCTGTTATAGCTCAACTTGCAAAAGAAATGGGAATACTTACTGTTGGAGTTGTAACTAAGCCTTTTGTATTTGAAGGTAAAGTTAGAATGAAAAATGCAGAAAATGGTATAGCTGAACTTAAATCAAAAGTTGATACATTAATAACTATACCTAATGATAGATTACTTCAAATAGTTCAAAGAAATACAAGTATGACTGAGGCATTTTCAATAGCTGATGATGTATTAAAGCAAGGTATACAATCTATATCTGACTTAATAGCAGTACCTGGGCTTATAAACTTAGACTTTGCAGATGTTACATCTGTTATGAAGGAAAAAGGTTTAGCTCATATGGGGATTGGTCATTCTTCTGGAGAAAATAGAGCAATAAATGCTGCAAAAGAAGCTATACAATCTCCACTTCTTGAAACTTCTATAAAAGGAGCGAAGGGAGTTTTACTTAATATAACTGGTGGAGAAAATTTAGGTCTTGTTGAGATAAATGAAGCATCTACTTTAGTCCAAGAGTCTTGTGACCCAGAAGCAAATATTATATTTGGAGCTACTATAACTAAAGAATTAGATGAGGAAATAAGAATAACTGTAATAGCTACAGGGTTTGATGAGAATAATAAAAATGATATGGTTTTAAATCAAAAACCTCAAATAAGAACTACACCACAACCCAAAAAAGAAAATATTGAGGTTGTAGAAGAAACTAAAGAAGAAGTAGTAGTTGAAGAAACGCCAAAGAGAGTTGAACCTATAGAAGATGATATGGAAATACCAACTTTTTTAAGAAGAAGAAGATAATTTTAAGAAGCCTTAGGCTTCTTTTTAATTTTTAGGTAATATAAAATATACATACGAAAGAGGAAAATTATGAGAAGAAGAAAGAAAAAAGGTGCAGATGAAAAATTATTAAGTTATAAAAATTACGTTATAAGACCAAAAAATATTAATTTAAAAGGAAAGTGGAGTGAAAAATTTAATAATAATAACCCTATTCATATAGAAATTGGTACAGGAAGAGGAAAATTTATAACAACTCTTGCTAAAAATAACAAAGACATAAATTATATTGCTATTGAAATGAAAGAAGAGGTATTACTTCAAGCTGTTTATAAAGCTAGTGAAAATAATTTAGATAATATACTATTTATTTGGGCAGATGCAAATAATATAACTGATTATTTTGATGAAAATGAATTATCGAGAATTTATATTAATTTTTGTGACCCTTGGCCAAAGAAAAGATGGTCAAAAAGAAGACTTACATCATATAATTTTTTACAAAAGTATGAAATAATACTTAAAAATAATGGAGAGATACATTTTAAAACTGATAATGATAAACTATTTGAATTTAGTTTAAACGAATTTTCAAATTATAACCTAAAATTAAGAAATATTTCATTAGACTTAGCAAATAGCGAATTTAGTGAAAATATAACTACTGAATACGAAGATAAATTTATGAATCTTGGTATGAAAATTTATAGGGTAGAAGCAATATACTAGAAAAATTAATATAAAAATATATAAATAAAGATTAACTTTAACAAATTATATTGTGTGAAAATAAGAAATTATAATACTTAGTATATGATTTCTTATTTTTTTGTATATTTTTATTGTAAAGTTTATTTATTCGACTTTTGAAAATGACATAAAGTACATAACTTTTAAAGTATAATTATATAAAGAATGAAAGGAGGTATTTTATAATTTATATAGAGTATTATATTTTAGAAAATTTTTTTATAAATTATATTCTTATATCTTGTACCTCTATTTTATTAAAATTATATGTACCATTATATAAAAAGATTATAGGTTCAGTAATAGGTACATTTTATTCACTGATGTATATATACATAGTTTTTGATTTTTTATTTACTATACCATTTAAAATTGTTTTTATGAGTATTATAACTCTAATAAGTTTTGGGTTTACTAATTTAAAACATTTTATAAGAACTTCAATTGTTTTTTATATTGTTAATATATTTATATCAGGAAGTACTTTCTTTATAATGTATTTTACTGGGACAAGTAATACAAAAATTTCGTTTATAATAGCTTGTGTTTATTTTAGTTGCGAGCTTTTAAAATACATTTACAAAGAATTAAAAAGTACAAGTTATATTGAAAGTATCAAAAAAAATATAATCATAAATATTCTTGAAAAAAATTTAGAATGTACAGCACTTTTAGATAGTGGCAACTTATTAAAAGATCCATTAGGGAATAATGATGTAATAATAATAAAGCCAAATTTGTTAGAGGACATTTTGCCTGAGAGTATATTAAAAGAAAAAGATATAGGTAATATATACGAAGTTCTATCAGATTATAATAAAGAATTAGCATCAAAAATAAAAATAATACCTTATAAAGATATAACAAACAACAAAAATAATTTAATACTTGGAATAAAAGCTAACTATATTGAAATTGACAACAAAAAAATAGGTAATATAGTTCTTGGTATATCTGATTTTGATGAGGTTGATTACCAAGCTATATTAAATCCAAGTGTTATTAATTAGGGGGATAAAATGAATAAATTAAAAAACAAGATTATATTATTTCTTATCAAGCTAAAAATAATAAAAGCAAAAGGAATTTATTATATGGGTGGTACAAATGTACTTCCACCACCACTAAATCAAGAAGAAGAATTTGAACTTTTACAAAAATTAGAAGATGACGACAGTATAAAACAAACTCTAATAGAGAGAAATTTAAGACTTGTGGTTTATATTTCACGAAAATTTGAAAATACTGGAATAGATGTTGAAGATTTAGTTTCAATAGGTACAATAGGACTTATAAAAGCTGTTAATACATTTAAATTAAATAAAAATATAAAGCTTGCTACATATGCCTCAAGATGTATTGAAAATGAAATACTTATGTATCTTAGAAAAAATAGCAAGAAAAAAGTTGAAGTTTCATTTGATGAACCTTTAAATGTTGATTTAGATGGAAATGAACTTTTGCTTTCTGATATTTTAGGAACAGAAAGTGACGAAATATATAAAATTATAGAGGAAGAAATAGATAAGGACCTTTTAGTTATGGCACTAGATAGTTTATCTGAAAGAGAAAAACAAATAATGGAACTTAGATTTGCACTAAAAACTAGTGGTAGAGAAAAAACTCAAAAAGAAGTTGCTAATATGCTTGGAATATCTCAGTCATATATATCAAGGCTTGAAAAAAAGATTATATCAAGGCTTAAAAAAGAAATAAAAAAGTTTGTATAAAATAAGTTTAGCAAAAAGTATTAAATACTTATTATATGTAAATAATGGGTATAGGAAATACTTTTAAAGAGAGGACTGAATTTTTATATGCAAATTAATAAAGTTGAAATCTGTGGAGTAAACACATCAGAACTTCCAGTAATAAAAGGTAGCCAAATGATGGAATTACTTTTAAAAGTAAAAAGTGGAGATGATGTTGCTAGACAGCAGTTTGTTAGGGGTAACTTAAGACTTGTCTTAAGTGTAATACAAAAGTTTAATAACAGAGGAGAAAACATTGATGATTTATTTCAAATAGGTTGTATTGGACTAATAAAGGCTATTGATAATTTTGATTTAAGTCAGAATGTTAGATTTTCAACTTATGCAGTACCAATGATTATAGGAGAAATAAGAAGATATTTAAGAGATAATAATCCTATAAGAGTTAGTAGGTCTTTAAAAGATATCGCATATAAAGCATTACAAGTTAGGGAAAGACTAGTTAGAGATAATGCAAAAGAGCCAACAGTTGGTGAGATTGCAAAAGAATTAGAAATTCCTGTTGAAGATGTTGTTATGGCTCTTGATGCTATTCAAGACCCTGTTTCACTTTTTGACCCTGTTTATCAAGATAATGGTGATGCAATTTTTGTTATGGACCAAGTTCAAGACAAAAAAGACACTGATGATAACTGGCTTCAAGAGATAGCTTTAAAAGAGGCAATAAAAAAACTAAATACAAGAGAGAGATTAGTTCTTGATTTAAGATTTTACAAAGGAAGAACTCAAATTGAAGTTGCAGATGAAATAGGGATATCTCAAGCACAAGTATCAAGAATTGAAAAGACAGCTCTTAAAAATATGAGAAAATACATATAGAAAATGACCTTAATAGGTCATTTTTTATTTTTTATAAGCATATTTATTTTTAAATAGTTTTTAATTTAAAAGGAGAAATTAAATGATAAGAATATCAGATATAATGGATAAAGAAGTTATAAATGTGAAAAATGGAAAAAGACTTGGATATATAATGGATATAGATATAGATTTAACTGAAGGGAAAGTGGTATCATTTTCTATATCAGGTTCAGATACTAGAGGATTTTTTTCTAGAGGAAATGATGGACAAGTGGTATTTTGGAATGATATATTAAAAATAGGATATGATACAATAATAGTAAATATTGGTTCAGAAATAAATTTAGATGAACTAAAAATTTAGGAGGATAAAATGCAGTGTCCATATTGCAACTATAAAGAATCAAAAGTTGTTGATTCAAGGCATACAGATTCAAAGTCAATTAGAAGAAGAAGAGAATGTGAATCTTGTAAAAAGAGATTTACAACTTATGAAAAGATAGAGACAACACCAATTATAGTTATAAAAAAAGACGGGACTAGAGAACATTTTGATTCGAGTAAACTAAAAAAAGGAATACTAAAATCTTGTGAAAAAAGACCCGTTTCTATGGATAAAATAGACGATATTGTTTTTTATGTTGAAAACGAGATTAATAAATTTAATTCATCAGAAATTGAAACTAAAGAAATTGGTGAATTAGTTATGGAAAAGTTAAAGTATTTAGATGAAGTTTCATACGTTAGATTTGCTTCTGTTTATAGGCAGTTTAAGGATATAAATACATTTGTAAATGAATTAAAATCAATTCTTACAGAAAAGGGAGAATAGTATATGTTTATTACTTTTGATGAATTTGATAAAAAGTATGATTTTTTTAAGTTTGTAGTAACCACTAAAGAAGTTGATGGAAAAAGTAGAGAAGATATGCAGAGTGTTTGTAAGAAAGCTGGTTTAAATATAAATAATTTAACTAGTAATATTCAAATACACTCAGATATAGTAAATACTATTGATAAAAATACTATTTCTACTAAAAAGGAGGGAGATTCTTTAATTACCAACTTAAAAGAAGTTCCTCTTTTGGTTTTTACAGCAGATTGTGTGCCTATATCACTAATTGATACAAAAAACAAGGCAATAGGACTTATACACGCAGGGTGGAGAGGTACTTATGAAGAAATTTCAAAAAAAACTATTCTTTCTATGAAAAACACATATAATTCAAAAGAAGAAGATTTAATAGCTATAATAGGACCATCAATAGGACCTTGTTGTTATGAGGTATCAAAAGATTTAGTAGAGAAATTTAGTGAAAAATTTATAAATTTAGATGAAAACTTTTATAAAATAGATAATAAAAGATATATGCTTGATTTATGGAAAATAAACGAATATATTTTAAAAAGTTGTAATATAGGAGAAATTATAAATTTAAATTTATGTACTGTTTGTAATAATGATAAATTTTATTCTTATAGAAAAGATAATAAAACTACAAAAAGAATAGCTACATTATTACAATTAATTTAGGGAGAGATTTACTAATGAAGACAAGAATTCTTATAATAGATGATGAGATACACATAGTAGAGCTTTTAAAGTTTAATCTTGAAGTTTCAGGGTATGAGGTTGACTTTGCTTATGATGGTCTTGATGGATTTATGAAAATGAAAGATACAAATCCGGATTTGATTTTACTTGATTGGATGCTTCCAAGTATTAGTGGAATTGATATGCTAAAAAGAATAAGAACAGATAGTTCTTTGAGTAAAAAACCTGTAATAATGCTTACTGCAAAAAATATGGAAAGTGATAAGATTGAAGGTCTTGAAAGTGGTGCTGATGATTATATAACTAAGCCTTTTAGTATAAAGGAGCTTTTAGCTCGTATAACTTCAGTTCTTAGAAGATACAATATAAATGAAAAATCAACCAATCAAATACTAACAACAAAAAACTTAACGCTTGATTTAAATAAATATGAAGTTTATAAGGGGAGTGAAAAAATAGATTTAACTCTAAAAGAGTTTGAACTTTTAAAACTTTTGCTTGAAAACAAGGGAAAAGTTTTATCAAGGAATAATCTTTTAGATAAAATATGGGGATATGAGTATTATGGAGAAACTAGAACCGTTGATGTTCATATAAGGTATTTAAGAAAAAAGATAGAAGGAGATAGTTCATCTGAAAAATATATTCAAACTATAAGAGGAGTAGGATATAAAATAGACTAATGGAAAACAATTTATTATATATAATACTTTTATCAATAACTTTAATTTCTGTTATTATTTCTATAATAAGCTTAAGGTATGCTATAACAATTAGAAAATATTTAAAAAAGTTTATAATCATTTCAAAAAAAATAAGCAAAAAGGAATTTCATATAAGGCTTGATACAAATGCTAAAGGAGAATTAGGAGAACTTAGCAAAAATTTTAATGAAATGATAGAAATAATGCACAGTACAATACTTGAAGTTGAAAATAGTCATTTACAAAAAGAATCTATATTAAAAAGTATATCTCACGGAATTTTAGCAGTTGATATAAACTCTAATATTATTCTGATAAATGAAAGAGCAAAAAAAATGCTAAAATGTGAGAAGTACGCTAAAATCGAAGGGAAAAGTATAAATCTAGCAATAAAAGAAAAGACAATCCTAAAGGCTATAATGCCATTTATAGCATCAAAACACAGTGTAGTAAAAGAAATAAAGCTACCCAATGATGATGTTTATACTATAAATATAGACCCAATTTATCTTCATAATGTTAATGATAGGATTATAATTGGTTCAATAATAAATATAAAAAATATAACTAAAAGAGTTATGCTTGAGAATATGAGAAGTGATTTTGTTGCAAATGTTAGTCACGAACTTAAAACTCCAATTACATCAATTAGTGGATTTGTAGAAACTTTAAAACTTAATGAAGACTTAGACAAGGAAACTAGAAATAGATTTTTAAGTATAATAGAAAGTGAGTCAAATAGACTAAAAAGATTAATAGATGATATATTATTACTTTCTTTTATAGAAAATAAAGAAAGTGTTCTGTTTGAAGAAGTTAATATTTATGATGTTTTTATTGAAGTTTATGATATGACAAGCTATCTTGCAAAAAATAAGAACATAACTGTTACCTATAATATAAATGATGAAAAAATAAAATGTAGAACTAATAGAGACTATATAAAACAAATATTTATAAATATAATTGAAAATGCAATAAAATACACCCCCAAGGACAAATATATATATATTAAAATAGAAAATTTTGATAAATACTTTATATTTAGTGTAAGAGATGAAGGTATTGGAATACCTGATGAAGATTTAGATAGAATTTTTGAAAGGTTTTATAGAGTAGATAAAGCTAGAAGTAGAGAAATAGGTGGTACTGGATTAGGTCTTGCAATTACAAAGCATATAGTAAAAAATATTGGTGGTAGTATAAAAGTTAATAGTGAATTAGGAGTTGGTAGTGAGTTTATAATTAAAATTCCTAAAAAATAATAAAGAATTTCCTTTTTTAAGGAAATTTTTTTATTTTTTTGTACAAACTAAAATAAAAACAAAGGGAAGGTGAAAATATGGAAGAAAGTAAAATAGCTGAAGAATTATTTAGAAGGTCATTTATTGTAGCTATGATGGTTGGGATTTTATGTAGATTTATAGTTTTAAGAGTAAAAGACCATCAATATCCATCAAGACCACAAGACTATTTAGAACAACTTATAATATCTGCTCTTTCTTCTTCACTTGGTGCTGTTGCATTTCCAGCACTAATAGATAAGGAGTTTTCTGCGCTTACTTTTTTTGCAGTAGCTATTCAGCAGTTTCAAGGTCTTTCAAAACAAGAAAGAATAACAATAGAAAATATAGATAAAACTGAAATAGTTCCAAAAGGAGTTGGATATATTGAAGATATATGCTCAACATATGAAAGTAGAAGTTACATAAGTTTAACATCATCACTTGTTGCATCAGTTTGTTTTATAAGGGGATATAAAGTACATAATTTGGGATATTTTTGGACTACAATACTTGCTGTTTTTGGTGGGGCAATAGTTGGACTTATATTCAGAAGATATTTAAGAAGAGATAGTATAGGTGATTTTGCAGATGTAGTTGTAGCTAAAATATCATTTGATGGACCAAACCTTAAAGTAAATAATGTTTTTATAGAAAATATAGGTCTTAAAGATACTAGAAAAAGATATATAGATAAAGCATTAGCAGTTGAAATAAAACCAAAAGATATGAGAAGTTTTGGTATTATATCTGATGATTCTCAAAGACAAGCAATACTTCACAATATTTTTATAAATCTTGGTATTGATAAAGATGTCGATGAAAAAGATATTTTGTCAATTTCAAGAGTTGATTTAGAAAATAAAACTGTTGTAATACCTTATATACCACTTATAAATGATATAGATAAATTTATAAATGTGATAAAAAGTACTCCAATAATTGAGTATGCTAAAGGAAAAAATAGTGCTTATCAAAAATAAAGGAAGGGATTAAATGGATAAAATATTTCTAATAGGTATAGTTGTTGGAATAGTTTCAAGAGGAATAATGCTAAATACAGACAAAAATCAATACCCAACAAAACCAAATGATTTATTAAACCAATTTATATTAGCTTTTGTAGCTTCATCACTAGGTGCTTTGTTAGTACCTGCTTTAATAGAGCGTTCATATACATCTATAACATTTTTATCTCTTGCAGCGGAGCAGTTTAGACAAGTAAGAGAAAATATGAGAACTTCTCTTGAAAAAATGGAAGATACACAACTTGTAAAAAGAGGAGAAGCATTTATAGAGGAAATAGCAAGAACTTATGAAGTTAGAAACTATATGTGTATAATAGCTTCGTTTATTACTGTTGGAAGTTATTATCTAATAACTGAAGAACTTAAAATAGAAAAAAATATAACAATATTTATAAGTGTATTTTTAGGTATTTTACTATCGATAATAATGAAAAAACTATTAAGAAGAAAGCAACTTCACGAAATAGCAGATATACAAATTGTAGATATAAGTTTTGTGAATAATTCTATCTTAAAGGTTGGTGATTTACAAGGGATAACTAATGTTGGACTTGAAAGTGATAGAAAAAGATATTTAGAAAAAGGTATTGGAATAGAAATAATTCCAAAAGATAATAATTATCAATATGCAGGTGTAATACTTGACCCTGGGCAAAGGCAAACTATAATATATAACTTGTATTCAAGACTTGGAATTTATAGAGAGAATTATGAGGTAGCATTTTATCCACTTCCAAGAAGAAATCCAAAAAAGGAAAGTCTTGTTATAGCTTATATCCCAGTTGAAAAAAATATAAATAAAGTTATAGATGCAGTAAAATCAACACCAGTTCTTTCAAGTTCAAAGGGTAAGAATATATCTTTGACTAATTATAAAATAAATGATAAAGGAAGTGTATAATATGGGTATGAATGTAGGTATAACAGAATATACTTTAGCAATTATAACTACAGATAAAGAAGTTAAAAACGCAGGTTGTCCAACTTTTTATGCAAAAAATGATAAAGAACTTCAACAAAAAGCATTACTTATGGCAAAGAGTGTTGGAGGTATGGTTCACGCTATAACAGAGGAAACATTAATAGTTGTTAAGCATTAATATATGCGTTACAAAGTGAGGTTTTGCTTCGTTTTGTAACGCATTTTGTATTTTAATTATATTGACTATATTTATTAAACTATGTTATTATAACTTGATATACGTAAGAAAAGTGGTGATATGTAAGATGGAAGTTAATGTAAAAAAAAGCAACAATGTAATAAGCAAAGTTTATAAAAATAGTATAGCATCAGAACTTAATATAGAAGAAGGCGATTTATTAATTTCTATAAATAATGAACCAATAAGTGATATTATAGAGTATAGATTTTTAATAAGTGATGAATACTTAGAACTTGAAATACAAAAGAAAAATAAAGAAATATATATATATGAAATAGAAAAAGAATACGATGAAGATTTAGGAATTGAATTTACAAATCCTATAATAGATAAGGCAAAAAGTTGTAGAAATAATTGTGTATTTTGTTTTATAGACCAATTGCCTGATGGAATGAGAGATACTTTATATTTCAAAGATGATGATTCAAGACTTTCGTTTTTACAAGGAAATTTTATAACTTTAACTAATATGAGTGAAGAAGATATAAACAACATAATAAAATATAGGATAAGCCCAATAAATATATCTGTTCACACTACAAATAAAGACTTAAGAGTTAAAATGCTAAACAATAGATTTGCAGGAAATGTTTATGATATAATAAAGAGGCTTTCAGAAGCTAAGATAGAAATGAACTGTCAAATAGTTCTTTGCCCTGGATATAATGATAAAGAAGAACTTGAAAGAACTGTTTCAGATTTATCAAAACTTTATCCATATGTAAAAAGTGTAGCAGCAGTTCCTGTTGGTATAACTAAGTACAGAGAAAATTTACCAACACTTGAAATATTTAATGAAAAAACTGCTAAAGAAACTATAAATCAAGTACATAATCTTCATAAGAAATATTTAAAAGAACTTGGAACTAGATTTATATTTTTATCTGATGAGTTTTATATAATTGGAAATGAAAAATTATTAGAGTATGATGAGTATGAAGGATTTATACAATTTGAAAATGGAGTAGGAATGATTGTAAAGCAGGAAACTGAAGTAAAAAATTACTTAAGTGAACTAGAAAATATAAAGAGTGATAAGTTAAATGTGAGTAAAAGAGTTTCAATAGCTACAGGTCATTCGGCTTATGAATTTATAAAAGATATTTCTAATTATATAATGAGTAAATGTAATAATTTAAAAATCGATGTATATAAAATAGTTAATAACTTCTTTGGAGATACTATAACAGTTTCAGGTCTTGTAACTGCTACTGATATAATAGAGCAATTAAAGGACAATGACTTAGGAGACACTTTATATATTCCAAGGAGTATGTTAAAAGCAGATGAAGAAATTTTTCTTGATGATATAACCTTAAACCAATTAAGAGAAACTCTTAATATAGATGTAATACATTGTTTGAATGAAGGAAAAGATTTTGTTGATAAGATATTAAAATAAAGAAAGGGTGGTATTATGAGTGATAATAGACCTATTGTAGCAGTAGTTGGTAGACCAAATGTTGGTAAAAGTACACTTTTTAATAAATTAGCTGGAAAAAGAATATCAATAGTAGAAGATACTCCAGGAGTTACAAGAGATAGAATTTTTACGGAAGTTGAATGGTTAAATAAATATTTTACTCTTATAGATACTGGTGGTATTGAGCCTGATAATGGAGATATAATATTATCTCAAATGAGAAATCAAGCAATGCTTGCTATGGATATGGCACACGTTATACTTTTTGTTGTTGATGGAAAATCAGGTCTTACAGCAGCAGATAAAGAGGTTGCACAAATTCTTAGAAAAACTAAAAAACCTGTTATATTAGTTGTAAATAAAATAGATAGTCAAAAGCAATTTGATGATATTTATGATTTTTATGAGCTAGGGCTTGGAGTACCATTTCCAATATCAAGTGCAAATAGTATGGGGCTTGGAGATTTATTAGATGAAGTTGTAGAAAACTTCCCAGAGGGATTAAATACAGAATTTGATGAAGATATAATAAGAGTTGCTATAACTGGAAAGCCAAATGCAGGAAAAAGTTCTATATTAAATAACATATTAGGAGAAGAAAGAGTAATAGTTTCTCCTATTGCAGGAACTACAAGAGATGCAGTAGATACTTACTTAGAAAAAAATGGACAAAAGTTTTTACTTATAGATACAGCTGGTATAAGAAGAAAAAGTAAAATTTATGAAACAGTTGAAAAATATAGTGTAATAAGGTCTATGGCAGCAGTTGACAGAGCAGATGTTGTCTTAATAGTAATTGATGCAGTAGAAGGAATAACAGAACAAGACACAAAAGTTGCAGGAATTGCACATGATGAAGGAAAAGCTTGTATATTTGTTGTTAATAAGTGGGATTTACTTGAAAAAGACCATAAAACTTTAGGAAACTACACTAAAGAAATAAAAGAGAAATTTCCATTTATGATGTATGCACCATCTCTTTTTGTATCTGCAAAGACTAATCAAAGAATGAATAAAATTCTTGATATGGTTGAGTTTGTGGCTAGTGAGCATTCAAAAAGAGTTTCAACATCAGTTCTTAATGATGTTATTGGTGAAGCTGTTATGCTTAATCAACCACCATCAGACAAAGGAAAAAGACTTAAAATTTATTATGGTTCTCAAACATCAGTTAAACCACCTAAATTTACATTATTTATAAATGATAAAGAGCTTACTCATTTTTCTTATCAAAGATATCTTGAAAATAAAATAAGAGAAAATTTTGGGTTTGAAGGAACGCCTATTCATTTTGAGTATAGAGAAAAGAAAAAATAATTAGTATAAGGGGAGATAAAATGTTATTAATTATTTTGGTTTCGTATATATTAGGTAGCATATCAACTTCTTATATAATAGCAAAAAAATTTGCAGGAGTTGATATTAGAACTCAAGGATCAGGAAACGCGGGTTCTACTAATGTTTTAAGAACATTAGGAAAAAAAGCAGGAGCATTAACATTTGTAGGAGATTTTTTAAAAGGAAGCCTTGCAGTTTTTATATCAAAAATTATTGCAAAAAAGTATGGAATTGATGAGTTAAGTGCAGGATATCTTGCAGCTGCATTTGTAGTACTTGGGCATAACTATCCAGTATTTTTGGGATTTAAAGGAGGAAAAGGAGTAGCTACAAGTCTTGGTTCTATGATAACTTTAAATCCAATAATTGCATCTATTTGTTTTGTAGTATTTTTAATTGTAGTATTTTTTACTAGATATATATCTTTAGGATCTATACTTGGGATAAGTATTTCTCCATTTATAATGATAATACTTAAAAATAAACAAGCATTTTTTATAACTTTATTTTTAACTGCTGTAACTCTTATTAGTCACAGAGAAAATATAAAAAGACTTATAAATGGAACAGAAAGAAAGTTGGGTCAAAAATAAAATGGGTGGTGTTTTTATGAGAAGTATTTCTATAATAGGTGCAGGGAGTTGGGGAAGTGCATTATCTTTAGTTCTTTTAAATAAAGGATACGACGTATGTATGTGGACTTTAAATAAAGAACAAGCAGATGAGATGAATAATTTTCATACTAATAAAAATTATTTGCCAGAAATATTATTTCCTACAAATTTACAGGTAACTACTGATATAAAAAGTTCTGTTGTAGGCAAGGATATTTTAGTATTAGCAGTTCCTTCTCAAGCTATAAGAAGTGTTTTAAATCAAATAAAAGATTTTGTAAATAAAACTCAAATAATAGTTAATGTTGCAAAAGGCCTTGAAAAAGGTACAGGTCTTAGACTTTCAGAAGTTTGTAAGGAAATTTTACCAGACAATAAATTTGTTACATTATCAGGACCTTCTCACGCTGAGGAAGTTGCAAAAAATATCCCAACAACATTAGTTGCTTCTTCAACCGATTTAGATGCATCAAAAGTTATTCAAGATTTATTTATGACATCAAAACTTAGGGTTTATACAAATCCTGATATAGTAGGTGTTGAACTTGGTGGAGCACTTAAAAATATTATAGCTTTTGGTGCTGGTATATGTGATGGAATAGGTCTTGGGGATAATTCAAAAGCAGCACTTATAACTCGTGGTATAAGAGAAATATCAAGGCTTGGAGTTTCTATGGGAGCAAAAGAATCTACTTTTTCAGGATTATCAGGAATTGGAGATTTAATAGTTACTTGTACAAGTATACATAGTAGAAATAGAAAAGCAGGAGTTTTAATAGGTCAAGGAAAAAGTCTTGAGGAAACTTTAGATGAAGTTAAAATGGTAGTTGAGGGAATAGTTGCAACAGATGTTGCTTACCACTTAGCTAA
The DNA here is from genome assembly GCA_944383455.1 of uncultured Peptostreptococcaceae bacterium. Classification (GTDB taxonomy): domain Bacteria; phylum Bacillota; class Clostridia; order Peptostreptococcales; family Peptostreptococcaceae; genus JAGHEK01. Next base: position 45,389 of record CALWPP010000008.1, read on the forward strand.
AAAATTAAATGTCGAGATGCCAATAACTAATGCTATTTATAGTGTACTTTATCAAGGTGTAAATCCAAATGATGCTATAAATAATCTTATGCTTAGAGAAAAAACTGATGAAATGGAAGAAAAATTTTGCTAGGACTAATTTAGTCCTAGCTTTTTTAATATTTTGGAATAATATTTGTTTTTAACAATATAATTTAATATAAAATTTAAGTTGGAGGGAGATTTTTTGAGTAATATATATGAAGATATAGCAAAAAGAACTCAGGGGGATATTTATATTGGTGTTGTTGGACCTGTTAGAACTGGTAAATCAACTTTTATAAGAAAATTCGTTGAAACTATAGTTTTACCTAATATAGAAAATGAGTTTAAAAGAGAAAGAACAAAAGATGAGATACCTCAAAGTGGTTCAGGAAAGACTATAATGACTGTTGAACCAAAGTTTGTACCAGCAGATGGTGTTGAGATAAAAATAAAGGATACGGTTACATTAAAAGTAAGAATGGTTGATTGTGTTGGTTACATAGTTGATGGAGCATTAGGTCATCAAGAAGGTGGAAAACAAAGACTTGTTTCAACACCTTGGTCTAGTGAACCTATGACATTTGAAAAAGCAGCAGAAATAGGTACTAGAAAAGTTATAAAAGAACATTCAACTTTAGGAATAGTAGTGTTAACTGATGGTTCTGTAACTGGTATAGATAGGTCTAGTTATATAAGTGCTGAAGAAAGAGTTATAAAAGAATTAAAAGAACTTAATAAGCCTTTTTCAATAGTTTTAAATACTTTATATCCAGAAAATGAAGAAACTCTTTCTTTAAAAAGAGAGCTAGAAGAAAAATATAATGTTTCTGTAATTCCACTAGATGTTGATTCTATGGATGAAAAAGATATAGAATCAGTTATGGAAACTGTTTTATATGACTTTCCATTAAATGAAATAAGAATAAATCTACCTAAATGGGTAGAAGGGCTTGAAAGAAATCATTGGATAAAAAATAACATAATATCAACTCTAAAGCAAAGTATAGAAAAAATTGAAAAAATAAGAGATGTTGATAGTATAGTTGATGGATTTAGAGAACTTGAGTTTTTAGATAGTTCAAAGCTTGATAATGTAGAGCTTGGAGAAGGAGTAATAAGCATTGATTTATCTGCAAAGCAAGATTTATTTTATAATGTATTAGAAGAAAAAAGTGGATTTAAAATAGATGGGGACCATCAACTACTAAGTCTTATAACTAAATTATCTAGAATAAAGAATGAATATGATAAGGTTGAATATGCAATAGAACAAGCAAGAAATGGTGGGTATGGTTTAGTTGCACCTGCACTTGATGATTTATCTCTTGAAAATCCAGAAATTACAAAACAAGGAAAGCAATATGGAATAAGAATAAGAGCTAATGCACCATCTCTTCATATAATAAAGGCAGATATATCAACAGAAGTTCATCCAATAGCAGGAAATCAGACTCAAGGAGAAGAAATGCTAAAGTATTTACAAGAAGAATTAGAACAAAATCCAAATGGTATTTGGGATGCGAATATGTTTGGAAAATCACTTAATGACTTAGTAAAAGAACAGCTACAAACAAAGTTATATGATATGCCAGAAGAAATAAGAATTAAAATGCAAAGAACACTTCAAAAAATAATTAATGAAGGAAGCAAAAATATAATAACTATACTTTTATAAAAAGTTTTGGAAGGGAGTTTATCTCTTCCTTTTTTATTTATAAATTCAAGGAAAATATACTCTTTATGGAGAAATTATTAATTTATTATTTAAGTTGGGGGTAGTATTTTTTGAGAAAAATTAATTATTCTAAAGTTATGATTATTGGTATAATTTTGTATATTTTTTTCCAAATAATAATTAATATACTAGGAAAAAGTGTTAAAACAGAAGCACTAGAAAGTAAAAACTATGAATTTAGTATAAACAAAGACGGCCTAATAATAAAGAATGAAACTTTAATTTCAAGCGAGTATACAGGAGTTATTGATTTATTAGTATCTAATAATGAAAAAGTAAAAAAGGGAGAAGTTATAGCAAGGGTATATAAAAATAATAATATAAAAAATTTAAATATAGATTTAGATAAATTAAATAATGATATAAAAAAATTACAACAAGAGCTAAAAAAGGATATATCATATGCGAGTAAGGAATTAATAAATACTAAAATAAAATTAAAAGAAGATGAATTAGAAAATATAACAAAAAAACTTAGTGAATATTATGAGATATTTTCTCCAATATCAGGTAGGATTTCATTTACATATAATGAGAAAGACAAAAATATAACAAAATTAAAAAGTATAGAAGATATAAATATAGACTATATAAAAAATTTCTCAGATAAAAAATATAACGTAGAATTTAAAAATTCTAAAGTAAATGAAGGTAATATTTTAGGAAGAGTAATTGATACATCTGAAATTTATATTGCTTTTTTATTAGATGATAAAGAGGCTAAACTATTTGAAAATAATAAAGCTGTTTTCTTAAAAAAAGATAATTTAAAAATAAGAGGAGAAGTTTATGATATAAAAAAATATGAAAAAGGAAATATTTTGATAGTTAAAATTAACTCTGAAAATGAAGAAATATTAAATGAAAATTTCAAAAACTTTGATATAATATATAATGAATTAGAATGCATAAAGATAAAAAAGTCATCAACAAAGACAGTTAACAACAAATTAGGTGTTTTTATAGTTGATTTTGAAAGTAGTATGCCTAAGTTTGTAGAAATAAAAGGTATTGAGTATCAAGATGACGAATATATTTATATAAACTATTATAAAAATAAAAAAGAGAACTTAAAATCAGTTAAAATTTACGATGAATTAATTTTAAATCCTAATATTATAAATACCAAAATAAAGATAGAATAGGAGTATTTATGAATCAAATCAAAGAAAATATAGAAATTATAAATAAAAACATAAAAAACTCTGTTAAAAAATCGAATATTAAAGATAAATGTGATATAATTTTACTTGCTGTCACAAAAACAGTTGAATGTGATACTATAATCAAAGCTATTGAATGTGGTATAAAAGACATTGGCGAAAATAAACCTCAAGAATTATCTAGAAAGTATGATATTATAGGAAATAATGTAAGATGGCATTTAATAGGTAGTCTTCAGACTAATAAAGTAAAAAGTATAATAGATAAAGTTTATATGATTCATTCGTTAGATAGAATATCTTTATGTGAAGAAATTCAAAAAAGAGCAAAAAAAGATATTAATTGTTTAGTTCAGGTGAATATAACAAAAGAAGAGACAAAAAGTGGATTATATAAAGAAGATGTTATGAATTTTATAAAATGTGTATCAAGAAACTATCCTAAAATAAAAATCAAAGGACTTATGACTATGGCTCCTTTTACTAATGATGAGGATATTTTAAGGAGAACTTTTAGAGAATTAAAAGCTTTATCAGATACTATTTTAAGTGAAAATATTGATAGTGTTTCTATGGATTATTTGTCTATGGGGATGAGTAATGATTATGAAATAGCAATAGAAGAAGGAGCTAATATAGTTAGAATTGGAACTTCTATTTTTGGAAAAAGAAATTTAACTTAAGAATAATATTAAAGGAGCGTGTCAATAATGGGAGAAGGAATATTTACTAAGCTAAAAAATTATATACTAGAAGAAGAAGTTGAAGAGGAAATTGATGAAGCTTATGAAGAGGGGATAGTAGAAGAAGAGGTAGACCTTTTTCAAACTGTGGCAAACAATAAAAATTCTTCATCTAAGGTTGTTAATTTACATAATACTGTTAATATGAAAGTTGTTATAGTTGAACCTAAAAGTTATGATGAAGTAACTTTGATAGCTGACCATTTAAAGCAAAAAAAGGCAGTTATTGCAAATTTAGAAAATATGGAAGATCCTAAAGTTAAAAAAGCTATTTTTGATTTTATGAACGGTGCTGTTTATGTTTTAGAAGGCGAGATACAAAGGGTTTCAAAAGGAATATATATATTAGCCCCAAATAATGTTAATATAGATTCAAGTATAAAAAAAGAATTAGAAAGTAAAACTCTTTTCCCGTGGCAAAATAAATAAGAAAGGATATGGTAATTTGTATACAATAGTAATAGCTTTATACAATTTATTGGATTTAATATCGTGGATAATTGTTATTAAAAGCTTTCTTACTTGGTTTCCAAATGAAACAACAGAAAAAATATATAATGTATTATCTATACTTACAGAACCAATAGAAGCACCAATCAGGTCTATTACATATAAATATATGACAGGTCCTGTTGATTTTACTCCTATGGTGGCTATTATTTTAATAATGATAGTTAAAAACTTATTAATAAGATTTTTGTAGGTGCATTTATGGATAAAATTAAACTGACTAATCATATAAAAGATATAGAACTTAAAAATAAAATGTATAAAGTGATTGATAAAGCTAATAAATGTTTAAAAAATTATGAAGTTACTCAGACAGATTTTTTAAACCCTTTCGAAGTAAAAAATGCTATATCAATTTTAAATAGTTATGATGATATAAAATTTAGTGTTGATGGTGGGTATGAAAATTCTGAAAGAAGTGTTATTTTTATATATCCTTTTTATATGGAGTATGAAAATTTAGAACATACCCTTTCTTTTTTGCAAATAGATGGAAATTTTAAGTTTAGGGAAGTTTCTCATAAAGACTATTTAGGCTCACTTCTTGGACTTGGAATAAAAAGAGAGAAAATAGGTGATATATTAATAAGTGATGATTTTTGTCAAGTTATATTAAGTTATGATATATCAGACTTTATATTATTTAATCTAAAAAAAGTATCAAAAAATAATGTCTCTATAAAACAAATAAAAAAAGAAGACTTAATTAACAAAGAAATTAAATTTAAAGAAATAACAACAACTATTTCATCACAAAGATTAGATTGTGTTATAAGTGGAGTTTATAATATATCAAGGCAAGAAAGTTCAAAGTATATATCATCTGATAGAGTTTTTGTTGATTATGAAAAGATAACTTCAAATTCTAAAATACTTGAAAATAATGCTATGGTATCGGTTCGTGGAAAAGGACGATTTATAATAGATAGTATAGGAGATATGACCAAAAAAGATAGAATAAAACTAAAAGCTAAAATAATTGTTTAAAGGAGGAGAAAAATATAATGGTTACTCCACAAGAAATTGAAAATAGAGAATTTAAAAAAGGTATAAGAGGATACAAAGAAGAAGAAGTTGATGAATTTTTAGATGAAATAAAAGAAGACTACGAAAAGATATTAAGAGAAAATATTGAACTAAAAGAAAAAATAAGAATATACCAAGACCAAATTACAAAATATGAAAACCTAGAAGAAACATTAAAGGCAACTTTAATAAGAGCAGAAAGTGTGGCTGAAGATACTTGTTCTACTGCAAACAAAAAAGCTAAAGTTATGGTTGAGGAAGCTGACTTAAAAGCAAGACAAATAATAGAACAGGCTAATAATCAAGTCATAGAAATAAGAAAAGAATATGATGAGATGGTTAAAGAATTTAAAATATTTAGAAATAAATTCAAATCATTGCTTGAAGATGAGATAAGAAGTATAGATGAAATATTTTATAATGTTGATGATGAAAATATTTCAGGATTTGAACATACTGCTAGATACAATAGTATATCTCAAGAAGCAGCTATATCTGGTATAGACTAAAAAAGTATTGACTATTTTAATAGTTTATTATAAAATTTACAAATATAAATTAAATATTTAAAAGCTATGATGGAGAGAGTAGATTTTAGATAATTTTACAGAGAGTTGGAATAGCTGAGAACCAATAAATTTATAAAGTTGAAAATCACTCCTAAGCTGTAGGCTGAACGATTAATTTTATTAAGCTGAGCCGGTTAATGCCGTTAAACTATGTGAGTGCTATACAAATTTTGTATAGAATTAGGGTGGTAACGCGATTAATACTCGTCCCTTTTTTGGGACGAGTTTTTTAATGCAAAAATTTATATAAATTAAAGTTTTATTTTTGCTAAACAAATATAGAAAGGATGATAATATGTCAAAGTTTAAAAGTTTAGTTGATAGTTCTGTTAAAGATGCAGAAAGTCAAATCTCTAGCTATTGGAAAAGTATTAATATACTAGAGAAAGCTTTAGAAAAAGGTAAGAATGACCCAAGTTTTGTATTTTATGAAGGTCCTCCGACTGCAAATGGAAATCCAGGAATACATCACGTTATAGCAAGAACATTAAAAGATTCTGTTTGTAGATACAAAACTATGAATGGATACCAAGTTAAAAGAAAGGCAGGTTGGGATACTCACGGACTTCCTGTTGAAATTCAAGTAGAAAAAGAACTTGGCTTATCAGATAAGCAAGAAATAGAGAACTATGGAATAGATAAATTTAATGAAAAGTGTAGAGAGTCAGTTTTTTCTTATGAAAAACAATGGAGAGAAATGACAGAAAGAATGGCTTATGAGATAGATTTAGATAATCCATATATAACTCTTGATAATAATTATATCGAGTCTGTTTGGTGGATACTTGATAAATTCAATAAAGAAGGGTATGTTTATGAAGGTCATAAGATACTTCCATACTGTCCAAGATGTGGAACAGGATTAGCTTCTCACGAGGTAGCACAAGGGTACAAAGAAAGAAAAGATAACACAGTTATTGCAAAATTTAAAAGAGTTGATAAAGATGAGTATTTCCTAGCTTGGACAACTACTCCTTGGACGCTTCCTTCAAATGTAGCACTTACTGTTGGGCCTGAAGTTGATTATGTTAAGGTTAAGCAAAATGATGAAGTCTACTATGTTGCAAAAGCTTTAGCAAATAAAGTTTTAGGAGATGATTACGAAGTAATCGAAGAAATAAAAGGTAAAGATTTAGAACATATTGAATACGAACAATTAATGCCATTTGTTGAAACTGATGAGAAGGCGTTTTTTGTGACTTTAGGTGATTATGTTACAACTGAAGATGGTACAGGTATAGTTCATACTGCACCAGCATTTGGGGAAGATGATTATAACTTAGGAAGAAAATATAATTTACCAGTTTTACAACCAGTTGATGAAAGTGGTAAATTTACTACTACTCCTTGGCAAGGAAAATTCGTTATGGAAGAAGGAGTAGACGTTGAGATAATAAAATGGTTACACTCTGAGAATAAATTATATTCAAAAGAAAAAGTAGCACATAATTATCCACATTGCTGGAGATGTCAAACTCCACTTGTATACTATGCAAAACCAAGCTGGTATATAGAAATGACAAGACTTAAAGATAAGTTAATAGAAAATAATAAGACTGTTGAGTGGTATCCAAAGTTCGTTGGTGAAGGAAGATTTGGAAATTGGCTTGAAAACTTAAATGACTGGGCGATATCAAGAAGTAGATATTGGGGAACTCCGCTTAATATATGGAAATGTGAATGTGGAAACAAAACTTCAGTTGGTTCAAGACAAGAATTAGCAGATAAAGCTATTGAAAAAATAGACCCAAAAACTGTTGAACTTCATAGACCTTATGTTGATGATATTCACTTAAAGTGTGATTGTTGTGGAAAAGCTATGACAAGAGTTACAGAAGTTATAGATTGTTGGTTTGATAGTGGTTCTATGCCATTTGCACAACACCATTATCCATTTGAAAACAAAGAAAACTTTGAAAAACTATTCCCAGCAGATTATATTTGTGAAGGTATAGATCAAACTAGAGGATGGTTCTATTCTTTACTTGCAATATCAACTTTTGTTATGGGTAAAGCTCCATACAAAAAAGTTTTAGTTAATGATTTAGTTCTTGATAAAGAAGGAAAGAAGATGAGTAAATCAAGAGGAAACACAGTAAATCCTTTTGAATTATTTGATAAATACGGAGCAGATGCTTTAAGATGGTATTTATTATACGTTTCTCCACCTTGGACTCCAACTAGATTTGATGTTGATGGTCTTAAAGAAGTTCAAAGTAAGTTTTTAGGAACTATTAAAAACGTATATAATTTCTTTACTTTATATGCAAATACAGATAACTTAAATCCAAAAGAGTTTTTCGTTGAATATAAAAATAGACCAGAACTAGATAGATGGATACTATCTAAATTTAATAATTTAAAGAAAGAAGTTGAAGAAAACTTAGAAATATTTGAACTTAATAAAACTGTTAGAAGTATTCAAGACTTCATAAATGAAGATTTATCTAACTGGTATATAAGACGTTCAAGAAGAAGATTTTGGGCTACTGAATTAACTGATGACAAAAAGTCAGTATATAATACTACTTACGAAATATTAACAGAGCTTTGTAAATTAATAGCTCCATTTGCTCCATATATTTCAGAAGAAATATACAAAAATTTAACAGGAGAAGTATCAGTTCATTTATCTACTTATCCAAAAGCTAATTTAGAGTTAATAGATTCTAAATTAGAAGAAAAGATGGATTTAGTTAAAAACTTAGTTACTCTTGGTAGAGCATCAAGAGAAGGGGCTAAGATAAAGGTTCGTCAACCAATTCAAAAAGTTTTAGTTGATGGAAACTTTGAAGAATCTATAGGGGATGTAGTTGATCTTATAAAAGAAGAATTAAACGTTAAAGAAGTTGTTTTTGCTAAAGATTTAGGAGAATATATGAACTTTAGCTTAAAGCCTAACTTTAAAGTTTTAGGACCTATACTTGGTGCTAATATGAAACTTTTTGCAGGAGAGTTATCTAAATTAAATCCAAATGAAGTAGTTCCAAAACTTGAAAATGGTGAAACTTTAACTTTAAAAATAAATGAAGAAGATTTTGAATTTAATAAAGAACACGTTTTAATAAATATATCTGCCAAAGAAGGATTTAACGTTTCTATGGAAAATAATTTATTCGTTATCCTTGATACTACTTTAAATAAAGAACTTATAGAAGAAGGATTTGCAAGAGAGTTTATTTCTAAAGTTCAACAAATCAGAAAATCAAGTAATTTTGATGTTTTAGATAATATAGATGTAGACTTTAATTCAGATGATGAAGTAGCAGAGGCTATTTGTAATTTTAAAGACTATATAAAATCAGAAACATTAGCTGTAGAAATTAATAGAGTTAATGATGAAAGTTTAGAAAAACATAATTTAAATGACCACACAACAGGTATAAAAGTAACTAAAAGATAATTAAAAGGAGACTAAAATTAGTCTCCTTTTATGATTTTGCTAACTTTTTAAAAATAGTTTTTATAAAATCAAGCAATAATTCTCCAATTATTATACCTATTGCAACTATTAATATTTCTTTAATCAAATTTACAAACTCCTACTTTTACAAATATTATTATTATTTTTTATATATCTTATTCAAGCTATATATGTAGTCTTTTTTGTATCTCAATCTTTAATTTCTTATAAAATCTAACACTCATAAAAAGAAGTGATAAAATAGAAAAATAAATTGCTATAAGCCATGCCCAAGTAATACTTGTCTCTAAAAATAAATAGTAAATAAATGATGAAATACAAATTAAAGAAAATATAATATGATATACAAAATAGTCTTTCCATTTGAATTTATAAATAAAAACTATCATATTAATACTAAATAAAATACCAATAACTAAAATTGGAATAATATAATCAAGTGATAAACTACCGGTACCAATTATTTTATCAGATATAAAAAGTATTATTGATACAACTAAAAAATTACAAAAGACTCTCTCACCTAAGCTAGAATTAGAGTGAATAGTGTGATTTATAAAAAACCATATGTAAAAACTAGTACCAATAATAAGTAAACTCCAAAATGTATTATTAAATATAAATATATTTAAAATAGTAGATACAATACAAGTTAAAGACGCACTAAGTATAAATAAATTGTATCTTAGCCTTAATATATTAAATTTATTATAGCTTGGGTAAAATCCATTTTCATAGTTATTTTTATCACTAATTTTAGTTTTGCAAAGAGGACAATTTATCAAACTATCTTCAACTATTACGTCACAATTATCACATTTCATAAAATTATCTCCTTAATCATTTGAATATATAAACACATCTAAATTAAGATTTTTTGATAAATAAGTAAAAAAGTATCTTATAATATCTGTTTCTACTATGCTTTTTGACATTGAGATAACTATTTTATCATTAAATGTACATATACCACAATTTATATTAACAGGAGGAGCTGAATATAATATGAACTCAAAATGACTCACTAAATTTATCATACTTTCTGGAAGTTTTATAACTCCAAGATTAGTCATAGTTGATGTTTTTATATTATCAGAAAGCATCTTTCTAGTATTTTTTAGTATAAGATTTTTAATAAAAAGAGGAGTAAGTCTTAATAAAGTATTTTTATCAGCTTTTACTATAGTATTTAGTTTAGAATTTATATTTTCTTTTTTTGTTCCTTCTCTTAAATTTTGTTTTACTTTAGTTAGTATTTTATCAAATGTTAAATCTTTATTAGTATCTATAGATACATTTACAAAATAAGAAAAGTTTCTAAGACTTTTTGAGTCGTATAAATTTCTTAAGTTAACAGGAATGTTTATTGTTATAGGCTTTTTAGTTATTGTTTTATTTTTTTCATAAACTGATAATACAAAAAGTGATGCTAAGTATTCTGTTAATGTAACATCAAGAGATTTTGATATTTTTAATAAATCATTTACATTTAATACCCCGTGTATAACATCTATTGAGTTATTTTTTAAAACTTTTCCCTTTATATGTTGAGCTTTTCTTATTTTTTCTTTTTTTATTCTTTCTTTACTTACTACTTTATAGTAGCTATCTTCAAGTTCATATATACTTGGAAAATCTTTATTAGTTATAATCATGTTTTCACAATTTAATTTATATGATTTTAATTCAAAATATCTATATAAAATTGACTTTAAAAATTCCATACCACCAGTTCCATCAGTTAAAGCATGAAATATTTCAAGTGAAATTCTTCTATTATAATAAGATACTCTAAATAAATAATTATTATTTAAGTTTTGATTTATCATATAACAAGGCGAATATTCTTCTTTATGAACTAAAACTTTTTTATCATTGTTTTCAAAGTAATTCCAAAAAAGACCTTTTTTTAATTTAACTTTCATAGTAGGAAATCTATCTATTACATCATTAACAGAAGATAAAAGGATATCTTTGTCAACATATTCATTTAAAATAACTGCGACTCTAAAAGTTGCAGGGTTTTTTCTAGATAAGATAGCAGGATAAATTTTTGCAGCATTATCAAGTTTATACCAAGATGAATTTTCATTTTTCAAATTATATCCCCCCTTTTCACAATATAAAAATAATTATACATAAAAATAGTGAATATATAAATATAAATTATTTTTGTGTGAGAGTTGACAAAAATTATATAAATAAATATTATAAATTTAAGTTAAAAACCATAAAATACATAAGGAGAATTATAGATGATAAAAAAATTAGGTATAATTGGTGCAATGGACGAAGAAGTTGATATATTAGTTGATTTGATGAATGTTAAGGAAACTATAGAAAAAGCTAGCTTAAAGTTTTATAAAGGTGAAATAGAAAATAAAGACATTGTTGTTGTTAGATGTGGAATAGGGAAAGTTAACTCAGCACTTTGTGCACAAATTTTAATTAGTGAATTTTGTGTTGATGCAATTATTAATACTGGTGTGGCAGGTGCACTAAATTGTGAACTTGATGTTTTTGATATAGTTATTTCAACTGATGCAATTCAGTATGATTTTGATACGACAGTTTTTGGTCATAAAAAAGGAGAAATTCCAAGAATGGAAACTTCAGTTTTTGTAGCTGATGAAAGACTTGTTAATTTAGCTTATGAAAGTTCAAAAGAAGAGGTTAAAACTCATAAAATAGTAAAGGGTAGAGTAGTTACAGGAGATAAATTTATAAGTTCAAAAGAGTTAAAAGATGAACTTGTTGATGAGTTTGATGCATACTGTGGAGAAATGGAAGGAGCATCTATTGCTCATGTTTGTCATGTAAATAAAATACCATTTGTTATAATAAGAGCTATGTCTGATAAGGCTGATGGAAGTGCTGATGTTAGTTATGAGGAATTCGTAAAAGATGCTGCAATAAATTCAAAAGACATAGTAGTTAATATGTTAAAGTCAATGTAGAGGTGTTTTATGAATGATAAGAAAATAATATTTAGTGGTGCTCAACCATCAGGAAAAATGACTTTAGGAAATTACCTAGGAGCTATTCAAAATTGGTTAAAATTACAAGATGAGTATAATTGCTTTTATAGTGTAGTTGATTTACATGCTATAACAGTTCCACAAGAAGCTAAAAATTTAAGAAAAAATACTGTAGAGCTTTTAGCTCAATATTTAGCTTGTGGACTTAGCCCAGAAAAAAACACTATATTTATACAATCACACGTAAAAGAACATGTTGAGCTTATGTGGATACTTAGCACTATGACTTATATGGGTGAATTATCTAGAATGACACAGTTTAAAGATAAATCACAAAAAAATGAAGCAAACTTAAATGCAGGTCTTTTTACCTATCCTGTCTTAATGGCTTCAGATATTTTACTTTATCAAACTGATTTAGTTCCAGTTGGAGAAGATCAAAAACAACATTTAGAACTTGCAAGAGATTTAGCTAATAGATTTAATAATAGATACTCAGAAACTTTTAAGATACCAGAGGCTTATATTCCAAAAGAAGTAGGTAGAGTTATGAGTCTTCAAGAGCCTACTAAAAAAATGAGTAAATCTGATGAAAATGAAAATGCATATATATTACTTATAGATGAACCTGATACAATAAGAAGAAAAATAAGAAGAAGTGTAACAGATTCAGTTGGAATTATATCTTACAATAAAGAACAAGCAGGAATTAAAAATTTACTTGATATATACTCAAAACTAGATAACAAATCTATAGATGAATTAATTTCTGTTTATGAAGGAAAAGGATATGGTGTATTAAAAGAAGATATTTCTGAAGTTATTATAGAGAATTTAAAGCCTATAAGAGAAAAATACGTTGATTTATTAAACAATAAAGATTACTTGGAAAAAGTTTATAGTGAGGGAGCTGAAAAAGCTCAGTACCAGGCTAGAAAAACTTTAAGAAAAGTATATAAAAAGGTTGGATTAATAGAAAAAAAGTTTATATAGATTAATAAAAGTAGCATTTTTGCTACTTTTTAAAGTATTATAATAAAAAGGATGTGTATAATGAAGTTTAATGAGAATAAAAAATTAGAAGAAGATTACATAATTAATATGAAAGAGCTAGATAATGCTATAAATGAATTCTCAGAAAGTCAAAATGCTGAAAACTTAGTATTAATAAAAAGATACCTAGAAAGATTAATACTAATAATCGAAAGAAGTAGAGTAAGAGAGTATATGATGCTAACTGATAGTAAAAGAAGACTTTTTATTATAAATTTTGTTGCAGGGCTTGGAAAAGGATTTGGTCAAGCAATAGGATTTACATTTTTAGCTGCAATTGCGGTTTATATAGTTACAAGCTGGGTAAACTTACCTATAATAGGTCAGTATATAGCAGATATAATAAATATTGTAGACCAGTATAGAGGTCAATAATATATTTTGTTAAATATAAAACTTATGTATAATCATATAAAAAGTATTGGAAGTGACTTATGTTAATTACGATTTTAATTATTTTTGCGCTTTTAGTAATTGACCAACTATCAAAATTATGGGCTCTTAATTACTTAAAAGATGTGGGGAGTATTCCTATTATTGAAAATATTTTTCATTTGACTTATGTAGAAAACCGTGGAGCTGCATTTGGAATGTTTCAAAATAATCAATTGATATTTGTAGTTGTAGCACTAATTTCATCAATATATGGACTTTATTATTTGAGTAAAAATAAAGTTCACATAACAGGTAAGGTTGGTATTATTCTTTTAGTATCTGGTGCGATAGGAAATTTAATAGATAGATTAAGACTTGGATTTGTAGTAGATTATTTTGACTTTAGGTTTATTTGGGATTATGTTTTTAATGTGGCTGATATTTTTGTTGTTATTGGTACTATAATTTTATGTATATATATAATATATTTTGAAGGTAAAACTAATGAGGTAGAAAATGGACAATAGTAAAGAATTTTTAGTAACTGAAGAAGATGAGGGAGATAGATTAGATATTTACCTTTCAAATCAGTTAAATGATATGTCAAGAAGTTATATTCAAAAAATAATAAAAGAAGAAAAGGTAATAGTAAATAATAAAAAAGAGAAAGCAAAATATATAGTTAAAGAATATGATAAGGTGGTTATTCAAATTCCTTCACCAAAAGTTTTAGAAGTTACTCCTGAAAATATAGATATAAATATTATTTATGAAGATAGTGATTTGCTTATAGTAAATAAAGAAAAAGGAATGGTTGTGCACCCTGCTCCTGGAAATTATAATAATACTCTTGTTAATGCAATTCTTTATCATTGCAAGGATAATTTATCATCAATAAATGGAGTTATAAGACCTGGAATAGTTCATAGAATAGATAAAGATACGTCAGGACTTTTAATGATTGCAAAAAATAATAATTCTCATAATTTTTTAGCAAGTCAATTAAAAGATCATTCAATAACTAGAGAATATGAGTTTATTTGTCACGGAGTAGTTAAAGAAGATAAAATAACTGTAAATAAACCAATAGGAAGAAATCCTAAGGATAGACTTAAAATGGGAATAGTAAAAGATGGAAAAGAAGCTATTACTCATTTTGAAGTAATAAAAAGATTTAAAAATTTTACATATATGAAAGCTACTTTAGAAACTGGAAGAACACATCAAATAAGAGTTCACTCTATGAGTATAAATCATCCTCTTTTAGGTGATAGTATATATGGACCAAAAAATAATAAATTTAAAATTGAAGGTCAAACACTTCATGCAAGAAAGCTTGGATTTATTCATCCAACTAAAAAAAGTTATGTAGAGTTTAATTCGGGTTTACCGGAGTACTTTATTGACACACTTAATAAACTAGATAAATAATATTTAATACACCATAATTATTTAATAGTTATGGTGTATTTTTATGTTTTAAATTTATTATAATATAAGTAATTTTTAAAATTCAAATATAGAAAAAATGAATCAATTAATTCAAATAAAATTCAAAAATTATAATCAAAAAATGTAGAATATTGAAAAATTTTTAACATCAAGTATAATTTATAATATAACGTTAAAAAATAAAGTTAGGAGGTAGATACATGAAAAATATGACTTTTGGTCAATTATTAGAAAAGCTTTTGTATCTCTCGAATCAGAAAAAAAGTGTGCTAGCAAAAGAACTGGGATATGATATTTCTTACATAAGTAAATGGGTAAATGGAAAAAATCTACCTACTCAAAAGAATATATCTAACATCTGTAAGATAGCATCAGAGTTTATAGTAAATAGTTTAAATGAATTATCTAGACAAGAATTAAAGCAATATTTTGAAATAGATACAGAAATAAAAAATGATAATGAATTAAAAAGTTACTTAGAATATTCTCTAAGAGAATCATATATGAACTCAGCCGAAAATACTATACCAAACATATATCAAAAAACTAACTCAGAGGACAATTATAATAGCATAATACATATTAATCCAAGGCTTAGGAAACAATATTTATCAAGATATGTTGAAAGCTACATAAAAAAATCTGAAACATTAGATATGATAATATTTCATAATATTTATGGACTTAATGATAATGATAAAGTAGTTATTTCAAATATGAAAAATGTTTTATCTTCAATTTCTGATAAAAAGGATATAAGAGTAAGTTTACTTCTTGGGTTTGAAGGTGAAAATGATGATATAGTTTTTAATACAATGTCTATTATAAATATGATAACTACTCATTCAAATATGAATTTTAAAGTATATAACTGTGATATAGACCAAGGACTAATAATATCTGTCATAAAAGGAGTAATGTTTCATACTGCTACATTTACAAAAGATAAAAGATGTTTATTTACTAATATGTCAAGAAAGAAAAGTGTAATAGATGATGCCTATAATACACTTGATGAACTTAGATTGTCAAAGGCTAAAGAAATAGTTTATAACATAAAAAAAGAAAACTATATAAAAGAAAAAGTATGTCTTCAGTATATTATGGGAAATGATTTAAGATTATTAATTGGATATATTAATGAGTTTTTTATGCCAGAGGACCTTTTTGATGAAATATCTAATCAAGTTTTTAAAGATGATAAGGATATAATATCTGATTTAAAAAAGGTGAATATGTTTTTACAAAATGTAACGTATAACTCTGAAATGAAAGTTTTAATATATGAAAAAGAACTAATCAAATATATAACTACAGGAGAAGTGAATTTTTTTAATAATCAAATAAACCTTAATCAATCTCAAGTTAAAAGACATGTAAATTATATAAAAAGTATACTAGAAGATAATAACTCTAAGATACAAATAAAGCTTATAGAAGGATACTTTATTGAGGAGTTTAAAGACTACAAAAACTCTACTATATATCTATCAAAAGATTTAAAAATAGCAAAAATATATCCAGAAGATAACGGTTATGATTATGCAATAATTAAGGATAATCACTTTAAAAATGTATGTGATGAGTTTTTTGAATATCTATGGTCTAATAAAAATGAATTACCTGTACACAAAAAAGAAGAAATAGTACAAAAAATTGATAAGACTTTATTATACACCGATGTAGTAAACGCATATAAGAATAAATAATTTAGAATATAAATTTGAAAAAATTGAATTTTGCAAAAAATATAACAAATATTGAATTGACTTTTTAGACAAAAAAAAAGATAATACTTTACGTACAAAAATTAAAGTATTTTGTCGAAAATTAAAGTGGTAAAGCAATTATTTTAAAATTAATTTTAATAACGGAAAGGAAGATGAGAATGCACGATATTTTATTACAACTTGAACATGCAATAACAGCAATATCAGAAGCTGTTTGGCCTGTGTTCATTCCATTTATGCTAATTGTTGGTGCTACTATGTCTATTAGGACAATATTTATTATTCAAAAGCAAGCTACTAGCGCTTCAAAATTAAATATTAAAAACGTTATAGGTCCAGCGTCTATATCTTTAGGGGCTATGATAGGTACAGGAGCTATAATAGGGGTTTTAGGTGCCTTATCGAAATTATCAGCAAATGGACAACCATTTATAGAATCAATGGCTATATGGGCTTTAATAGGTTCTGCTGTAATGTTACCAGTTTCTTATTCTGAAACTTTAAACTCAAAAATAATGAAGAAAACTCCAAAGGAATATATATCTTCTTTATTACACCCAAGTTTAGGAAAATTATATGCAGTAGCATTCGTTGCACTTGCAGTTTTCGGATTTGGAGGTTTCCAATTTAGTGGTATAGATTCAGTTGCTGCTACTATATTAACTGATAAATTTGGAATGAAACTTTCATTAGTTCAAAGATATTTATTTATAGTTATTCCAGTAATATTAGTTGTTGCGGCTTTAGTTTTATCTAAAAAGCATGAGTTATTCATGAATGCAATGACTTATATGATAGGTACTGCTGTTATAGGATATTTCATATTCTTTACTATGTTTGTAATTAAAACTAGTGACTATATACCAGTGTTTTTCGACAGAATGATTCAAGGGTTATCAAACCCAGTAGGAGCAATGTTTGGAGTTCCTTTAGGGCTTATATTAGGTATGCAAAAAGTTTTACAAACTGCAGAAACAGGTCTTGGAGCATTAGCAATGGCAGCTCAAGAAGCTGATACAGAGCCAAGAGAAGCAGCTATGATATCTTTATTACCAACAGCTGTTACAGTTTTTGTTTCTATAGTTGTAACTTCATATATAGCATCTTATGGTGTACATGCAGGAACATTAATGTTAGTTGATGAAAACGGGGCTGCAGCTTCAACAGTTCAAAGATTAGCAGGATATTTCTCAACTGCTGAGCACGTTGTTGGAATATTTGGTCTTATAGTTTTATCAGCATTTACAGTTTTATCAGCATTAACAACAATATTAGGTTCTTATTACTATATGACAAAGTTATTTAAGCAAAATCCAATAAATCAGAATATAGCAATATATTTAGGATTAGTTGTTTTAGCGGGTACTTTAGCAGTATTTGGAGCTAATGTTGTATTTGAAGCAGTTGACTTATTATTATTTGTTCTTTGTGGTATAAACGTAACAGCTTTAGCTGTATTTACATTTAAGCATTGGGAACAATTTAAAAGATAACATAATAATATTTGCTATAAAACTACCCATTTTTGATTAATCTATCATTAATGGGTGGTTTTACATAAATTTAAAACCGTTTTGGAAAGGTGATTAAAATGAAAAAGATTTATTTTAATGGAAAAGTAGTTACTGTTGACAAAAATGAGTCAATAAAAGAAGCTGTTTTAGTTGAAGATGGAATAATAAAATCTGTTGGAACTAATGATGAAATATTAGCTTTATCTGATGAAAATACTGAAAAAATTGATTTAGAAGGTAAAGCTCTTTTACCAGGATTTATAGATCCTCACGGTCATATAGTAGCAATAGCTCAAACTTTAATGATAGTAAATTTATCAGAGTGCAATTCTAAAGAAGAATTTATGAATGCGCTTAATAATAAGCTAAAAAATAACCCTCCAAAAGAAGGTGAGTGGTTAATCGGATTTGGATATGACAACACTAGATTTGAAGGTGAAGAACATCCAACTAAGTTTGATTTAGATAAAATTTCAAGTGATATACCAATGTTTATATCTCATGCTTCAGGACATATAGCAGTTGCTAACTCTAAAGGATTAGAGCTTATGGGATATGTTGGAGATAACTATAGAGTTCCAGAAGGTGGGGTTGTAAGAACTGTTTCTCCTGACTCAAAAGAACCAAATGGAGTTTTAGAAGAAAATGCTTGTCTTGATCCAGAGGTAAAAAAAGCTATACCAACTCCTTCATTTGAAACTTTAATGTCTTGCATATCAAAAGCACAAGATATATATGCAGGTTATGGTATAACAACTTCTCAAGATGCAAGTGTTGATAAGGGTATGAACCAATTATTAATGGGTGCTGCTCAAGCTAACGTATTAAAAATGGATATAGTTGGATTTGCAGTTCAACAAGTTACTTTTGATTTACTAAAAGATGAAAAAACTCCAAAGAGAAATTATTTTAATCATTATAAACTACTAGGTGGTAAAACTTGGTTAGATGGTTCTCCACAAGGTAAAACTGCTTGGTTAACTAAGCCGTATCATGAAGTACCAGCTGGGGAAAGTGAAGATTACTGTGGATATGGTACTCAGCCAGACGAAGTTGTTACTGAATATTTCAAAGGTTGTATAGAAAGAAATATACAAGTAAATGTTCATACAAATGGAGATGCTGCTGGAGATCAGTTTATAAGATGTTATAGAAGAGCTTTAGAAGAAACAGGAAATAAAACAGAATTAAGACCTGTTATGGTTCACGCTCAAACTGTAAGAGAAGACCAATTAGATGATATGAAAGAATTAGGTATAATACCAACATTCTTCTTAGATCATATATGGTTCTGGGGAGATTATCATTATGAATCAGTATTTGGACCAGAAAGATCCAATCATTTAAGTCCAGCTAAGTGGGCATTAGATAGAGGAATGAACTTTACTTTACACCAAGATCCACCAGTAAAAATGCCAAATATGATTTTAGCTATACACAACGCGGTTAATAGAAAAACTCAAAGTGGTAGAGTATTAGGTGAAGAATTAAGAATACCAGTTATGGAAGCTATAAAAGCTGTTACTATAAATGGTGCTTACCAATATTTTGAAGAAGATATAAAAGGAAGTATAGAAGAAGGAAAATATGCTGACTTTGTTATATTAGATAAAAATCCACTTGAAGTAGATACTAACAATTTAAAAGAAATAAAAGTTTTAGAAACTATAAAGCAAGGAAATACAATATTTAAAGCTTAATTTTTTAAGGGCTAAATCTTTTGATTTAGTCCTTTTACATTACTTGAATAAAGTTTTGTATTTGTGGTAAAATCATTTAATGATACGAAAGAGTAGGTGATATTATGAAGAATAAATTTTTACCAATATCTAAACAAGATATGATTGATAGAGGATGGCAAGAATGTGACTTTGTGTTAGTTACAGGAGATGCTTATGTCGACCATCATAGTTTTGGAACTGCAATTATATCAAGAGTATTAGAAGATGCTGGGTATAAAGTTGGTATAATTGCACAACCAAACTGGAAAAATATTGATGATTTTATGAAGCTTGGGAGACCAAGACTGGGTTTTTTAGTTAATTCTGGTAATATGGACTCTATGGTTAACCATTACTCTGTTAGCAAAAAACAAAGAGATAAAGACATGTATTCTCCAGGTGGTAAAATGGGATACAGACCTGATAGAGCGGTTATAGTTTATTGTAATAGGATAAGAGAAGCTTACAAAAATATTCCGATAGTAATAGGTGGAATAGAGGCAAGTCTTAGAAGATTTGCACATTATGATTATTGGTCAGATAAAGTAAGAAAATCTATACTAGTAGATAGCGGTGCAGATATATTAGTTTATGGAATGAGCGAAAAGCAAATTGTAGAAGTTGCTGATAGTTTAAATAATGGATTTGACCCAAAATATATAAGGCATATAAATGGAACTTGCTATATGGCAGATACTATCGAAGAAATTTACGATGATTATGTTGAAATACCTTCATACAAAAAAATTTGTGAAAGTAAGATTGAGTATTCAAAAGCATTTAAACTTCAACATGATGAACAAGACCCATTCAGAGGAAAGACTGTTGTTCAAAAGCATGGAGATAAGTATTTAGTACAAAATAAACCAGAAGTACCATTAAATAGAGAAGAACTTGACAGAGTTTATGCACTTCCATATCAAAAAACCTATCATCCAATTTATGAAAAAGATGGTGGAATACCTGCTATTGAAGAAGTTAAGTTTGGAATAGTAAGCTCAAGAGGATGTTTTGGAAGTTGTTCTTTTTGTGCAATAACTTTTCATCAAGGTAGGGCAGTTCAAAGTAGAAGCCAAGAATCTATAATCGAAGAGGCAAAATATATAACTACTTTACCGGACTTTAAGGGATATATACATGATGTTGGTGGTCCTACTGCAAACTTTAGAAAACCAGCTTGTAAAAAGCAAGTTACAGAAGGACTTGGAGGATGCAAAAAGAAACAATGTCTTCATCCAAGCCCATGTAAAAACTTAGATGTTGATCACAGTGAATATTTAGAACTTTTAAGGAAAGTTAGAAAATTGCCAAAGATAAAGAAAGTATTTGTAAGGTCTGGTATAAGATATGATTATGTTATGGCAGATAAAAATAGTAATAAGTTTATGAGGGAGTTAATAGAACATCATGTTAGTGGTCAGTTAAAGGTTGCACCTGAGCATATATCAGAAGAAGTTCTTGAATATATGCAAAAACCTGCTGGAGATACTTATGATAGATTTAGACAAAAGTTTTTTGATATAAATAAACAGCTTGGAAAAGAACAATATATTATACCGTATCTAATGTCTTCTCACCCAGGTTCTACTTTAGATACTGCAATTGAACTTGCAGAATATTTAAGAGATATTAGATATCAACCAGAGCAGGTACAAGACTTTTATCCTACTCCAGGAACATTATCAACATCAATGTTTTATACAGGGATTGATCCATTTACTATGAAGGAAGTTTACGTACCAAAATCAAAACTTGAAAAAGCTATGCAAAGAGCACTACTTCAATATAAAGCGCCTAGAAATTATGACTTAGTTTATGAAGCTTTAACTAAAGCTGAAAGACATGATTTAATAGGATATGGACCAAAATGTTTAATTAAATCAAAAGAAGCTGGAAGGTTTAATGATAGGAATAATAAAAACGGTAAGAGATTGAAAGATATGAAAAAATCAAAAAATAAAATAAATATATCAAATAATAGCTCAAGAAAAAATAGTAGTAAGAAGAAAAAAGGTAGACTTTAATATTTTAAGTTTCGTTAACTAAATAGTACTTTTATTGACAATTTTCGTTATAAAATTTATACTAAGATTTGTATTTATATAAAATAAAACTACAAAAGTGAGGGATATTTAATTGAAGGAAAATAGTTTTTCAATAAAGACTATTGTTGCTATAGGTATTGGAGCAGCAGTATTTTTAGTTTTAGGTAGGTTTGGTTCTATTCCAAGTGGTGTTCCAAATACTAATATAGAAACTGCTTATGCATACTTAGCATTAATGGCAGTTTTATATGGTCCAGTTGCTGGATTTTTAATAGGGTTTATAGGTCATTCACTTAAAGATTTGATATTTTATGGAATGCCGTGGTTTAGTTGGGTTATAGCGTCTGGAGTTGTTGGACTTGTTATTGGATTTTTAGGAAATAAATTTAAGTTAAATGAGGGAAAATTAGATAAATCAAAATTAATTAAGTTTAATATATCTCAAATAATAGCAAATGCTATTGCTTGGTTTTTAGTTGCACCAACTCTTGATGTATTTATTTATGCAGAGCCTTCTAATAAGGTTTATCTTCAAGGAATAGTTGGTGGAATATCAAATATGATAACTGTTGGAATTTTAGGAAGTTTAATATTATTTGCTTATTCAAAATCAAGAGTAAGTGATGGGAGTTTAGAGGTTGATGAAGATTAGATAAGGAGAAATATATGAAAAAGAAAATCATCGAGTTTGATAACTTTAGCTTTAAATATAAATCTCAAAGTACTCATACGTTAAAAAATATAAATTTAACTATTTATGAAGGTGAAAAAGTACTTATAGTTGGACCATCGGGTTCTGGGAAAAGTACATTATCAAGTTGTTTAAATGGGATAGGACTTTTTTATCATAAAGGTGAAATAAGTGGAAGTTTAAAAATTGATGGTGAAGATATAAAAAATAAGAATATATTTGATTTATCAAAAATAGTAGGAACAGTTCTTCAAGACCCAGATAGTCAATTTATAGGGCTTACAGTTGGTGAGGATATTGCATTTAAACTAGAGAATTATTGTGTAAATCAAGATGAGATGAAACAAATAGTAAAAGATTCTTCTAAAAAAGTAAATATTTACGATGAGATAAATTCTTCTCCTTATAAATTATCAGGAGGACAAAAGCAAAGAGTAAGTTTAGCTGGAGTTATAGTTGATGATGTTAGTATTTTACTTTTTGATGAGCCACTAGCAAGTTTAGACCCATTAACTGGTAAAAATGCTATGAAATTAATAGATGAAATACAAAAAAATCATAATAAAACTGTGGTTATAATAGAACATAGATTAGAAGATGTTCTTAGTTGTGATTTAGATAGAGTAATAGTTATTGATAAAGGAGAAATAGTAGCAGACTTATCACCAGAAGAGTTACTAAAAAGTGATATACTAAAAAAAGTTGGTATTAGAGAACCATTATACATTAGTGCACTTAAATATGCTGGGTATGATATTACTAAGTCTTTAAAAGAAGAAAATTACAAAGAAAAAATAAAGTCTTGGTTTGATAATACAAAAAAAGAAGAAAAAGAGTGTAAAGAAAATACTATCTTAGAATTTAAAAATGTAAATTTCTCATATAGTGAAGAAAAGCAAATTTTAAATAATATATCATTTAAAATAAACAAAGGCGATATGGTTGCGATAGCTGGAAAAAATGGAGCAGGAAAATCAACTATATCAAAGCTAATTTGTGGTTTTTATAAACCAAGTAGCGGAGAAATATTATTTAATGGAGAAAATATAGAAAATAAAACCATAAAAATGAGGTCTAAAAAGATTGGTTTTGTTATGCAAAATCCAAATCAAATGATTTCTCAAACTATGATTTTTGATGAAGTTGCATTTGGACTTAGAGTAAGAGGAATAGATGAATCTAAAGTTAAAGAAAGAGTTTATGAAACTTTAAAAATATGTGGTCTTTATGGATATAGGAAATGGCCAATAAGTGCACTTAGCTATGGCCAGAGAAAAAGA
Organism: uncultured Peptostreptococcaceae bacterium; assembly: GCA_944383455.1. Taxonomy (GTDB): domain Bacteria; phylum Bacillota; class Clostridia; order Peptostreptococcales; family Peptostreptococcaceae; genus JAGHEK01. The sequence continues at coordinate 69,422 of CALWPP010000008.1, forward strand.
GTAACTATAGCATCTATTTTAGTTTTAAATCCAGAAGTTATAATTTTAGATGAGCCAACAGCAGGTCAAGATTTTAAGCATTATACAGAGATTATGGAGTTTTTACTTGAACTTAATAAAAAAGGGGTAACTATAATAATGATAACTCACGATATGCACTTAATGATTGAGTATACTAATAATGTTATAGTTGTAGTTGATGGTCAAAATATAAAAAGTGATACTCCATCTAAAATTCTTACAGATAAAGAAGTTATAAAAAAGGCAAATTTAAAAGAAACATCACTTCAAGAATTATCAATAGAATGTGGAATAAATAATACTAGTGAATTTATAAATAAATTTATAGATTATGATAGAAAGGTAAGGAAAATATGAGTGAAATGCTTTCATACGTAAAAAAGGACTCTTTTATTCATAAATTAAGCGGTGCTACTAAGTTAATTTGTTTTTTACTTTTTAGTTTAGCAGTTATGATAACTTACGATACGAGAGTTTTAATATCTATGTTTTTTATAGGTATTTTTTCCTTTAAATTATCTAAGATAGAATTTAAAGAAGTTTCATTAGTAGTTTATTTTATTTTATTTTTCTTACTATTAAATACAATATTTATATTTATATTTTCTCCATATGAGGGAGTTAAAATATATAATAGTGAAACAGTTTTATTTGAGATATTTGGTCCATACAAAGTAACTAAAGAGCAATTATTTTATCAATTTAATGTTATTTTAAAATATTTTGCTACAATTCCACTTGCACTACTTTTTATACTTACAACAGAGCCAAGTGAATTTGCATCTTCACTTAATAAAATAGGAGTTAGTTATAAAGCATCTTATTCTGTATCTATTGCACTTAGATATATACCAGATATTCAAAGAGATTATAAAGATATTTCTTTTGCACAACAAGCTAGAGGAATCGATATGTCTAAAAATGAAAAGTTATCAAAAAGAATAAAAAATGCATCTTCTATTTTAACACCACTTATTTTTTCAAGTTTAGAAAGAATTGATAAGATAAGTCTTGCAATGGAGCTTAGAGCATTTGGAAAAGATAAAAAAAGAACTTGGTATAATCAAAAAGATTTTTCAAAAAATGATTATTTATCAATATTTTTATTTATAATTTTATTAGTAGTATCCATAGTTATGGTTTTTGTTAATAATTCAAGATTTTATAATCCATTTATTTAAGGTTAATCAATTTTATATTTGATTGACCTTTTTTATTAAAACTAAAAGACTAATAAAAAGCTTTATAGTATAATAAATACAAATTTATACTTATATTATAAATTAATACATTTAAATAAAAATTATTAGTTAAAATAGGAGTAAAAAATGATTAATAAAAGAATTGAAAATTTAAGATTATTAATGGAAAAAGAAAATATTGATGCATACATAGTTCCATCATCTGACTTTCATCAAAGCGAATATGTAGGAGAATACTTTGAAGCTAGAAAATTTATATCGGGGTTTACAGGTTCAGCAGGAACTATTTTAATAACAAAATATGATGCTATACTTTGGACTGATGGAAGGTATTTTATTCAAGCTGAAGAAGAATTAAAAAATTTTTATATTAAACTTTACAAAATGGGCGAAGAAAATGTACCTACTTTAGATGAGTATCTAATCGAAAATATGAGTAAAAACTCTACACTAGGATTTGATGGGAGAGTATTTAGTGCAAAAGAAGGGCTTGATTTATTTAAAAAATTAGAGTTTAAAAATGTATCTATAAAATACTCACAAGATTTAATAGATAAAATTTGGGAAGATAGACCATCACTTCCAAAAGAAAAAGCATTTTTACTTGATACAAAATATTCTGGTGAAACTTTTAAAAGCAAACTAGAAAGACTAAGAACTGAAATGGTAAATAAAAAAGCGACTACTCATATAATAGCTAGTTTAGATGATATTTGTTGGCTTTTTAATTTAAGAGGAAGGGATATTAATTTTAATCCTGTTGTACTATCTTATGCAGTAGTTAGACTTGATGATGTTATTTTATTTATTGATAATTGTAAATTAGATAAAAAAATAATAGATGAACTTAAAAAAGAAAATGTACAAATAAAAAAATATAATGAAGTTTATGAATTTATCAAAAATATAGAAAAAGATGAAGTGGTTTTAATAGACTTGGAAAAAATAAATTATTCTATTTATAAAAATATTCCTAAAAATGTAAGAAAAATAGAAGATAAAAATCCAATTATATTATTTAAAGCAATTAAAAATAATATAGAAATTGAAAATTTAAGAAAATGTCATATAAAAGATGGAGTAGCAGTTACTAAATTTATTTACTGGATAAAAAGTAATGTAGATAAAATTGATATAACAGAAATTAGTGCAAGTGATAAATTAGAAAGTTTAAGAAAAGAACAAGAAAACTTTATAGAGCCAAGTTTTTCAACTATTTCAGCATATAAAGACCACGGAGCAATAGTTCATTATAGGGCTACTGATGAAAATAATTACAAATTAGAAAAAGAAGGACTTTACTTAATTGACTCTGGTGGTCAATACTTAGATGGAACTACAGATATAACAAGAACAATAGCACTTGGTGATGTAACTTATGACATGAAAAAGAATTTTACAAATGTTTTAAGAGGTATGATTAGGCTTTCTAAGGCAAAATTTATGTATGGTTGTAGAGGTATGAATTTAGATATCTTAGCTAGAGGGCCTATGTGGGATAATTTTACCGATTATAATCATGGGACAGGACACGGTATAGGGTATTTTCTAAATGTTCACGAGCCACCAAACGGTTTTAGATGGAAAGTTGTTCCTGAAAGAAATGATAGTTGTATTTTAGAAGAGGGGATGACTTCAAGCAACGAACCAGGATTTTATTTAAAAGGAGAATATGGAATAAGAATTGAAAATATTTTATTAACTAAAAAGTGTGAAAAGAATGAATATGGACAATTTATGGAATTTGAAACATTAACTTTAGCACCAATAGATTTAGATTTAGTAGATAAAACTTTAATGCTTAAAGATGAAATAGAATTTTTAAATAATTATCATAAAAAAGTATTTGAAAAAATATCACCATTTTTAAATGAATGTGAAAAAGAGTGGTTAAAATACAACACAAGAGAAATATAAAAATAACCCCTAGAGAAAATAATTTTCTTTAGGGGTTATTTTTATAAAACTCTATTTTAGATAAGTACCATTTTCGTTTTGATATATAATTCCTTTTTTCATTAGTATTCCAAGAGTTCTTTTAAAGTTTTTCTTGCTAGTTTTAAATACTGTTGAAATTTCATCTGGATTTGATTTATCATTAAATCTCATATAGCCATCATTTCCTTGTAAATAACTAATAACTAAGCTTTCAACATCATCTAGCTCTTCTTTTCTTACTTTTCTTGGTGATAGACCTAGTTTACCATCCTCATAAATTTTTATTACTTTAAGATCTAACTTATCTCCTTCTTTAATGTCTTCATAATATTCGTTATATAAAATAACTCCAGCAAATTTATTATCAACACAAACACAAGCCGAGTTATTTGTTTGAAAACCATAAATTACTCCAGTTACAACATCACCTATATTATAGTTATGGTCAGTAGTTAAAAATTCATCTATATCTGTAGTTCCTGCAAGACGATTTGTTTTATCAAGATAAATATAAAATAAATATCTATTTCCTTTTATAAGGTCGTAAGTTTTTTTCTTAAATGGAATTAAAATATCTTTTTGAAGACCAATATCTATAAAGCTACCTATTTTTGTGTGCGCCACAACTTTCAAATATCCTATTTCATTAACTTTAACTTTAGGTGGAATAAGTGTTGCAGTTTTTCTACCTTCAGAATCTATATAAATAAATGCATCTACAAAGTCTCCAATTTCTAATTTATTTTTATTAGTTAATTTTTTATGAAGAAGTATATCATCCTTTGAATTATTAGTTTTTCCATCTAAAAAATAACCAAAGTCAGTTTTTCTTTTAACTTCTAATTTATTAAAATCACCTATTTTTATCAAATAATCATCTCCTTATTAGTAAACTTAACTCATATATAATATCATAAACTAAAAATATATAATACATATATAAATTATAATTTGTAAAATATAGTATAAAAAGTATTGAAGTAATTTAATTTATTTTATATAATAGTGTATGTTGTTTAGTGATTATAAACATTGTGTTTAGTTATTTTAATAATCGGAGGCTTTATGGATATAGGAAGTAAGATAAAAAGGATGCGAATAGAAAAGCAACTCACCCAAGAAGAGCTTGCTAATAGATGTGAACTTTCAAAGGGATTTATATCTCAACTTGAAAATAATTTGACATCTCCATCTATTGCAACACTTATAGATATACTTGAAATACTTGGTACTAATTTAAAAGAGTTTTTTAATGATATGGATAATGAAAAAATAACATTTAAAAAAGATGATATGTTTGAAACTGAAGATTGTGACTTAGGATATGAACTTATGTGGCTAGTACCAAATTCCCAAAAAAATGATATGGAGCCAATAATTTTAACTTTAAAAGAGGGTGGAAGATATAAAGAAGAAAAACCACACGAAGGTGAAGAGTTTGGATATGTATTGTCTGGCTCTATTTATCTACATTTAGGAAATAAAAAAAGTAAAGTTAAAAAGGGAGAAAGTTTTTACTTTAAGCCAAGAGCTAATCATTACATATCAAATGCAGGAAAGACTAATGTAAAAATAATTTGGGTAAGTACACCACCATCATTTTAGCAAAGAGGTGATTTAATTGGTAGATAACATAATAGAATTAAAAAATATAAATAAATCTTATGATGACTTAACAATACTAGATAATCTTAACTTAAATATAAGAAAAAATGAATTTTTAACTTTACTTGGTCCATCAGGTTGTGGAAAGACTACTACCTTAAAAATAATAGCAGGTTTTGAATATGCAGATAGTGGAGAAGTATTATTTGAAGGAAATGAAATAAACGATTTACCACCACATAAAAGACAATTAAATACTGTTTTTCAAAAGTATGCATTATTTCCTCATATGAATATTTATGAAAATATTGCCTTTGGACTAAAAATAAAAAAACTACCTAAAGAAGAAATAGATAAAAAAGTAAAAGAAATGCTAAAACTTGTAAGTCTTGAAGGGTACGAAAAAAGAAGTGTTGACTCTTTAAGTGGTGGACAACAACAAAGAATTGCAATAGCTAGAGCCCTAGTTAATGAGCCAAAAGTTTTACTTCTTGATGAACCTTTAGGAGCACTTGATTTAAAATTAAGACAAGAGATGCAAACAGAACTTAAAAAAATTCAACAAAAATTAGGAATAACTTTTATATTTGTAACACACGATCAGGAAGAGGCTTTAAGTATGTCTGACACTATTGTAGTTATGAATAAAGGTAAAATTCAACAAATGGGAACTCCAGAAGATATTTATAATGAACCTAAAAACTCTTTTGTTGCAAGATTTATTGGAGAGAGTAATATTTTTGATGGCGTTATGATAGAGGATTTTAAAGTTAGTTTTTGTGATAAGGAATTTGAGTGTGTTGATAAAGGATTTGAACAAAATGAAAGAATCGAAGTAGTTATAAGGCCTGAAGATATAAAAATGGTTGATGAAAAAGAAGGAATATTAAGCGGAAAAGTAATAAGCTCTGTATTTAAAGGTGTTCACTATGAAATAACTGTAAAAGAAAATGATAGAATTTGGTTAATTCATAATACTAAAAATGCAGAAGTTGGAAGTACTTTAGGAATGAATATATATCCTCAAGATATTCACATAATGAAAAAGGTGAGTGGTGAATAATGAAAAAAGATAAAACTTCTTATTTGGCTTATCCATACGTAATATGGAGTTTAATTTTTATAATTGTTCCTCTTTTTTTAATTTTATTTTTTGGATTTACAAAGTTTGATGGAGGAGAGTATACTTTCTCACTTGAAAATTTCCAAAAAATATTTTTAGAAGATGCATATATAAAAATATTTATAAGGTCTATTAATTTAGCTTTTATATCAACAGTTTTATGTTTAATTTTTGGTTATCCAGTAGCTTATATAATATCTAAAATGGATATATCAAAAAGAGGAACAGTAATACTTTTATTTATACTACCTATGTGGATGAATTTTTTACTTAGAACTTATGCTTGGGCAGCCATTTTAGGTAAAAATGGAATAATAAATACTTTTATAACTTCACTTGGATTTGAACCGATTAATATATTATATACTGATACAGCAGTTTTACTTGGTATGGTTTATAATTTTTTACCATTTATGGTACTTCCTATTTACACAGTACTTTCAAAAATGGATCAAAATTTAATAAATGCTGCACACGATTTAGGAGCTAATAAATTTCAAGTATTTACTAAAGTAATATTTCCACTTAGTTTACCAGGTGTAGCATCAGGAGTTACTATGGTATTTATGCCAGCAGTATCAACTTTTGTTATACCAAAACTTTTAGGTGGGGGGCAATTTATGCTTTTAGGTAACCTAATAGAACAACAGTTTATGGTTACAGGAGATAAAAACTTTGGTTCTACTGTATCAATTTTGATGATGATAGTAATACTTATATCTATGGCAATTATGTCTAAATTTGACAAAGACTCTGATAAAGAAGGAGGAGGATTCCTATTTTAAAGAAATTAACATCTAATATTTATTTAACTTTGGTTTTTATATTTTTATATGCACCAATAGCAGTTTTAGCTGTATTTTCTTTTAATGATTCAAAGTCTATGTCAAAATGGAGCGGATTTACACTTGATTGGTATAAAAGCCTTTTTGAAAATGAAAGAATATTATCAGCGCTTTATTATACAGTTTTAATTGCAATAGTTTCATCAGTTATAGCAACAATATTTGGAACTATAACAGCAATAGGAATATACAAAATGAGAAAAGGTTCATTTAAAAATATACTATTAAATGTAAATTATCTTCCTATATTAAATCCTGATGTTGTAACTGGTGTTTCTCTTATGATACTTTTTACATTTATAAATATGGATTTTGGATTTAATACTATGCTAATTTCTCATGTAATGTTTAATATTCCATATGTTATACTTTCAGTATTACCAAAACTAAAGCAATTACCTCCAAATATAGAGGAGGCTGCAATGGATTTAGGAGCAACTCCTATGTATGCACTAAGAAAAGTAATTCTTCCTCAAATAAAGCCAGGAATAATATCAGGACTTTTAATAGCATTTACTATGTCTATTGATGATTTTGTTATAAGTTTTTTTACAGCAGGAAATGGTGTAAGTAATTTATCAATAGAGATATACTCTATGACAAGAAGAGGAATAAGACCAGAAATAAATGCACTTTCAACAATAATGTTTGTTGTAGTTTTAGGATTACTTTTACTTTCAAATAGAGAGTCAAAAAATAAAGAAACTAATATTTAGGAGGTTTTTTAAATGAAATTAAAAAAACTACTTTCGTTAAGTGTGATTTTATCACTAACTGTATCAAGCTTAGTTGGATGTTCTAGTGGCAAAAAGTCAGAAGAAGTTTTAAATATTTATAATGTTGGAGACTATATAGATGAAAGTCTACTTGATAAATTTACAGAAGAAACTGGAATAGAAATAGTTTATGAAACTTATGATACTAATGAAGCTATGTATCAAAAAATAAAAAGTGGAAGTTCTAACTATGACTTAGTATTTCCATCAGATTATATGGCAGAAAAAATGATAAATGAAAATATGCTTCAACCACTTGATTATAATAATATACCAAATATAAAAAATATAAATCCAAACTTTAAAAATCCTTCATATGATAAAGAAGATAAATACACAGTTCCTTATATGTGGGGAACTTTTGGAATACTTTATAATAAAAATCTAGTAAAAGAACCAGTGGATACTTGGGAAATAATGTGGAATGCTAAATATGAAGGTCAAATTCAAATGCTAGATTCTGTTAGAGATACTTTTGGTATAGCACTTAAAAAACTAGGATACTCTTTAAACTCAACTAATCCAGAAGAAATAAAAAAGGCAGAAGAAGAACTTAAAAAACAAAAACCACTTCTTCAAGCATATGTTAATGATGATGGAAAAGATAGACTTCTTAGCGAAGAAGCTAGTATGGGAATTGTTTACTCTGGAGATGCGCTTACTTTAATAAAAGAGAATAAAAATTTAGCGTATGCTATTCCAAAGGAAGGGACTAACAAATGGGTAGACGTTATGGCAATTCCAACTACTGCAGAAAATAAACTTGAAGCAGAAAAATTTATAAACTTTATGTTAGAGCCTGAAAATGCAAAAGTAAATATAGATTATATAGGATATTCTACACCAAATTTAGAAGCATTTAAGCTTTTAGATGAAGAAACAAAAAATAATGAAATAGCTTATCCAAGTGATGAAGTATTAAAAAATACTGAAGTTTTTATCAATTTAGATGATAACAGTTTAAAATTATATGACGATGCTTGGACTAGAGTTAAATCAGAATAGTTTTTAAAAGATGCTTTTTAAGCATCTTTTTCATTTATTTCTGTTATTGTATAATTTATTTATTAAATATTTCTTTATACGATTATTTTTAAGTATTACCACTACAAAATAAATTTTTGAGAAAGGAAAATTTATGAATCCAATTGATTTATATGGAAAGTTAATTATAGATAATAACTATAAATCTAGCAAAATATTATTTTTAGTTGAAAGTAATAATAAGAGATTTGAATATATAAATAAGATTAATTTAAAATATAGTGAACAATTAAATATATTAACCTACAATAGTTTTATAAAAAGAGAAATTAAAAAATATTGGCCAGTAATAACTAAAAATTGTAATTATATTCTTAATAAAGAAACTTTACCAAAGTTTATAAA